>NZ_FMCI01000317.1 GCF_900091845.1 Streptomyces sp. SolWspMP-5a-2
CGGTCGGCCTCGGCGCGGTCGGCGGCGGTGCGCTTGACCGGGCGCGCGGGGCGTTCGCCGGGCGGGCAGGCGGCTATCTCGCTGCCGTCCACCGGGTTGACGGTGAGCAGGTGCTCGCCCGCGATCAGCCGGGTGGTGCGGGCCGGTGCGGGCGACGGCGAGGCGAAGTCGGTGGTGAGGGGTTCCCTGGGCGGGCGCGGGCGCGGCATGGCGCCGTCGCCGTCCTGGCCGTACTCCTCGGGTTCCCGGTCGATCGGGTCCATAGGTCCAAGCCCCCCAAAAGCGTCGTGTGCGGAAGTCCCTCCCGGCCTTGCTGCACACTGCGCTGTCGCTTCTGGTCCGGGCCCGCTCACGGGGTTGTGGGCAGCGGGCGCCCCGAACCCTAGACCGTGTTCAGTATCCACGACAGCCCGGGGTGCCGTACCGCCCGAGACGTCACGGTCTCAGCGGGATTGGGCACGACGTGACGTTTCGCCGGGGTGCGGGGTCAGACGCGGGGCAGCGACTCCAGGCCGATGCCGCCCTCGATGGCGAGGATGCGGTGCAGCCGGGTGGCCACCAGCAGGCGCTGCATCTGCGGGGGTACGTCGCGCAGCACCAGGCGCCGGCCGCACCGGCCGGCGCGGCGGTGGACGCCCATGATCACCCCGAGCCCGGTGGCGTCCCACGAGTCGAGTTCGGACAGGTCCAGGACCAGGTCGCCGACTCCGTCGTCGACGGCCGTGTGCAGGACCGTACGGGCGTCCGCCGCGCTGCGGACGTCGAGGCGGCCCCCGACGACCAGCTCGACGTGGTCGCCCCTGATGTGCATATGCGCTCCCGTGGATGCGGTGGCGTACTCCATGGCGGTGACTGTGACTGTGCAACGTCTGACTGCTTCCGCGGCCAACTGGTTGCCGTCTGTAAGCGAACCGATACCGAATTCACCCCTGCGGGTGATGCTTTCGGGGAGTGTGCGGTTTCCCGGCGGTCCGTACCGGCGCGCCGGTACGTCCGCGCCGGTCGTTCAGTACGTGTAGAAGCCCTGCCCGCTCTTGCGGCCGATGTCACCGGCGTCAACCATCCGGCGCATCAGCTCGGGCGGCGCGAACTTCTCGTCCTGGGACTCGGCGTAGATGTTGCCCGCCGCGTGCAGCAGGATGTCGACGCCGGTGAGGTCGGCCGTGGCCAGCGGGCCCATCGCGTGGCCGAAGCCGAGCCTGCAGGCGAGGTCGATGTCCTCGGCGGTGGCGACGCCCGACTCGTGGAGCTTGACGGCCTCGACGACGAGCGCCGAGATGAGACGGGTCGTCACGAACCCGGCGACGTCGCGGTTGACGACGATGCAGGTCTTGCCCGTCGACTCGGCGAACTCCCGTGCGGTGGCCAGGGTCCGGTCGCTGGTCTTGTAGCCGCGCACCAGCTCGACGAGCTGCATCATCGGCACCGGCGAGAAGAAGTGCACCCCCACGACCCGCTCCGGGTGCGCGGTGGCCGCCGCGATCTTGGTGATGGGGATCGCGGAGGTGTTGGAGGCCAGCACGGCGTCCTCGCGCACGAGGGTGTCGAGCGCGCGGAAGATCTCGTGCTTGACCTCCAGCTTCTCGAACACGGCCTCGACCACGAGGTCGGCGTCCGCGACCGCGTCCAGGTCGGTGGTGGTGGTGATGCGGGCGAGGGCGGCGTCGGCGTCGTGCGCCTCCATCCGGCCCTTGGCCACGAACTTGTCGTAGGAGGCCTTGATGCCGTCGGTGCCGCGCTTCAGCGCCTCGTCGGTGACATCGCGCAGCACGACGTCCCAACCGGCCTGGGCGGACACCTGGGCGATCCCGGACCCCATGAGTCCGGCGCCGATGACGGCAAGCTTCCGTGCCACTGTGCGACTCCCCTTTGAAACGCGCTGCACGCTGACGGTACGGCTGTCTTCGGATATCTCTCCTGCCGCGGACCCTAGCGTCCATGACGTCCTGTGTGACCGGTTAGTAACGCGCGTCACGTCTCAACTGGCGGACATCACACCGACGTGGTCCACCGGGCGCCCCGGACGGCGTAGTTGACGGGACGTCGGCGTTGGGCCGCCCGGCGGACACGGCCCCGCACCGGCGGCCGGGCCCTCACTACGCTGGCCGCATGGTCAATCTGACGCGCATCTACACCAGGACCGGCGACCAGGGCACCACGGCGCTCGGGGACATGAGCCGGGTCCCGAAGACCGACCCGCGGATCGCGGCGTACGCCGACGCCAACGAGGCCAACGCGGCGATCGGCACCGCCGTCGCCCTGGGCCGCCCCGCCGAGGACGTCACCGCCGTCCTCACCCGGGTGCAGAACGACCTGTTCGACGTCGGCGCCGACCTGTGCACCCCGGTCGTCGCGGAGCCCGAGTACCCGCCGCTGCGCGTCGAGCAGTTCTACATCGACCGGCTGGAGGCGGACTGCGACCGCTTCAACGAGGAGCTGGAGAAGCTCCGTTCGTTCATCCTGCCCGGCGGCACCCCGGCCGCGGCCCTGATCCACCAGGCGTGCACGGTCGTCCGCCGGGCCGAACGCTCCACCTGGACGGCCCTGGAGACGCACGGCGAGACGATGAACCCGCTCACCGCGACCTATCTGAACCGGCTGTCGGACCTGCTGTTCATCCTGGCCCGCACGGCGAACAAGGAGGCCGGGGACGTGCTGTGGGTGCCGGGCGGCGAGCGCTGACCGCCCACGGGGGCGCGGCAGGTGTCATCGGGGCGCGGGCGGGGCATGACCCGGCCTGACGGCGGGGGCGGGTCCAAACGGGCCCGGCCGTAGGCGAGTTGGGGAACGACCCGAACCTCTCGGGTAGTGGTCCAGACCTATTGACCTATGGTCCAGACCTTTCTATTCTCGCGGCACCGTGGGCGCGAAGGCTCAGTCGCGCCCCCAACCCCCTTTCACCGAGGGAGGCGCGCATGCGCTTCAGACACAGAGCCGCGGCCGGGTTCGCGACCCTGTTGCTCCCCCTGGCGGGCCTGGTCGGTCTGGCGAGCCCCGCAGAGGCCGCGACCACCGCCACCGCCACCTACACCAAGTCCAGCGACTGGGGCACCGGATTCGGCGGCCAGTGGACCGTCAAGAACACCGGCACCAGCGCCATCGCCTCGTGGACCGTCGAGTGGGACTTCCCCTCCGGCACGTCCGTCACCTCGGCCTGGGACGCGGACGTCACCTCGTCCGGCACCCACTGGACCGCCAAGAACAAGTCGTACAACGGCAGCATCGCCCCCGGTGCCTCCGTCTCCTTCGGCTTCAACGGCGCCGGCTCCGGCTCGCCCTCCAACTGCAAGCTCAACGGCAGCAGTTGTGACGGCACCTCGGTCCCCGGCGACTCCGCGCCCTCCGCCCCCGGCACCCCCACCGCGTCCGCGATCACCGACACCTCGGTGAAGCTGAGCTGGTCGGCCGCCACCGACGACAAGGGCGTCAAGAACTACGACGTGCTCCGCGACGGCGCCAAGGTCGCCACCGTGACGACGACCTCGTACACGGACACCGGCCTCACCGCGGGCACCGACTACTCGTACACCGTGCAGGCCCGCGACACCGCCGACCAGACCGGACCGGTCAGCGGCGCGGTCGCGGTGCACACCACGGGCGGCGGCACCACTCCCCCGCCCACCGGTGACAAGGTCAAGCTCGGCTACTTCACCGAGTGGGGCATCTACGGCCGCAACTACAACGTCAAGAACCTGGTGACGTCCGGCTCGGCCGCGAAGATCACGCACATCAACTACGCCTTCGGCAACGTCACCGGCGGCAAGTGCGCGATCGGCGACTCCTACGCCGACTACGACAAGGCGTTCACCGCCGACCAGTCGGTCAGCGGCACCGCCGACACCTGGGACCAGCCGCTGCGCGGCAACTTCAACCAGCTTCGGCAGCTGAAGGCCAAGTACCCGAAGATCAAGGTGCTGTGGTCCTTCGGCGGCTGGACCTGGTCCGGCGGCTTCGGCGAGGCGGCCAAGAACCCGGCGGCGTTCGCGCAGTCCTGCTACGACCTGGTCGAGGACCCGCGCTGGGCCGACGTCTTCGACGGCATCGACATCGACTGGGAGTACCCGAACGCCTGCGGCCTGACCTGCGACACCAGCGGCGCCGCGGCCTACAAGAACCTGATGCAGGCCCTGCGCGCCAAGTTCGGCACGGGCAACCTGGTCACCGCGGCCACCACCGCGGACGGCACCAGCGGCGGCAAGGTCGACGCGGCCGACTACGGCGGCGCCGCCCAGTACGTCGACTGGTACAACGTGATGACGTACGACTTCTTCGGCGCCTGGGACGCGCAGGGCCCGACCGCCCCGCACTCCCCGCTCACCTCGTACACCGGCATCCCGAAGGCCGGGTTCACCACGGCCGACGCGATGGCCAAGTTCAAGGCGGCGGGCGTGCCCGCGAAGAAGCTCCTCATCGGCATCGGCTTCTACGGCCGCGGCTGGACCGGCGTCACCCAGGACGCCCCCGGCGGCACCGCCACCGGACCCGCGGCGGGCACCTACGAGCAGGGCATCGAGGACTACAAGGTCCTCAAGACGTCCTGCCCGGCGACCGGCACCGTGGCGGGCACCGCCTACGCGAAGTGCGGCTCCAACTGGTGGTCGTACGACACCCCGGCGACCATCGGGACGAAGATGGCGTGGGCCAAGACCCAGGGTCTGGGCGGCGCGTTCTTCTGGGAGTTCAGCGGCGACACCGGCAACGGTGAGCTGGTGAGCGCCATCAGCAGCGGCCTGCAGTAGGCGGACCGCTCCGGACGGCACTCCGCCCGGTCGGCAGGTGAACCGCGGCTATGCCACGTTCACCCGCTGGCCGGGCGGAGCCGCTTCGAGCCAGGCGAGGAAACCGGTGAGGGCGTCCTCGCCCATCGCGAGTTCCAGGCGGGTGCCCCGATGCAGACAGGTGAGGACGACGGCGTCGGAGAGCAGCGCCAGTTCCTCCTCCCCCTCGGGCAACCGGCGGCCGGCGACCTCGATCGCCGCGCGCTCCAGCACCCGGCGCGGCCGGTAGGCGTAGGAGAAGACCCGGTACCACTCGATCCGGTCCCCGCTGTAGCGGGCGACCCCGTAGCTCCAGCCCTTGCCGCTGGTGTCGGGTTTCTCGGGCACGTCCCAGCGCAGCGAACAGTCGAAGGTGCCACCGGAGCGCTGGATGAGTCTGCGGCGCAGGCCGAAGACGAACAGCCCCACCACCACGACGGCGACGACGGTTCCGCACACAGTCAGAGCGAGGACCATCGGCACCGACCTCCTCGTCTCCTAGGTACCCGTGCGGGTAACGGAAAGGAAAAACATCCAGATCTGCCTCAGCCGCGGTCGGCTCCGGATGGCTCCGGTGCCGACCGCGGCTGAGTGACGTCATCACATGGTGCGCTGGTTCAACGCGCCGCCGCACGCAGTCGTACGTCGGCGCGACGCTCGGCGGTGGCGTCGCCCTCGGTCTTCGCACGCTCCAGCTCGCGCTCGGCGCGCTGGACGTCGATCTCGTCGGACAGCTCGGCGACCTCGGCCAGCAACGACAGCTTGTCGTCGGCGAACGAGATGAAACCGCCGTGCACCGCGGCGACGACCGTGCCACCGTCACTCGTACGGATGGTCACCGGGCCCGACTCCAGCACACCGAGCAGCGGCTGGTGACCGGGCATGACGCCGATGTCGCCGGACGTGGTGCGCGCGACGACCAGGGTGGCCTCGCCGGACCAGACCTCTCGGTCGGCCGCGACCAGCGCGACGTGCAGCTCAGCAGCCATGAGTGGCTCCTCGGGTCACCACCCGGCGTCTGCCGGGTGTTGGTTACAAGTCTAGTGGGCGTGGCAGAGGGGCGGGACGCGCCCGCCCCCTCGACGAGCTCAGGGCTCAGGAGACGCCCAGCTCCTTGGCGTTGGCCTTGAGGTCCTCGATGCCACCGCACATGAAGAACGCCTGCTCCGGGAAGTGGTCGTACTCGCCGTCGATGATCGCGTTGAAGGCCGTGATCGACTCGTCCAGCGGGACGTCCGACCCGTCGACGCCGGTGAACTGCTTGGCGACGTGGGTGTTCTGGGACAGGAAGCGCTCCACGCGACGGGCACGGTGGACGACGAGCTTGTCCTCTTCGCCCAGCTCGTCGATACCGAGGATCGCGATGATGTCCTGGAGGTCCTTGTACTTCTGCAGGACCGTCTTGACGCGCATGGCGGCGTCGTAGTGCTCCTGCGCGATGTAGCGCGGGTCCAGGATCCGGGACGTGGAGTCCAGCGGGTCCACGGCCGGGTAGATGCCCTTCTCGGAGATCGGACGGGAGAGCACCGTCGTCGCGTCGAGGTGGGCGAAGGTGGTGGCCGGGGCCGGGTCGGTCAGGTCGTCCGCGGGGACGTAGATCGCCTGCATCGAGGTGATCGAGTGACCGCGGGTCGAGGTGATGCGCTCCTGGAGGAGACCCATCTCGTCGGCCAGGTTCGGCTGGTAGCCCACCGCGGAGGGCATACGGCCGAGCAGGGTCGAGACCTCGGAACCGGCCTGCGTGAAGCGGAAGATGTTGTCGATGAAGAACAGCACGTCCTGCTTCTGGACGTCACGGAAGTACTCGGCCATGGTGAGGCCGGCCAGCGCGACGCGCAGACGGGTGCCCGGCGGCTCGTCCATCTGACCGAAGACCAGGGCGGTCTTGTCGATGACGCCCGACTCGGACATCTCCTCGATGAGGTCGTTGCCCTCACGGGTGCGCTCGCCGACACCGGCGAACACGGAGACACCGTCGTGGTTGTTGGCGACGCGGTAGATCATCTCCTGGATGAGCACCGTCTTGCCGACACCGGCACCACCGAACAGACCGATCTTGCCGCCCTTGACGTACGGGGTCAGCAGGTCGATGACCTTGACGCCGGTCTCGAACATCTCGGTCTTCGACTCGAGCTCGTCGAAGTTCGGGGCCTTGCGGTGGATCGGCCAGCGCTCGCCGTCGTACTTCTCGTCGACGTTGAGCACCTCACCCAGGGTGTTGAAGACCTTGCCCTTGGTGAAGTCGCCGACCGGCACGGCGATGGCGGAGCCCGTGTCGGTCACCGCGGCCTGGCGGACCAGACCGTCGGTCGGCTGCATCGAGATGGTGCGGACCAGGCCGTCACCCAGGTGCTGGGCGACCTCCAGGGTCAGCGTCTTCCTCTCGCCGTCCTTCGCCGGGTCGGCGACCTCGACGTGCAGCGCGTTGTAGATGTCCGGCATCGCGTCGACGGGGAACTCCACGTCG
Organism: Streptomyces sp. SolWspMP-5a-2; assembly: GCF_900091845.1. Lineage (GTDB taxonomy): Bacteria > Actinomycetota > Actinomycetes > Streptomycetales > Streptomycetaceae > Streptomyces > Streptomyces doudnae. Next base: position 7,225 of record NZ_FMCI01000317.1, read on the forward strand.
ACGACCGGGCCGATGACCCGGGCGACGCGGCCCGTGGCCGTCGCGGTCTCAACAGTGGTGGTCATTAGCGGTCACTCCCCGCGGTCGCGTCGGCCAGGGCGCTGGCGCCACCGACGATCTCGCTGATTTCCTGGGTGATTTCGGCCTGGCGGGCCGCGTTGGCAAGACGGGAGAGCGTCTCGATGAGCTCACCCGCGTTGTCGGTCGCCGACTTCATCGCGCGCCGCGTGGCGGCGTGCTTCGAAGCGGCCGACTGGAGCAGCGCGTTGTAGACGCGGCTCTCGACGTAGCGCGGCAGCAGGGCGTCGAGGACGTCCTCCGCCGACGGCTCGAAGTCGAACAGCGGGAGGATCTCGCCCTTGGGGGCTGCTTCCTTCGCCACGTCCTCGAGACTGAGCGGCAGCAGACGGTCATCGAGAGCCGTCTGCGTCATCATCGAGACGAACTCGGTGAAGACGATGTGGATCTCGTCCACACCACCGTCCGCCGTGTCCTTCTCGATCGCCTCGATCAGCGGCGCCGCGACCTTCTTGGCGTCCGCGTACGTCGGCTCGTCGGTGAACCCGCTCCACGAATCCGCGACCTTGCGCTCACGGAAGTTGTAGTGGGCGAGGCCGCGGCGGCCGACGACGTAGATCTCGACCTCCTTGCCCTCCCGCTCCAGGCGCCCGGTCAGCTGCTCGGCAGCCTTGATGGCGTTGGAGTTGAAGGCACCGGCGAGACCGCGGTCGCTCGTCAGGAGCAGCACCGCGGACCGCACGACCGTGTCGGCCTGCGTGGTCAGCGGGTGCTTCGTGTTCGAGCCGGTACCGACCGCCGTCACCGCGCGGGTCAGTTCCTTCGCGTACGGCGTGGAGGCCGCCACCTTGCGCTGCGCCTTGACGACACGCGAGGCGGCGATCATCTCCATCGCCTTGGTGATCTTCTTGGTCGCGGTGACGGATCGGATGCGACGCTTGTAGACCCGGAGCTGGGCTCCCATGAGTCAGGTCCCTTCCTTACGTCACTTGGCCGCGGCCGGGGCGTCCTCGCCGAGAAGCTGGCCGTCCGAGGTCTCGAACTGCTTCTTGAAGTCGGCGATCGCGTCGGCAATGGCGGTGAGGGTGTCGTCCGACATCTTGCCGCCCTCGCGGATGGAGGTCATGAGGCCCTGCTCCTTGCGGTGCAGGTACTCCAGGAGCTCCTTCTCGAAGCGGCGGATGTCGGCGACCGGCACCTCGTCCATCCTGCCGGTGGTGCCGGCCCACACCGAGACGACCTGGTCCTCGGTCGACATCGGCTGGTACTGGGCCTGCTTCAGCAGCTCGACCATGCGCTGACCGCGCTCGAGCTGCGACTTCGAGGCCGCGTCCAGGTCGGAACCGAAGGCGGCGAACGCCTCCAGCTCACGGAACTGGGCGAGGTCCACGCGCAGTCGGCCGGAGACCTGCTTCATCGCCTTGTGCTGCGCGGAACCACCGACTCGGGAGACGGAGATACCGACGTTCAGCGCGGGGCGCTGACCGGCGTTGAAGAGGTCCGACTCCAGGAAGCACTGGCCGTCGGTGATGGAGATGACGTTGGTCGGGATGAACGCCGAGACGTCGTTGGCCTTCGTCTCGACGATCGGCAGACCGGTCATCGATCCGGCACCCTCGGCGTCGGAGAGCTTGGCGCAGCGCTCCAGCAGACGCGAGTGCAGGTAGAAGACGTCGCCCGGGTAGGCCTCACGGCCCGGCGGGCGGCGCAGCAGCAGCGACACGGCGCGGTAGGCGTCGGCCTGCTTCGACAGGTCGTCGAAGATGATCAGGACGTGCTTGCCCTCGTACATCCACTGCTGGCCGATGGCCGAGCCGGTGTACGGCGCGAGGTACTTGAAGCCGGCCGGGTCGGACGCCGGGGCCGCCACGATCGTCGTGTACTCCAGCGCGCCGTTCTCCTCCAGCGCGCCGCGCACGGACGCGATGGTGGAGCCCTTCTGGCCGATGGCGACGTAGATGCAGCGGACCTGCTTGTTCGGGTCGCCGGTGCGCCAGTTGTCCCGCTGGTTGATGATCGTGTCGACGGCCAGGGCGGTCTTGCCGGTCTGGCGGTCGCCGATGATCAGCTGACGCTGGCCGCGGCCGACCGGGGTCATGGCGTCGACGGCCTTGTAGCCGGTCTCCATCGGCTCGTGCACCGACTTGCGCTGCATGACCGTGGGGGCCTGAAGTTCCAGCGCGCGGCGGCCGGACGTCTCGATCTCGCCGAGGCCGTCGATCGGGTTGCCGAGCGGGTCGACGACGCGGCCGAGGTAACCCTCGCCGACCGCGACGGAGAGGACCTCACCGGTGCGCTGCACCGGCTGACCCTCCTCGATGCCGCTGAACTCACCGAGGACGATGGCGCCGATCTCGCGCTCTTCCAGGTTCAGCGCGAGGCCGAGGGTGCCGTCCTCGAACTTCAGCAGTTCGTTGGCCATGGCCGAGGGGAGGCCCTCGACCTTCGCGATGCCGTCGCCGGCAAGGGTGACCGTACCGACCTCCTCGCGCGAGGCCGCGTCCGGCTTGTACGACTGGACGAAGTCCTCCAGCGCGTCCCGGATCTCCTCCGGCCGGATCGTGAGCTCCGCCATCTGGGTTCCCTGCTCTCCTTGTTGGGCCCGAAGTTTCACTTTGGGGGTCTGGGGGCGACCCCCAGGATTCTTCTGCACGGCCCAACCAGGGCCGTAGTGATTCGTACTGCGTATTGAGTTGCTGTTCAGCTCGCCAGGCGGCGGCCGGCGTCCTCGATACGGTCCGCGAGGGAGCCGTTGATGACCTCGTCGCCGACCTGCACCCGCACTCCGCCGACGACCTCGGGGTCCACGTCGAGGTTGAGGTGCATCCGGCGGCCGTAGAGCTTCGCGAGGGCGGCGCCCAGGCGCTGCTTCTGCGGGTCGCTCAGCGGTACCGCCGAGGTGACGACGGCGACCATGCGGTCCCGGCGTTCCGCGGCCAGCCGGGACAGGGACTCGAGTCCCGACTCCAGGCTACGTCCACGGGGCGCGGTGACCAGTCGCGTGACCAGCCGCTCGGTGACGGCCTTCGCCCGGCCGCCGAGCAGCCGGTGCAGCAGCTCGGCCTTGGCCGCGGTGGTGGCCTTGCGGTCGGTGAGCGCGGCACGCAGACCCGTGCTGGAGGAGACGATCCGGCCGAACCGGAACAGCTCGTCCTCGACGTCGTCGAGCGTGGCCGCGCGCTCCGCGGCGGTGAGGTCCGCGATGTTCGCCAGTTCCTCCAGGGCGTCCACCAGGTCGCGCGACTGCGACCAGCGGGAGCACACCAGGCCGGAGACCAGGTCGGCGGCGGGGCCGCCGACCTGGGTGCCGAGCAGACGCCGGACCAGCGCGGCCTTCGCCTCGCCGGCCTGCGCCGGGTCGGTGAGGACCCGGCGCAGGGACACCTCGCGGTCGAGCAGCGCGGTGACGGCGGCCAGCTCGTCGGCGAGCGTCCCGGCGTCGACGGAGGTGGAGTCCGTCAACGTGTCCAGACGCTCACGTGCGGCCGCCAGGGCCTCGCGGCTGGCGCCGTTCATCGGGCGGCCTCGGCCTTCGTCGCCTTCTCGTCGAGCTCGTCGAGGAAGCGGTCGATGACGCGGCTCTGCCGGGCGTGGTCCTCGAGGGACTCGCCGACGAGCTTGCCGGCCAGGTCGGTGGCGAGCTTGCCGACGTCCTGGCGCAGCGCGGACGCGGCTGCCTTGCGGTCGGCCGCGATCTGGGTGTGACCGGCGGCGACGATCTCCTCGCGCTGCCGCTGGCCTTCCGCGCGCATCTCGGCGATGAGCGTGGCGCCCTGCTCCTGTGCCTCCTGGCGCAGGCGCGCGGCCTCGTGGCGGGCCTCGGCGAGCTGTGCCTTGTACTGCTCAAGGACGCTCTGGGCCTCGGTCTGCGCGGCCTCGGCCTTCTCGATACCGCCCTCGATGGCCTCGCGACGCTGCTCCAGAACCTTGTTGATGTTCGGAAGAAGCTTCCAGGCGAGGAAGCCGAAGACGATGACGAAGGCGATCAGGCCGATGACGAGCTCGGGGATCGGCGGGACGAGGGGATTCTCCATCTCCTCGGCCGCCAGAATGAGCATCGAACTCATATCAGTGCCTTTCGTCTAGTGGGCTGTCGCTGATCGGCCGTGGACTACTTGCCGTAGACGAACGGCATGACCAGGCCGATGAGGGCGAGAGCCTCACAGAAGGCGAAGCCGAGGATCTGGTTGGCGCGGATCAGGCCGGCCGCTTCGGGCTGACGGGCCAGGGCCTGGGTGCCGTTGCCGAAGATGATGCCGACGCCGACGCCGGGGCCGATGGCGGCCAGGCCGTAACCGATGGAACCGAGCGAACCGGAGACGGCGGCAAGGGTCTGGGACATGCCAGTTCTTCCTTCTTCTTTACGGACCGGTGGGGGTTGGCCACCGGACGATCAGGGGGTAGGAGGCGGGACGCTCAGTGGTGCTCGGCGAGAGCGCCCTGGATGTAGGTGCACGTCAGCAGCACGAAGACGTACGCCTGCAGAGCCTGGATGAAGAGCTCGAAGGCCGTCATCACGATGGTCATGACGAAGCTGACGCCGGCGTAGGCGATCCCGATGCCGTTCAGCAGGTACCAGCTGGCGATCGTGAAGAGCAGCAGCAGCGTGTGGCCCGCGAACATGTTCGCGAAGAGCCGGACGGCGTGGGTGAAGGGGCGCACCAGCAGGTTCGAGAAGAACTCGATGAGCATGGCGAGCGGCAGCACCGCGCCGAGCGACTTGTCGTAGCCGGTGACGTTCTTGAAGAACCCGACGAATCCGTGGCGCTTGAAGGTCAGCGACACCCAGAGGATGTAGACGATCAGCGCGAGGACGAGCGGGTACGCGATGATCGACGTCACCGGGAACTGGGCGAGCGGGATGACCGACCAGAGGTTCATCATCCAGACGAAGAAGAACAGCGAGACGATCAGGGGGACGTACTTCTCGCCCTCCTTCTTGCCGATCGTCTCGTAGACGACTCCGCGCCGGATGAAGTCGTAGCCGGTCTCGGCCACCATCTGGAGCTTGCCGGGGACGACCTTCGGCTTGCGGAAGGCGGCCCAGAAGAATCCGACGATGATGATCGAACCGAGCAGGGCCAGCAGCATCGTCTTGTTGAAGTAGACGTTGCTGTCGCCGTCGCCCCAGAGGGGCTCGAACAGGAACGAGTGCAGGCCCGGAGCGGGGAAGCCACAGCCGTCGAAGATGTGGCAGTCGGTCTCGAAGGCGAGCACCTGCGTCGGGTCAGCACTCACCGCGGGCTCCTTCTGCGTGGCGCATGGGTACGGCAACCTCGTTGTGTCGGCGCGGCACAGGGCCGCGGTTCGGCACCGGACTGGTGTTACGGATGTGGGTGCGGCTTGGGGGCATCTCGCCTCGCGATTGAGCAGGCGTCAGCTCAGATGCCCGCGCCCGCGATGCCGCAGTTGGCACCGGACGATAGCAGGGTCTCTCATGCGCACTTATCCCGGCCCTACCCCTCACGACGAGTGCCCCGACTTCTCGGGCTCGACGTAGAGGATCTTGGCCTTCATGTGAGCACGCGTCTGCGCACCGATCCAGGCGAGGGTGGTGGCGACGAGCGTGAGAGCGAAGGCCTTGGGGTTGAACAACGTCGTGTCCTTGAAGAGCGCGACGAAGATGAACAGCAGCAGGATCTGCGCCGAGTACAGCATCAGTCCCATCGCCTGGAACAGGTGCGGAAGCGATACGGCGGTGCGCTGGAGGACGTAGAGCCCGAGCCCCATGAAGACGATCACGATGAGCGTCGCGACGACCGCGCCGACCGCGCCCTCGCCACCGGCGACCACGGCGCTGACGACGGCGGCGAGCGCGCCGACGACAGCCGTGGGCACGGCGGCCTGGGCCAGGTTCCGGGCGTCATTGGACGGCATGGCGGCAACTCCGCTTTCGCAGGGGGGCAGGGTGTCGTCATGGACGAGCGTAATCCCGGAGCGAGAGAGAACCTCACGCCAATGGGCCGTCGCACTGCGGCCCTTCGGCTCTGTCCGGGGGTTCTCGTGAACCGTATCACAAACTATTTGATGCGGTCTTTACCAAGTGGGTGTGCCTGCTGTCACACATGAGAGTGACAGTGCGCGTCTGCGCGGAAACAGGGGTAACTTGTCTGGTATTCGGGAGGTTTACTCCCCCACGAGTTGGCAATGCTCTCGTCAGATTCTTACCTTGCCGGGTCAGCGCGACGATGACGGCGAGGACGGCGCGGGAGGCACCGCGGGAGCGGCCGGGCCCGAGGGCGCGGCGTCCGCCCCGCGCCGCTCCAGGAACCGCGTACGGCCCCCCACGGCGGTCGCCCCGTTGAAGCGCGCGGCCCCCGCGGCCACGGGAGTTCGGGACGCGTCGGCACTCTCCTGCGCCACCTCCCCCACGGGCGGCGGCACTTCGCGGGCGACGGCCCTGCGGCGGCGGTAGCGCGGCGGCACGAAGGACTCGGCCCAGCGCGGGGCCCGCGGGGTGAAGCGCGGCAGCAGGAGCAGCACCAGACCGATCGCGCTGAGGAACACGATCCCCAACACGATCCACATGGAAGCCGAGTTGACCGAGTAGGCGAGCGCGCCGAAGGCGATCAGCGCCGACCAGAAGTACATGATCAGCACCGCCCTGCTGTGCGAGTGGCCGATCTCCAGGAGCCGGTGGTGCAGGTGCCCGCGGTCCGCGGCGAACGGCGACTGGCCGCGCCAGGTCCTGCGCACGATCGCCAGCACCAGGTCGGCGGCCGGGACCGCGATGATCGTCAGGGGCATCAGCAGCGGGATGTAGACCGGCACCATCTGGTGGACGGTGCTGCGCTCGGAGCCGCCGAAGAGGTTGTCCGGATCGACCTGCCCCGTGACGGAGATCGCACCCGCGGCCAGCACCAGGCCGATCAGCATCGACCCGGAGTCGCCCATGAAGATCCGCGCCGGGTGCATGTTGTGCGGCAGGAAGCCCAGGCACATGCCCATCAGGATGGTCGCGAAGAGCGTCGCGGGAGCCGCGGCCTCGATGCCGTACGAGTACCAGATGCGGTACGTGTACATGAAGAACGCGGCCGACGCGATGGTCACCATCCCGGCCGCGAGACCGTCCAGGCCGTCGACGAAGTTCACCGCGTTGATCGTGATGACGACGAGCGCCACCGTGAGCAGGGTGCCCTGCCACTGGGTGAGCGCGACGGTGCCGACGGTCGGCACGGGCAGCCACAGGATGGTGAGCCCCTGCATGACCATCACGCCGGCGGCGATCATCTGGCCGCCCAGCTTCAGCAGGGCGTCGATCTCGAACTTGTCGTCCAGCACGCCGATCAGCCAGATCAGGGCGGCGCCGGAGAGCAGCGCCCGCGGCTCGTTCGACTTCTCGAAGACCTCGTTCAGGTTGGTCAGCTTGTCCGCGACCAGCAGGCCCGCGCAGAGCCCGAAGAACATCGCGATCCCGCCGAGCCGCGGAGTCGGTTCCCGGTGCACGTCACGGGACCTGATCTCCGGCATCGCTCCGGCCACGATCGCGAATTTCCGTACCGGCCCTGTCAGCAGATACGTCACCGCGGCCGTGATGCAGAGCGTCAGCAGGTATTCACGCACGGGCTTCCCCACAGGTCTCGCTGGCCATCTCAGCCCCACACACTAGCGATCTACCGGCACGCGGCGCATATGTGTGGGGACTACCGGGTAGCGACGATGGTTGCACGGGTGGCTGTGCGTCCGCGCACAGCGGTCGCCTCCGACGGCGCCGCCCACTCCGTGTCACCGGGCCCGCGCCGGGCCCGCGCCGCACACCGTACCCGCTCGCCGCGGGTCAGCCCGGGTAGGGCGGGAACGCGGTGACCAGTTCCCGCACCTCCGCGCGGGCCCGCCGCGCCTCCACCCGGCCGCGCAGCACCCCCGCGACGAGGGCCGCGACGCCCGCCATCTCCCGCTCGCGCATCCCCTGGGTGGTCACGGCGGCGGTGCCCAGGCGCAGGCCGCGCTCGTCCGCTCGGGGCAGCGGGCAGGAGTCCAGCACGATCCCGGCGGCGGCCAGCACCGCCCGCGCCTCCCGGCCGCCGACGCCCAGCGGCGCGGGGTCGGCGGTGATCAGGTGGGTGTCCGTGCCGCCCGTCGTCACCACCAGCCCCTCCTGCCCGAGCCCGGCCGCCAGCACCCGCGCGTTGGCCACCACCTGGTGGGCGTACCCGGCGAAGGCGGGGGTGGCCGCCTCCCCGAAGGCGACGGCCTTGGCGGCGATCGTGTGCATCTGCGCACCGCCCTGGGTGAACGGGAACACCGCCCGGTCCACCCGCTCCGCGAGGTCCTCGCCGCACAGGATCATCCCGCCGCGCGGCCCGCGCAGCACCTTGTGGGTGGTGGCGCAGACGATGTCCGCGTACGGCACCGGGCTCGGCGCGGCTCCCCCGGCGATCAGCCCCATCGGGTGCGCCGCGTCCGCGATCAGATACGCGCCGACCTCGTCGGCGACGTCCCGGAACAGGGCGTAGTCGATGTGCCGCGGGTAGGCGATCGAGCCGCAGACGATGGCCTTGGGGCGGTGCGCGCGGGCCAGGGCGCGCAGCTGCTCGTGGTCGATCAGACCGGTGTCGGGGTGGACGCGGTAGCCGACGAAGTCGAACCAGCGGCCGGAGAAGTTGGCGGGCGACCCGTGCGTGAGGTGGCCGCCGTGGGGCAGGCCGAGGGCCAGGACGGTGTCGCCCGGCCGCAGCAGGGCCGCGTAGGCGGCGAGGACCGCGGAGGAGCCCGAGTGCGGCTGGACGTTGGCGTGCGCGGCGCCGAAGAGGGCCGTCGCCCGGTCGCGGGCGATCCGCTCGGCGACGTCGACGATCTCGCAGCCGCCGTGGTGGCGGGCGCCGGGGTAGCCCTCGGCGTACTTGTTGGCGAGCGGCGAGCCGAGGGCGGCCAGCACGGCGGGCGAGGTGAAGTTCTCGGCGGCGATCAGCTGGAGCGTGGTCGACTGCCGTGCCGTCTCCCCCAGCAGCACTCCGGCCAGCTCCGGGTCCTGGCGGCGCAGGACGTCGGTGGCGGCGGCGGGGGTGCGGGTGACCGGCATGAGGGGCTCCGGGCGTCGACGGTGACGTACGTCCAATGTAGGCCCGGGGCGGGTGGGGTGCGCGGTGTCGTCACATCCGGGCGGGGACGCCGGTGAGAGCGGTGACCACCGGGTCGAGGGCCTGGTGTATCTCGTCGCCGATGGAGCGGAAGAACGGCAGCGGGGCGCCGTAGGGGTCGTGCACCTCGTCGGCGTCGGCGGTGGGCGCGAGGAGCCAGCCGCGCAGCGCGGCGGCGGCCCGGACCAGGGCGCGGGCGCGGATCACCAGGCCGTCCTCCAGGGGCGGCAGGGTGGCGGTGTCGATGGCCCGCACGAGGCGGGTGAACTCCTTCAGGGTGAAGGTGCGCAGGCCCGCGGAGTGGCCCATGGAGATGACCTGGGCGCGGTGGTCGCGGGTCGCGGTGAGCACCAGGTCGGCCATGATGACGTGCTCGTCGAGCAGCTCCCGGCCGACGAACCCGGAGGCGTCGGCGCCGAAGTCGGCGAGGACCGCCTCGGCGTTGGCCTCCATGGGAGCGCCCTCGTGGCCCCAGGTGCCCGCGCTCTCCACGACCAGGCCGCCCATGGGGCTCCCCCCGGCGGGGCCGGGGTGGGGGCCGCCGAGCCGGTCCGCGAGGGCATGCCGGTTCAGCCGCTCGGTGATCGGCGAGCGGCACACGTTGCCGGTGCTGACGTGGAGGATGCGGAAGGTGTCACGCGGCAGCCCCGTGAAGGTCCGCGTCTCTTCCCCGTCCCATATGCCACGCCCCGCGTCAGGGGCCGTCAATTCGCCACCTCGAGGTCGGGTACGACCTTCCGCAGCTGCTCCGCCGTCAGGGCGCCGGCCCGCAGCAGCACCGGGACCTGGCCGGTGACGTCGACGATCGACGACGGGACGTTGCCGGGCGTCGGGCCGCCGTCGAGGTAGACGGAGACGGAGTCGCCCAGCATGTTCTGGGCGGCCTCGCAGGTCTCCGGCGCGGGGTGGCCGGTGAGGTTGGCGGAGGAGACGGCCATCGGGCCGAACTCGGTCAGCAGCTCGATGGCGACGGGGTGCAGCGGCATCCGGATCGCGACCGTGCCCCGGGTGTCGCCGAGGTCCCACTGGAGGGACGGCTGGTGCTTGGCGACGAGGGTGAGCGCGCCCGGCCAGAAGGCGTCGACGAGTTCCCAGGCCAGCTCGGAGAAGTCGGTGACCAGGCCGTGCAGGGTGTTCGGGGAGCCGATGAGGACGGGCGTGGGCATGTTGCGGCCCCGGCCCTTGGCGGCGAGGAGGTCGACGACGGCCTCGGAGGAGAACGCGTCGGCGCCGATGCCGTACACCGTGTCGGTCGGGAGGACCACCAGTTCGCCACGGCGGACGGCGGACGCGGCCTCGCGCAGACCGGTCGTGCGGTCGGTCGCGTCGTTGGTGTCGTATCGCCGTGCCATATCTAGCGGGCCTCCTCGTACACGTGCTGCGGGATGGGGGTGGGGCGCGTGCTCACGGCAGCGCCTTGCGCGCGGTCGCGAAGCGCGGCCGGTTGTTGAGGTCGGGGTGGTCGGCAGCGTCGGCCCAGCCCCGTTCCTCGGTGAAGATCCACGGCACCTGGCCGCCCTGGGTGTCGGCGTGCTCGACGACGACGACCCCGCCGGGGCGCAGCAGGCGGTGCGCGGCCCGCTCCAGGCCGCGGATCAGGTCGAGCCCGTCCTCCCCCGAGAACAGGGCGAGTTGGGGGTCGTAGTCGCGGGCCTCGGGCGCGACGTACTCCCACTCGGTGAGCGGGATGTACGGCGGGTTGGAGACGACCAGGTCGACCTGGCCGTCGAGGTCGGGGAAGGCGTCGAGGGCGTTGCCCTGGCGCAGGTCGACCCGGGAGTCGGCCATGTTCTTGCGGGTCCACACCAGGGCGTCCTCGGACAGCTCCACGGCGTGCACGCGCGAGCGCGGCACCTCCTGGGCGAGGGCGAGCGCGATGGCGCCCGATCCGGTGCACAGGTCGACGATGAGCGGTTCGACGACGTCCATGGCGCGCACGGCGTCTATGGCCCAGCCGACCACCGACTCGGTCTCCGGCCTGGGCACGAAGACGCCGGGTCCGACCTGGAGCTCCAGGTAGCGGAAGTAGGCGCGCCCGGTGATGTGCTGGAGCGGCTCGCGCTGTTCGCGCCGGGCGATGACCTCCCAGTACCGGGCGTCGAAGTCCGGGTCCTTCACGGAGTGCAGCGCGCCCCGCTTCACACCGTGCACGAACGCGGCGAGTTCCTCCGCGTCGTTGCGCGGCGAGGGCACGCCGGCGTCGGCCAGCCGCTGGGTGGCCTGTGCCACCTCTGCGAGCAGCAGGTTCACGCAAGTCCTCCGTGTCGTACTCGTGCGCGGTGCGTCTGTCGTTCTTACGCGGCCGCCAGCTTCGCGGCCGAGTCGGCGTCGACGCAGGCCTGGATGACCGCGTCGAGGTCGCCGTCCAGGACCTGGTCGAGGTTGTAGGCCTTGAAGCCGACGCGGTGGTCCGAGAGGCGATTCTCCGGGAAGTTGTAGGTGCGGATCTTCTCGGAGCGGTCGACGGTGCGGACCTGGCTGCGGCGGGCGTCCGCGGCCTCCTTCTCCGCTTCCTCCTGCGCGGCCGCGAGCAGCCTGGAGCGCAGGATACGCATCGCCTGCTCCTTGTTCTGGAGCTGGCTCTTCTCGTTCTGGCAGGAGGCGACGACTCCGGTGGGGATGTGCGTGATGCGCACGGCGGAGTCCGTGGTGTTGACGGACTGCCCGCCGGGGCCCGAGGAGCGGTAGACGTCGATGCGCAGGTCGTTCGGGTTGATCTCGACGTCGACCTCCTCGGCCTCCGGGGTCACGAGGACACCGGCGGCGGAGGTGTGGATGCGGCCCTGGGACTCGGTCGCGGGCACCCGCTGCACGCGGTGCACCCCGCCCTCGTACTTCAGGCGGGCCCAGACGCCCTGGCCGGGCTCGGTGGCGCCCTGGCCGCCCTTGGTCTTCACGGCGACCTGGACGTCCTTGTAGCCGCCCAGCTCGGACTCGGTGGCGTCGATGATCTCGGTCTTCCAGCCGACCCGCTCCGCGTAGCGCAGGTACATCCGCAGCAGGTCCCCGGCGAAGAGCGCGGACTCGTCGCCGCCCGCGCCCGCCTTGACCTCCAGGATGACGTCCTTGTCGTCGCTGGGGTCGCGGGGGACGAGCAGCAGCCTGAGCTTCTCGGTGAGTTGCTCGCGCTGCTTGTCCAGCTCCTTGACCTCGGCGGCGAACTCCGGCTCCTCGGCGGCGAGTTCACGCGCGGTCTCGATGTCGTCGCCGGTCTGCTTCCAGGAGCGGTACGTGGCGACGATCGGGGTCAGCTCGGCGTAACGCTTGTTCAGCCTGCGCGCGTTGGCCTGGTCGGCGTGGACCGACGGGTCGGCGAGCTTCGTCTCCAGGTCGGCGTGCTCACCGACGAGTTCCTCGACGGCCTCGAACATCTTGGGCTCCTGAATACTGCGGGTGAGGGGCAGGCGGGCGACCAAAAACGCCGGTCCCGGCGCGCCCCGTGCGGGGCGCGTCCGTGGACCGGCGATATGGGGCTCGCTACTTCTTGGAGCCGGCGGCAGCCTTGCCGAAGCGGGCCTCGAAGCGGGCCACGCGGCCACCGGTGTCGAGGATCTTCTGCTTGCCCGTGTAGAACGGGTGGCACTCGGAGCAGACCTCGGCCCGGACGGTGCCGGAGTCGATGGTGCTACGGGTGGTGAACGAGGCGCCACAGGTGCAGCTGACCTGCGTCTCGACGTACTCGGGGTGGATGTCGCGCTTCAAGGTGTCTCCTAGGTTCGGGAGGGCGCCGGGTCGCAGCCGCGGGATGCGGAGGCGTGAACCGGAGCCGACGTACCAGTCTGCCAGGACTGGAGCCATCCCCCAAAACGGGGGGTCATGGTGATCTATTCCCCCGTGCCCCGCCGGAGCCCGCTCGCGCCGCGCCGCCCCGTTCCCGCTCCCCCGGCCCCGGGCGTTCGCCGCCGGGGGTGCTAGCCGCCGCCGACGACGCCCTGGGCCTCGCCCGTGGCGGCGCCCTCGGTGGCCGACCGCGGGACGGCCCGGTCGTTCTCCAGCGCCGTCCAGACCTGCCGGGCCTTGGCGTCCTCGACGAGGACCCGGTTGGGGTCGGCGGGGTCGTAGCGGACCGGCATGGTGACCATGGTCATGTGCGCGGAGGAGATGCCCTTGAGGCCCTCGGCGAAGGAGACCAGCGCGTTGACCGAGCCGAGGTCGGAGTCGGTGGTGACGGTCTTGGTGGCGGTGTCGGCGAGGCCGTAGAGCTTGGTGGGGTCGGTGAGCACCCCGATGCCCTTGACCCGGTCGACGAGGGCCTTGACGAAGGCCTGCTGGAGCTGGATGCGCCCGAGGTCGGAGCCGTCGCCGACGCCGTGCCGGGTGCGGACCAGGCCGAGGGCCTGCTGCCCGTCGAGGCGGTGGGTGCCCGCGGTCAGGTCGAGGTGGCTCTCGGGGTCCTCGATCGCCCGGGTGGTGGTGACGTCGACGCCGCCCAGCTCGTCGATCAGCTTCTGGAAGCCGCTGAAGTCGACCTCCAGGTAGTGGTCCATGCGGATGCCGGTGAGCGACTCGACGGTCTTGACGGCACAGGTGGCGCCGCCGGTGGAGTACGCGGAGTTGAACATGACCCCGGACGCGGCGGGGTGCTCGGTGCCCCCGGAGTCGGTGCAGGCGGGCCGGTCGACGAGGGTGTCGCGCGGGACGGAGACCACGGTGGCCTTCCGGTGGCCCTGGTAGACGTGCACGATCATCGCGGTGTCGGAGCGGGCGCTGCCGTCGTCGGCGCCGCCGCCGAGCCCCTTGTTGGCGCCGGAGCGGGAGTCCGAGCCGAGGACGAGGATGTTCTCCGAGCCGTTGTCGACCTTCTTGGGCCGGTCGGCGCCCAGGAGCTGGTTGATGTCGACGCTCCTGATGTTGCCGTTGAGCTTGTAGTAGACGTAACCGGCCCCGGTGCCGCCCAGCAGGACGATGCCCGCGGCGGTCCACGCCGTCACGAGCAGGGCCGTGCGGCGCCTGCTGCGCGGCCTGCGCCTGCGGCCCCTGCTGGGGCGTCGTGGGCCGGTGGGCCCGGTGGCGCCCGGTATGCCGGGCTCCGGCGTGCTCTCGGCGGACATGTGCTCCTCGCATCTCGTCCCGGTCGGTTACCCCCTGCGTTCAGGGACAGGTCTGGTCTTTTCGACCCTTACCGGACCATCCTCACCCCGCCAGGTCAGACGGGGAAACCGGAGAAAGCGTTGCACGGCACCCCATGGACACCCGGTGCCGAAGCGGACACGGCCGGTGACCGGAGGACCCGGACACGCCTCGCCGACCTGGGGTGACGGCACCGCGTGCCACCGGGTCCCGTTCCCCCGCGTACCCGGGCACATGTGGCAGAGGTCTCGCCCGCGGGGCGCCCCGGACGCACGAAAGAGGCGGCCCCCGTCACCGAGGTGACGGGGGCCGCCTGCGCGCCGGTGAGGACGGTCAGTCGCCGTTGCCGGGGGTGGGCGTCGTCTTCTGGATCTGCATCAGGAACTCGCCGTTGGACTTCGTCTGCTTCATCTTGTCCAGCAGCAGCTCGATCGCCTGCTGCTGGTCGAGCGCGTGCAGCACCCGGCGCAGCTTCCAGACCACGGCCAGCTCCTCGGCACCGAGCAGGATCTCCTCCTTGCGGGTGCCGGACGCGTCGACGTCCACCGCGGGGAAGATGCGCTTGTCGGCGAGCTTCCGGTCGAGCTTGAGCTCCATGTTGCCGGTGCCCTTGAACTCCTCGAAGATCACCTCGTCCATGCGGGACCCGGTGTCCACCAGGGCGGTGGCGAGGATGGTCAGCGAACCGCCGTCCTCGATGTTGCGGGCCGCACCGAAGAAGCGCTTCGGCGGGTACAGGGCCGTCGAGTCGACACCACCGGACAGGATGCGGCCGGAGGCCGGGGCGGCGAGGTTGTACGCGCGGCCCAGGCGGGTGATCGAGTCGAGCAGGACGACGACGTCGTGCCCCAGCTCCACCAGGCGCTTGGCGCGCTCGATGGCCAGCTCGGCGACGGTCGTGTGGTCCTCGGCGGGACGGTCGAAGGTCGAGGAGATGACCTCGCCCTTGACCGACCGCTGCATGTCGGTGACCTCTTCCGGACGCTCGTCGACCAGGACGACCATCAGGTGGCACTCGGGGTTGTTGTGCGTGATCGCGTTGGCGATCGCCTGCATGATCATGGTCTTGCCGGTCTTCGGCGGGGCCACGATCAGACCGCGCTGGCCCTTGCCGATCGGCGACACCATGTCGATGATCCGGGTGGTCAGCACGCCCGGGTCCGTCTCCAACCGGAGGCGGTCCTGCGGGTAGAGCGGCGTCAGCTTGTTGAACTCCGGCCGCCCGCGGCCGTGTTCGGGCGCCATGCCGTTGACGGAGTCGAGGCGGACCAGCGCGTTGAACTTCTCGCGGCGCTCGCCCTCCTTCGGCTGCCGGACCGCGCCGGTGACGTGATCGCCCTTGCGCAGACCGTTCTTGCGGACCTGCGCGAGGGAGACGTACACGTCGTTCGGGCCCGGCAGGTAGCCGGAGGTGCGGATGAACGCGTAGTTGTCGAGGATGTCGAGGATGCCCGCGACGGGGATCAGCACGTCGTCGTCGGCGACCTGCGGCTCGGCGACGTCGTCACGGCCACGGCGACCGCGGCGGTCGCGGTAGCGGCCGCGACGGCCACGGCGGCCGCCCTCGAAGTCGTCGTCGTCCTGCGGGCCGTTGTTGCGGTCCTGCGGGCCGTTGCCGCGGTCCTGGCGCTCCTGCCGGTCCTGACGGCCGCCGCCCTGCTGCTGGCGCTGGCCGCCCTGACCCTGGCCGCCCTGGCCCTGCTGGTCGTCGCCCTTGCCGCGGCGGTCGCGGTCCCGGCCGCGGTCGCGGTCCCGGCGGTCGCGGCGGCCACGGCCCTCGGCGTCCCCGGCGTCGCCCTGCGCCTCGGCCTTCGGCTCGCTCTTGGCCTCGGCGGCGTTCTCGGCGCCCGCGGGGCTGCCCGCGTCGGCGGTGGCACGGCGGCGACGGCGCTCGGCGGGAGCGTCGTCCCCGGCGCGCTCGGCGTCGCCCGCGCGCGAGGGGCCGCCGGCCGGCTGGCCGGGGATGTCGATCTGCTGCTGGGCCGCGGCCTTGTCGGCGGGGGCCTCGGCGGCCGCCTTCTTCTCCGCGACGGCGGCGGACTCCTCGCCGGTGCGGGCCTTGGAGGTGGCCCGGCGCTTCGGCTTGGTCTCGGGGGCGGCGTCGGCCTTGGCCGGAGCGGCCGAGCCGCCCGCCTGCGCCTCCTTGATGACCTCGATCAGCTGGCTCTTGCGCATCCGCGCGGTGCCCCTGATGCCGAGGCCCGAGGCGACCTGCTGAAGCTCGGCCAGCACCATGCCGTCGAGGCCGGTACCGCGGCGCCGCCGGGAGCCGGCACCGGTGGCAGGCGCGGAGGCGTCCGTGGCGGGCGCGGCAGCGGTCTCCTCGACACGCGCGCCCATCAGATCGGTGGTGTCGCTCACGAAGGGTCCTTCCCTGGAGCGGACGTCGGCCTGTCTGGCTCGGCGACCGGTTGTGCTGTCCGGCTGCGGTCCTTGCTGTGTGGACCGTGCCGGGGCGGTGTACCGCCTTGGCGGCGGAGGAAATTTCTGGTGATGGCGCTTCCCGAAGACGTGGCACCGAGTGTCCGTGTCACGAGGCTTGGTCGCACCAGTTCCGGAGCGTGCCCGGCAAGTCGCTCAGTGCCGACGCACGAGGTACCGCTCAGGTACGTCGTACGGAACACCGTGCGGCTTGGGAGGCTCCCGGAAGAATGTCTGTCCCGGACGGGGACACGAAGCACCTCGCCATGGTGGGGTCGGGTGCAGACTTGAGATTAACACTACCGGATCCAACAAACATTCCCCCTCTCGAAATCCGGCAACCGGGTGTCAGGGCGCAAGCGGGAGCACGCTCGCTCCCCGGGCGTCGAGCTGCAACCGGTTCGCGGCCCAGCCCTCGCCCGCCAGATGGGCGACCTTGTCGGCGCTCGCCGCGTCCGCCAGCGCGAGGACCGTGGGGCCCGCGCCGGAGATGACGGCCGGCACGCCGTCGACCCGCAGCCGCTCCACCAGCGCCGCGCTCTCCGGCATCGCCGGGGCGCGGTACTCCTGGTGCAGCCGGTCCTCGGTGGCGGGCAGCAGCAGTTCGGGACGGCGGGTGAGGGCCTCGACGAGCAGCGCGGCCCGGCCCGCGTTGGCGGCGGCGTCGACGTGCGGCACGGAGCGCGGCAGCAGACCGCGCGCGGTCTCCGTCAGCACCGGCTTGCCCGGCACGAAAACCACCGGAACGATGGAATCGGCGGGCTCCATCCTGATCGCGCGCGCGGCGCCCGACTCCATCCAGGAGAGCGTGAACCCGCCGAGCAGGCAGGCGGCCACGTTGTCCGGGTGCCCCTCGATCTCGGTGGCCAGCTCCAGCAGCGCGGCGTCGTCGAGCCTGGACTCGCCGCCTATCGTCACGGCACGGGCGGCGACGATGCCGGCGCAGATCGCGGCCGACGAGGAGCCGAGGCCGCGGCCGTGCGGGATGCGGTTGGCGCACACGATCTCCAGGCCCCGGGGCTGTCCGCCCAGCAGGTCGAAGGCGGTGCGCAGGGAGCGGACGAGCAGGTGGTTCTCGTCGCGGGGCAGCGTCGCGCCGCCCTCACCGGCGATGTCGATGTGCAGCCCTGAGTCGGCCACCCGGACGACCACGTCGTCGTAGAGCCCCAGCGACAGGCCGAGGGCGTCGAAGCCGGGACCGAGGTTGGCGCTGGTGGCGGGGGTGCGCACCCGGACGGCGGCGGCGCGGAAGGCGGGACCGGCCATCGCTCGATGACTCTCCTTGAGCTGCGTGATTGTCGAAGACACTCGATGACATTCGATACGTACGGGGAGACCCAGGGGCCGCGGAAACGGCGAGGCACCGCGGATATGCGGAGGCATATGCTGCGGGCGGGTTCGGTACAGCCTATCGAAGGAAGGTTCTGTGGCGACATAGGGCGCACAGGAGGCGCACGATGCGTGTCGTAAGCCCCTCGTGCCCCTTTCCCAGCGCTTTCCCGTCCCGGGTCCGCCCGGAGCGCCCCCGGCGAAGCGGCTCGGCGCCTCGCCCGGAGCACCCCGGGGACGGAGCGGTCAGCCCAGACCGAGGCGCTCGGCCGCCGTCACCGCGTCGACCGGGACGGTCACCGGCTGCGGGGCACCGGCCACGGCCCAGTCGGGGTCCTTGAGCCCGTTGCCGGTCACGGTGCAGACGATGCGCTGGCCCGGGTCGACCCTGCCCTCCTCGGCGGCCTTCAGCAGACCGGCGACCGACGCGGCCGACGCGGGCTCCACGAAGACGCCCTCCTGCGCCGCCAACAGCCGGTAGGCGCGCAGGATCTCACGGTCCGTCACCTCGTCGATGCGGCCGCCCGACTCGTCCCGCGCGGCCAGCGCGTACTGCCAGGAGGCGGGGTTGCCGATGCGGATCGCGGTGGCGATCGTCGAGGGGTCCTTGACCACCTCGCCGCGCACGATCGGGGCGCTGCCGGAGGCCTGGTAGCCCCACATCCGCGGGGTCCTGGTGGCGATGCCGTCGGCCGCGTACTCGCGGTAGCCCTTCCAGTACGCGGTGATGTTGCCCGCGTTGCCGACCGGCAGCACGTGGATGTCGGGGGCGTCGCCGAGCATGTCGACGATCTCGAAGGCGGCCGTCTTCTGGCCCTCGATGCGCACCGGGTTGACCGAATTGACCAGCGCCACCGGGTAGTTGTCGCTGAGCGAGCGGGCCAGCGTGAGGCAGTCGTCGAAGTTGCCGTCGACCTGGAGGATCTTCGCGCCGTGCACGAGGGCCTGGCCCATCTTGCCGAGCGCGATCTTGCCCTGCGGGACCAGCACGGCGCAGACCATCCCGGCCCGCACCGCGTACGCGGCGGCGCTCGCCGACGTGTTGCCGGTGGAGGCGCAGATGACCGCCTTCGCGCCCTCCTCCTTGGCCCGGGTGATGGCCATCGTCATCCCGCGGTCCTTGAAGGAGCCGGTCGGGTTGGCGCCCTCCACCTTCAGGTGGACCTCGCAGCCGGTGCGCTCGGAGAGGAGCTGCGCGGGGACGAGCGGCGTGCCGCCCTCGCGGAGCGTCACGACCGGCGTGCTGTCGGAGACGGGCAGCCGGTCCCGGTACTCCTCGATGATTCCGCGCCACTGGTGGGTCATTGCTCGTTACTCCCCTTCAACCCGCATGATGCTGGCGACACCCCGCACGGTGTCGAGCTTGCGCAGCGCCTCGACGGTCCCGCTGAGGGAGGCGTCGGACGCGCGGTGGGTGACGACGACGAGCGATGCCTCGCCGTCCTTGCCCTTCTGCCGGACGGTGTCGATCGACACCCCGTGCTCCGCGAAGACGGTGGCCACCTGCGCCAGGACGCCGGGCTTGTCGGCGACGTCGAGGCTGATGTGGTAGCGGGTGACGACGTCACCCATCGGCGACACGGTCAGCGCCGCGTACGCCGACTCGCCCGGTCCCGTCGCGCCGTTGAGACGGTTGCGGCACACGGCGACGAGGTCGCCGAGCACGGCGGAGGCGGTCGGGGCGCCACCGGCGCCCGGACCGTAGAACATCAGCTGCCCGGCCGCGTCGGACTCGACGAAGACGGCGTTGTACGCGCCGCGCACGGAGGCCAGCGGGTGGGTCAGCGGGATCATCGCGGGGTGCACGCGCGCGGTGACCGAGGCGCCGTCGGCGGCCCGTTCGCAGATGGCCAGCAGCTTGATGGTGCAGCCCATGTTCTTGGCGGAGGCGAAGTCGGCGGCGGTCACCTCCGTCATGCCCTCGCGGTAGACGTCGTCGAGGCGCACCCGGGTGTGGAAGGCGATCCCGGCGAGGATGGCGGCCTTGGCGGCGGCGTCGAAGCCCTCGACGTCGGCGGTCGGGTCGGCCTCGGCGTACCCCAGCGCGGTCGCCTCGTCCAGGGCCTCCTGGTACCCGGCGCCGGTGGTGTCCATCTTGTCGAGGATGAAGTTGGTGGTGCCGTTGACGATGCCGAGGACCCGGTTGACCTTGTCCCCGGCGAGGGACTCGCGCAGCGGGCGGATCAGCGGGATGGCACCGGCGACGGCGGCCTCGTAGTACAGGTCGCGGCCGTGCTCGCCGGCCGCCGCGTGCAGAGCGGCGCCGTCCTGTGCGAGCAGCGCCTTGTTGGCGGAGACCACGGAGGCGCCGTGCTCGAAGGCGGTGGTGATGAGCGAGCGGGCGGGCTCGATGCCGCCGATGACCTCGACGACGACGTCGATGTCGCCACGCTTGACGAGCGCGGTGGCGTCCGTGGTGACCAGCTCGGCCGGGATGCCCTCGCGCACCTTGGAGGGGCGCCGCACGGCGACCCCGGCCAGCTCGATCGGGGCGCCGATCCGGGCGGCGAGGTCGGCGGCGTGCGTCGTCATGATGCGCGCCACCTCTGAGCCGACCACTCCACAGCCCAGCAGCGCCACTTTCAGCGGACGCGTACGCATCATCCGACCTCGTTTCCTCATACCGTCTACGGTGGGACCAGTCTCACTCACCGGACGGGACTTTCTGCGCCGGGTCCGGATTGTGAGACGTTTATTCCATTTTGCCGTGGGCCCTGGACCGCAGATCTTCCGCCTGGGAGACCGGCCCCGGCCCGGTCAGCCGACGTCGAGCCGCAGCAGGTCCTCCTCGGTCTCCCGGCGCACGACGACCCGCGCCTCGCCGTCCCGGACGGCGACGACCGGCGGGCGCAGCACATGGTTGTAGTTGCTGGCCATCGACCGGCAGTAGGCGCCCGTCGCCGGTACGGCGAGGAGGTCGCCCGGCGCCAGGTCGGCGGGGAGGAACGCGTCCTTCACCACGATGTCGCCGCTCTCGCAGTGCTTGCCGACGACGCGGGCGAGCATCGGTCCGGCGTCGCTGGTCCGGGAGACCAGGGCGACGCTGTACTCGGCGTCGTAGAGCGCGGTGCGGATGTTGTCGGACATGCCCCCGTCGACGGAGACGTAGGTGCGCAGCCCCTCCAGCTGCTTGGTGGTGCCCACCTCGTACAGCGTGAAGGCGGTGGGGCCGACGATCGCGCGGCCGGGCTCGACCGAGATGCGGGGCGTGCGCAGCCGCGCGGCCTCGCACGCGCGCGTGACGATCTCGTGCAGCGCCTTGGCGATCTCGTGCGGCTCGCGCGGGTCGTCGTCGCTGGTGTAGGCGATGCCGAGGCCGCCGCCGAGGTCGATCTCGGGCAGTTCGACGCCGTGCTCGTCGCGGACGTCCTTGAGCAGTCCGACGACGCGCTGCGCGGCGACCTCGAAGCCGGACATGTCGAAGATCTGCGAGCCGATGTGCGAGTGGATGCCGATGACGTCGAGGCCGTCGAGCTGCAGCGCCCTGCGGACCGCCTCGGCGGCCTGCCCGCCGGCCAGCGGGATGCCGAACTTCTGGTCCTCGTGGGCGGTCGCGATGAACTCGTGGGTGTGCGCCTCGACGCCGACGGTGACGCGGATCTGCACCGGCTGCCGCTTGCCGAGCGACCGCGCGATGTGCGCGACCCGCACGATCTCCTGGAAGGAGTCGAGGACGATCCGCCCGACCCCGGCGCGCACGGCGCGCTCGATCTCCTCGGGCGACTTGTTGTTGCCGTGGAAGGCGATCCGCTCGGCGGGCATCCCGGCGGAGAGCGCGGTGGCCAGTTCGCCTCCGGAGCAGACGTCGAGGTTCAGCCCCTCCTCGTGCAGCCAGCGCACGACGGCCCGGGACAGGAACGCCTTGCCCGCGTAGAAGACGTCGGCGTCGGCCCCGAACGCGGTCCGCCAGGCGCGGGCGCGGGCGCGGAAGTCCGCCTCGTCCAGGACGTAGGCGGGGGTGCCGAACTCCTCGGCGAGCGCCTTGACGTCGACGCCGCCGACGGTGACGACCCCGTCCGCGTTCCGCTCGACGGTCTGCGACCAGACCTTCGGGTCGAGGGAGTTGAGGTCGGTGGGCGGCGCGGAGTAGTGCCCCTCGGGCAGGACGTCGGCGTGCCGGGGACCGGCGGGGTGTGCGGAACGGCTCATGACTGGGCTCTCTGGCTCTCTACGGGTTCTCTGTGCTCAGGGCGCGCGCGGGGGCTCACGGCGGTGTGAGGGCGTCGGCGGTGGCCATGGGTGACTCAGAGGTGGTCGGGTGCGTCGATGCCGAGCAGGGACAGGCCACCGGCGAGCACCGCCCCGGCGGCTTCGGCGAGCGCGAGCCGGGCACGGTGGGCGGCCGAGGGTTTCTCGTCGCCGCGCGGCAGCACGTCGGCGAGCAGCGGCAGCGAGGCGTCGGCGACGGCGACGAGGTGCCGGGTGAGCCGGTCGGGGGCGCGGGTGTCCGCGGCGCGGCGCAGCACCCGCGGGTGGTCGGCGAGCAGCGCGAGCAGCTCCGCGTCGGCGGCACCGGTGTCGCCGGGGAGCGGGCGGAGCCCGAGGTCGGAGCCGCCCCGCAGGACGGCACGGGCGCGGGCGTGCGCGTACCTGACGCGGAACAGGGGGTTGCTCTCCCGCTGCACCAGGTGCTCGCCGCCGAGCCGGACGCGGTCCTGCGGGGCGGGATGCAGCAGGGCCCACCGCCCGGCGTCCCGCCCGAGCACGAGGGGATCCCCCGAGCAGCGCCGGACCCGCACCGGATGCTCCGGCCCGCTCTTCCCCGCGGGGACGTCGTCGCGGAAGAGAGCGGCATCGACCCGGAGCGCGTCGGTCCACGCGCCCCCGGGTGCCCCGTCGGGACACCGAGCGCGCACGACGGCGCCCTGCGCGCGCAGCAACCGGGCGACGACGTCCGTGACGACGACGGAACGGACGTCACCGGGGCAGAGCAGCACCTGCGAGGAGCCGTCGGAGCCACCGGGGGCACCACTCGGAGCGAACCCGTACCGGGACCCGTGCCGCAGGACGTCGGCGACGAGGTCGGCGGAGACGCTGTCCCGCAGCCGCATGTTCAGGAACCCGGGACCGGTGACGACGACGTCGTCGATGCCGTCGAGGCCGACCAGCCGGGGCCGCAGGAGTTCGGCGACCCGCAGCGGGGGCTGCCCGGCGGGCCGGGCGAGCTGGAGCGCGACGTTGGTGGCGTAGTCCCCCCACCCGCCGGCCCCGGGAACGGTGACGACGACCCGCTCCGGAACGGCGACGCGCAGCACCCCGTCATCGACGGCACGCCGCACCGCGCGCAGCACGGTACGGGAGAGGTCGACGGAGGTCACGGATCCAGCGTAGGGGAGAAGGGGGGTGATCACGCGACCCGTTTCACGGGGGTCCCGAGATGTGGACGGGGAGGGGGCGCACCGGGTGGTGGGAGCGCCCCCGGAAGGGTGAAGGCGCGGGCGGCGGAGGTGTGACGCGGGACCGGACCGACGAGGCGCCGACCGGAGCGGCTCCGCTCGCGGGGGTTCAGCCCCCGGAGTGCCCGGCCCGCTCGGTCTCCCCCAGTTCGAGGACGTCGGCGCCGAGGCCGTCCCGGTCCTCCGCCTCGCCACGGTCCTCGCGGCTGTCGGAACCGTCACGCGGGTCCTGCTGCTCCCTCTGGAGCCGCCGGGAGTGGACCAACCGCGTGACGAGCCGCACGAGTTCGGCGGGTTCGAAGGGTTTGGGGAGGAAGGCGTCGACGCCCACGTCGAGACCGCTGTCGACCTCGAAGGGGGTGCACGCGCTGATGATGGCGAGGGGGAGGTCATGGGTCCGAGGGTCGGAACGCAGCCGGGCGGCGGTCCGCAGACCGTCCAGCCGGGGCATGACGACGTCCAGGGTGACGGCGTCCGGCCGCACCTGGTGAACGACGTCGAGACACTCGGCACCATCGGCCGCGGTCACGACCTCGAACCCCTCGAGTTCGAGATTGACCCTGATCAACTGCCGGATGACCTTGTTGTCGTCCACAACAAGCACCCGGCCCGACGCTCCTGGCACAACTCGAGAGTAGGTCGCGACGCCCCACCGCGTCCGGCTTTTCCTCACTTCCACCCCTTGAGGGGGGAAGCCGGCGGCAGGACGGCTGGGGTGGGAACCAGGGCCGGCGGGGCAGGAGTCCGACGGCACGGCGACCCCGCCGGACCAGGCGGGGAAGGGCGCGGCGACGCCGGTAAACCCGTTCATGAACACCCCGAAGGAGCTGGTAGGGTTCTACCCGTCGCCGCCAAGCAAGGCAGCGGACACGCCCCCGTAGCTCAGGGGATAGAGCAACGGCCTCCGGAGCCGTGTGCGCAGGTTCGAATCCTGCCGGGGGCACTTCGCAAGGAGTGCCCGAAGACCCCGTCATCAGCGGTAGCGCTGATGACGGGGTCTTCGCGTATCTACAGGGCGATTGGTGCCGCGAGTAGGTCTTTTGCGGTGATCACGTGGTGAATCAGATAGAAGATCCAGTTTCTCAAGCCCAGCGCTGCGGCCGCTCATCACCCAGTGACCACCTGCCGCATGGCCCTGCGGCTCGCCTCCATGACCGACCTCAGCTGTCCACGGGCGACCGCACAGATGATGCTGCCCGCGCACGTCCACGAGGTTGTCCCGGTCTTCGGGCGAGGTCCTCGGTCACGCTGATTTTCTGCGTGGGGTTGTCTTTTTTGGGGGTGTTGCTGTTTTCTTTGCTGTTGTCTTTTTTGTTGATGCCGTCGATTTTTTCGGGGGTGTTGCCTTCTTTGTCGTTCTCTTTGTCGATGTCGACTTCTTGGGCTCCGGGGTCTTCGGGGTGCGGGCGGTCTTCTTCTGGGGGTGGAGGGGCTTCACCTCCGCCTCCTCCGTCCTCGTCTCCTTCGCGTCCTTGACGCTCTTCTCCAGCGCCGCCATCAGGTCGAGCACCTTGCCCGCGCCCGTGTGTTCGGGCAGGGACGGCGGGGTGTCCCCCGTCGCCTTCGCCGCCAGGACCTCCTCCAGGGCCTCCCGGTACTCGTCGTGCAGGTCCGTCAGCTCGACCTCGCCCAGCGTGTTCATCAGGGCGTCCGCCAGGTCGAGTTCCTTGTCGTTGACCGTGACGTCGGTCTCCGGGGCCACTCCCTCGGGGGCGCGGACCTCGTCGGGCCACAGCAGGGCGTGCATCGCGATCGCGTCCTCCACCACCCGCAGCATCCCGAGACGCTCCCGGCCGCGCAGGGCGTACTTGGCGATCGCCACCTTGTTGCTGCGCTTGAGCGCCTCGCGCAGCAGGGTGTACGGCTTCGCCGCGGCGGCGCCGCCCGCCGCGAGGTAGTACGCGGCGTCCATCTGGAGCGGGTCGATGCGGTCCGCGGGGACGAACGCCACGATCTCGATCGTCTTCGCCGTCGGCAGCGGCAGGCTCGCCAGGTCGTCGTCGGTGATCGCCACGATGCTGCCGTCGGCGTCCTCGTACCCCTTGCCGATCTCCGCCGCCGAGACCTCGCGGTCCTCCAGGTCGCAGAACTTGCGGTACCTGATCCGGCCGCCGTCCTCGGTGTGGATCTGCCGGAAGGAGATCGAGTGGCTCTCGGTCGCGTTCACCAGCTTGATCGGGATGCTGACCAGGCCGAACGAGATGGCGCCGTTCCATATGGATCTCACGTGCCCGTCCTTCGCGTGGAGGAGGTCTGCCGGTGTTACGCGGCTTCTGCGTGGGATTCTTAGTTTATGTCGCCCATCACCATCGTGGCGGGGAGACGGCTCTCCGTCAGCAATCTGGACAAGGTCCTCTATCCCGCCACCGGGTTCACCAAGGGCGAGGTGCTGCACTACTACGCGGTCGTCGCCGACGTGCTGCTGCCGCATCTGCGGGACCGGCCCGTCTCGTTCCTGCGGTACCCGGACGGGCCGGGCGGCCAGCGGTTCTTCACCAAGAACGTTCCGCCCGGTACCCCCGAGTGGGTCACCACCGCCGAGGTGCCGCGGTCGGAGGGCCCCGCGCGAATGGTCGTCCTGGACGATCTGGCGGCGCTGATGTGGGCCGCCAACCTGGTCACCGAGTTCCACACCCCGCAGTGGGTTCTCGCGGCGCCCGGGGAGGCCGACCGGATCGTCTTCGACCTCGACCCGGGGGCGCCCGCGAGCGTCGTCGAGTGCTGTGCCGTCGCCGTGTGGCTGCGGGAGCGGCTGCGCGCGGACGGGATCGAGGCGTACGCCAAGACCTCGGGGGCCAAGGGGCTGCATCTGCTCGCCGGGGTGCGCGGGGCGTCGTCCGCCGAGGTCAGCGCCTATGCCAAGCGGCTGGCCCTGGAGGCCGAGCGGGCCATGCCCCGGCAGGTCCTGCACCGGATGACGCGGAGTCTGCGGGCCGGGAAGGTCTTCGTCGACTGGAGTCAGAACGCCGGCCGGAAGACCACCGCCACCCCGTACACCCTGCGCGCCCGCGACGAGCCGACCGTCTCGGCGCCCGTCACCTGGCAGGAGGTCGAGGAGTGCCGCGACCCGGGGCAGCTCGCCTTCGCGGCCGACGACATCCCGGAGCGGCTGCGGCGGTTCGGGGATCTGCTCGCGCCGCTCCTCACGACCGGCCCCGGCACCGGAACCGTCCCGCCGACCGGCTGAAGGCCGCGGGGAGGCCGCGGATTCTCATGCCCCGCGCCATGTTCCCCGGTCTCTGGCCATCGCGTGGAGCGCCTCCACGTCGGACGGCTTCAGGGACGCCCCCGCCTTGGCCAGGGCCGTCTCCAGCTCGGTCTCGCGCAGCACCCGCAGACCGCGCGGCGAAGGGGAGACGGCGATCCCTGCCGCGGCGTAGACGGCGAGCACGGGACGCACCTCGGCCGTCAGGGCGTAGGAGACGCGGGCCGCGTTCGCACGGGCCCGGCGCGGCAGCGGGCGGGTGTCCCGGCGCCCCACGGTGACCAGGGGGTCGGCGACGGTCACCCGCTGTCTGCGGGCGTACAGGGTGTGGACGGCGTAGAGGCCGCCGGGGCCGATGGCGAGGTGGTGGACGCGGTCGCCGCCGGGGAGCGTGATCGAGTGCAGGGTGCGCCAGCCCGCGCCCTCCAGGGCGTCCAGCGCGCCGCCGACCGCCTGCTCCGCCTCCAGCGCCCGGCGGCGCGGGTCGGGGCGCAGCCGGTGCGGGGCGGCGGGGGCGCGGTCCAGGGCGGTGTGCAGGGCCTCGCCCGGACGGTTGGGCGCCAGGTCGTCGTCCGGGTGGAGGGAGAGCCTGATCAGGTCGGCGGCGGTGGGGACCGGGGGCGGCCCTACCGTGTAGCGGCCGGTGAGGAAGGGGCCGAGGGCCTCCAGGACGTCGGCCCTGTCGGCCTCGCTGAGGAGGTTGACCCTGGCCGTCTCCCTGTCGTACCAGGCGACGTTCCTGCCGTCGGTGAGGCAGACGTAGAGCCGTTCCTGTCCGTGCCGCCGGGCCGGTACGACTCGCAGTGCGCTCATCCGGCATCACCCCCCGACCATGGGAACAGGCGGGGTGCTCCAGAGGCAAGAACGCGGTTACCTTTGAGGACGGTTGAGGTGCAGTGGGGGAGGCGTTGTTGCGTACCCGCAGGAAGCAACCCGACGTACCGGCTCCGGACGCCCCGTGGAGCGAGATCGTGCCCGGCCTGTGGATGGGCGGGCACGAGTTCAGGGGGAGTTCGGGAGAGCGGGAGTTCGCCGTCGTCCGCGACGAGTTCGATCTCGTCCAGAGTCTGCTGAGGCTGCCGGGGCTGGGTCCCGATCCCGGTGTGGAGCACCATGTGTGGCCGATTCCCGACGGTCCGCTGGACGGGACGCAGCTGACCGGGGTGATCAGGCTCGCGCGGGCCGCGCACGAGGCGCTGGACGAGGGGCGCCAGGTGCTGGTCCGCTGCTACCACGGTTACAACCGGTCCGGTCTCGTGGTGGCGCACACCCTGGTCCGCGGCGGGTGCTCCACGGAGGAGGCGATCCGGCTGATCAGGACCAGGCGGTCGCCGTGGGCCCTGCACAACGACCTGTTCGTCGACTACCTGCGGGCCGGTCTGCCCACCGCGCGACTGCTGGAGGAGCTGACCGAGTAGCGGACGAATAGGGTGTACCGGGTCACCTCCCTTCTTCCGGCCACTGGAGTACCGTGCCCCGCTTCCGCCCCGTGCGTGCCCTGCTGGCCGCCGGCCTGCTGGCCGCGGCCGCGGTCGGCTGCGGCGACGCGGGCGAGCTGGAGAGCGCGGGCGCGACGCCCACCGCGACCAGTCCGGCCCGGTTGTGGCCGGATCTCGCGCCCGCGTCCAGTCCGGCCTGGAACTACGACGACGGCCGGTCCGAGGTGATGCGGGGCGTCACCGTGCCCGGCGGCGACATCCGCCGGGTGGACCCGGTGGCGGTCGTCCGGGCGGAGATCCGGCAGCACCCGAATGCGTACACCAGTCCGAAAGCGGCCTACCGGGAGACCGCCCGCCGGACGGCCGACTGCGGCGACGGCGCCGGGCACGGGCGGTGCCCGGTCCTCACGCCGTACTACCGCGACCTCACCGGCGACGGGCGCGAGGAGCTGACCCTGGGGTTCCGGCTGCTGCCGGGGGACCAGACGGCCGTCCGCGTGTACACGGTCGCCTCGGGACAACTGGTCCAGGTCATGTCCAACGACGACGCGATCAGCTCCGTCGAGCTGGCCGGGCGGTCGGTGATCATCCACGCGCCGTCCGACATCTCGGACTACGAGTACCGCTTCCAGTGGACCTGGGACCCCGACCAGCACCTCATGCTCCTCACCCACGACGAGATGATCCGCATCGGGCGCGAGGGGCACACCGCCGCCCCGCCGCCCCGGCGCCCCGCTCCCCCACCGTCCCCAACATCCCCGCCGTCCCCGGCATCCCCGCCGTCCCCGGCAACCCCGGCATCCCCGCCGTTCTCGGCCCCATCTTCGCCGTCCTCCTCGCCTTCTTCGGCGTCCTCGCCGCCGCCGTCGTCCGGACGCTTCGCGAGCGCGCGATGAAGGTCGCGCTCCCCCAGTGGGCCGGGGCGCTCGCCGTGAAGTCGGCCCTCTTCATCACCGTGATGTGCTGCGCGCTCGCCGCGCTGCTCGGCGTCCTGGTGCACGTCTCCGTCACCCACCAGACCGTCGGCGAGGCCCGCGCGACCGCGCTCTCCCGGCTGGCAGACGCGACCGAGGCGTACGAGGCCGGTGACACCCTGGCCCCCGGCGCCGCCGTCGATCCGCCGCTGCTGCCCGCCTCGCTGCGCGCCCTCGCGGTGGGCGGGGAGCGCGGCACGCTCGTCGGCGAGGTGGACGGGCGGCCGACGATGTGGGCGGCCGGGCCCGCCGACCACGACCGCGCGCTGGCCGTCGAGGTCGACTACGCGCAGCAGTCCCGGACCATCGCCGGGCTCGACCGCGCGATCCTGTGGTCGTCGCTGCTCGCCATCGGGGCGACGCTGCTGGTGGGGGCGTTCGCGGTGACCCGGGTGACCCGGCGGCTGCACGCTACCGCCCGGGTCGCGCGGCGGATCACCGCGGGCGACCTGGACGCGCGGGTGGACGACCCGCTGGCCCGGGAACCGTCGCGACCGCAGGACGAGGTGGCCGCCGTCGCCGTCGCGCTGGACTCGATGGCTGCGTCGTTGCAGGGCAAGCTGCTGAGCGAGCAGCGGTTCACCGCGGACGTCGCCCACGAGCTGCGCACCCCGCTGACCGGGCTGCACGCGGCGGCCGAACTGCTGCCGCCCGGCCGCCCGACCGAGCTGGTGCGGGACCGGGTGGCGGCGCTGCGCACCCTCACCGAGGACCTGCTGGAGATCTCCCGCCTGGACACCGGGCGGGAGCGGCTCGACCTGGACACCGAGGCGCTCGGCGCGGTGGCCGGGCGCGTGGTGCGGGCGGCGGCCCAGACCGGCGCCGGGGAGACCGAGGTCGTCGTGGTGCGGGACGCGCGCGTGGAGACCGACCGGCGGCGGCTGGAGCGGGTGCTCGGCAACCTCGTCGCGAACGCGCACCGGCACGGGCGGGGGCCGGTGGTGCTGACGGTCGACGGGCCCGTCGTCACCGTGCGGGACCACGGGGACGGCTATCCCGGGTACCTGGTCGCGCACGGGCCGCAGCGGTTCCGCACCGAGGGCGGCGCGACCGGGCACGGCCTCGGGCTGACCATCGCCCTCGGCCAGGCCGAAGTGCTGGGCGCCCGCCTGGAGTTCGGCAACGCGCCGCCCGGCACCGGCGACGCGGACGCGGACCTCACGGAGGGGGCGAGCGGTGCGGAGGACGGCCGGGGAGCGGCGGGAAAGGGTGCGGGCGGGGGCGCGCGGCGGAGCGGGGGCGCGGTGGCCACGCTGACCCTGCCCGGGTCCGTGGACGGCGGCGCGGAGCGTACCCGTACCGCGGATCCCGTCGCTGGCAGCACCGCGGACGGCAGTGCGGAGCGCAGTGCGGACCGCACGGACGGCGGCGGCAGCGGTGGCGAGGGCCCCAGTGACAGCACCGGCGGGGACAGCGGCACCGGCAACGGCACCGGCTGACGGCTGACGGCTGACGGCTGACGGCCTCCAGCGTCACCGGCGTTTCCGGTGTCCCGCCCCCGTCACTCCCGTCACCGGCGTGCCCCGCTCCCGTGCCCCCCTCTCCGTCGGGTGCGGGTGGCGGGGCTCCGATGGCCCAGTGTGAGGAGCGGGGGGCGGCGGGGGCTCCTAGGGTGGCGATCAGTCGGCTTCGTCCTTTTCACGGAGGTGCCCCATGTCCCTGCGCTCCTCGCTCACCCGCCTCGCCATAGCCACCGCCGCGGGCGTGCTCGTCGCCTCGGCCGCCGCCGCCCCGGCCGTCGCGGACGACGGCTGGGACGGCGACGGCGGCGGCCACAGCCGTCACGACGGGAGCGGCGACGCCAACCGTCCGCACCGCACCTGGGGCAGGGTGACGGCGAGCGAGCTGCTGCTGCGCAGCCGTCCTGACCGGCACAGCGAGGTGATCCGGGTCGCCCACCGCGGCGAGCGGGTCCCGATCGACTGCCAGACGAAGGGGCAGTATGTCGAGGGCACCCGCCTCTGGTACCTGCTCACCGACGGCACCTGGGCCTGGGGCTCGGCCCGCTACATCGACACCGAGCGGACGCCACGCTGGTGCTGACGCCCTGAGCCGAGCAGAACGCCTCTTTGGGTAGGTTCCGGACATGACCAACGCCGGAACCACCGTGGCCGAGGCGGACCCGGCAGCCGCCCCGGTCCCCTCCCCCGGCGCCGTGGCATCGAGTTCACGCTCATCGTCCTGGCGGTCCTGCTCTCCGTGTACGGCTACTGCGCGGTCGGCCTCGCGAAGAACGGCAACCTCCCGCCCGGCGCGGCCGGTTACGGTGCCGGGCTCGGTGTGCTGGCGCTCCTCGCGCACATCGCCGTCCGGCTGCGCGCGCCCTGCGCGGACCCCCTGCTGCTGCCGATCGGCGTGCTCCTCAACGGTCTCGGCCTGGTGCTGATCTACCGGCTCGACCTGGAGACCCCGGCCGATCCGGCCGCCCCCACCCAACTGGTCTGGTCCGCCCTCGGGGTGACCCTGTTCACGGTGGTCGTGCTGCTGCTGCGCGACCACCGCACGCTCCAGCGGTACGCCTACGTGTGCGTGGCCGCCGCGCTCGCCCTGCTCATCCTGCCCATCTTCTTCCCGGCGGTGAACGGCGCGCGGATCTGGATCAGGATCGCCGGATTCTCCATCCAGCCGGGCGAGTTCGCGAAGGTGCTGCTGGCCGTCTTCTTCGCCGCCTACCTCGCGGCCAACCGCAACGCGCTCGCCTACACCGGCCGTCGGGTCTGGCGGGTCCAACTGCCCACCGGGCGGGTGCTCGGCCCGATCGTCGCCGTCTGGCTGCTGAACGTCGGGGTGCTGGTCCTGGAGCGCGACCTCGGCACCTCGCTGCTGTTCTTCGGGCTGTTCGTGGTGCTGCTGTACGTCGCGACCGGGCGCACCGGGTGGATCGCGGTCGGTCTGGTGCTGGCGTCGTTCGGCGCGGTGGCCGTCGGCTGGCTGGAGCCGCACGTGCACAGCCGGGTGGAGGACTGGCTGCACCCGTTCGCGTCGATCGACGCGGGCCAGGGCCCCAACCAGCTCGCGCAGTCGCTGTTCGCGTTCGCGGCGGGCGGTGTCCTGGGCACCGGGCTCGGTCTCGGGCACTCCGTGCTGATCGGTTTCGCGACCAAGTCGGACTTCATCCTGGCGACCGCGGGAGAGGAGCTGGGGTTCGCCGGACTCTCCGCGATCTTCCTGCTCTACGGCCTGCTCGTGGAGCGCGGTTTCCGGGCCGGGCTGGCGCTGCGCGACCCGTTCGGGCGGCTCCTCGCGGTGGGGCTCGCGTCGATCGTGGCGCTCCAGGTGTTCGTGATCGCGGGCGGGGTGACCGGGCTGATCCCGCTGACCGGCATGGCGATGCCGTTCCTGGCGCAGGGCGGCTCGTCCGTCGTCACCAACTGGGCGATCGTGGCGCTGCTGATCCGGGTGAGCGACTCGGCGCGCGGTCAGGGCGAAGGGCGGTCCACGTCATGACCAGGTACATCAGGCATCCGGCGGTGCTGTGCGCGCTGCTGCTGGTGGCGCTGCTCGTCAACGCGGCCCGGGTCCAGGTCTTCGAGGCGCGCGCCTACGACGACAACCCGGCCAACCGCCGTTCCGCGATCGCCCGTTACGAGCGGCCGCGCGGCGACATCCTGGTGGGCCGGGAGCGGATCACGGGCTCGCGGGACACCGGTGAGCAGCTCCGCTACGAACGCACGTACCGGGACGGGCCGTTGTACGCGCCGGTGACCGGGTTCTCCTCGCAGGTGTACGGGACGACGTTCCTGGAGCACGCGGCGGACCCGCTGCTGTCCGGCACCGACCCGCTGCTGACCCCGTTCCCGCTGTGGAACGACCTGACCCGGCGGCTGACCCCGGGCGGCGACGTCGTCACGACCCTCGACGCGGCGGCGCAGCGGGCCGCGTACGGCGGGCTGCGCGGGCGCAAGGGCGCAGTGGCCGCGGTGGAGCCGTCGACCGGGCGCATCCTCGCGCTGGTGTCGACGCCGTCGTACGACCCGGCGGAGCTGTCGGGGAACGCGGGGTCGACCGGGCGGGCCTGGGCGCGGCTGAACCGGGACCCGGACAAGCCGATGCTCAACCGGGCGATCCGGCAGACGTATCCGCCGGGTTCGACCTTCAAGGTGGTGACGGCCGCGGCGGCGCTGGACAGCGGCACGGTGACCGATCTCGACGCGGCGACCCGCTCCCCCGTCCCCTACACCCTGCCCGGCACCACGACCGCGCTGACCAACGAGGGCGACGGCTGCGAGGACGCTCCGCTGCGGGCCGCGTTCGAGTGGTCCTGCAACACGGTGTTCGCGAAGCTCGGGGTGGACGTGGGGGTGTCCCGGATGGCGGCCACGGCGCAGGCGTTCGGGTTCAACGAGGGCGGGCTGCGGGTGCCGTTCGCGGTGGCCCGCTCCACGTTCGACACCTCGGTGGACCGGGCGCAGCTCGCGCTGTCGTCGATCGGGCAGTACAACACGCGGGCGACGCCGTTGCAGATGGCGATGGTGTCGGCGGCCGTCGCCGACGACGGGCTGCTGCGGCGGCCCTACCTGGTGGAGCGGACCACCACGGACGACGGGAACACCGTGGGGACGCCGGGTGTCCGGCCGGTGCGGCAGGTGATGAGCCCGGCGACGGCGATGCGGATGCGGGAGCTGATGGAGGGCGTGGTGAGCGAGGGCACCGGCACCAACGCGGCCATCCCCGGGGCCGTCGTCGGCGGCAAGACCGGCACCGCGCAGCACGGCGTGGGCAACTCCGGTACCCCGTACGCCTGGTTCGTCTCCTGGGCGCAGGGCGAGCGGGACGTGCAGCCGCGGGTCGCGGTGGCCGTGGTGGTGGAGGACGCGTCGGCGGTCCGCGGGGACATCACCGGCGGCGGGGTGGCGGCGCCGATCGCGAAGGCGGTGATGGAGGCGGTTCTGAGGTCCCCGGCGAACTGAGCCCAGGGCCCGTGGACCGACCAAGGCCCGTGGACCGACCAGGGGACGGGGTCCGACCAGGGGACGGGGTCCGGAGGGCGGGGCCCGGCGGGCGTGGAGGCCGGGCCCCGCCGTTCCTCAGTCGATCGCCTTGCGTATCTCCGAGCGGACCTTGAGGGTGGTCGCCGCCGCCTTCTCCAGGTCGATGTCGGCCGGGTCCTTGACGACGGACTCGGCGGTGACCTCGGCGATCGAGGCACCGGTGTTCTCGTCGGTCCAGCCGCAGACCGGGAGGGTCAGCTCGGTCCCCGCCTGCACCTGGGTGAGGACCTCGCAGGTGACGGTGACGCCGTCCGCGCCCCCGGGGTGGAAGTCCTTCGGCGGGACGGCCACCTTGGCGCCCGCGCCCTGGGCGGCGCCCTTCATCATGTTCCTGCGGGCCAGGTCGGTGTTCATGAACCGGCCGTACATGCCGGACACCACCAGGGTGCCCTTCGTCTCGTCGCCGCCGAGGCTGTAGCGGCCGACGGCGGCCCCGTCGACCTTGGCGTCCCAGGCGCCGTCCGCCTCGTCGACGATCGACTTCCCCTCGGACCGCGAGAGGTCCTCGGAGAGTTCGTAGCTGTCGTCGACCAGCGTGCGGGGCAGGTCGAGCGTGAACTTCGCCTCGGGCAGGGCCTTGTCGGCGACCTTGGAGCCGATCACCGCGAGCAGCACGACGCCCACGACGACGAGCGCGACCGCCCCGCCGACGATGCCGAGGATCAGCCCGGTGCGCCGCTTCCTGGGCGGCGGCGCCATGGGGGCGCCCCAGCCGTAGGGCGGCTGCTGCTGCGGGTAGGGGGCCGCGCCGTACGGCGGTTGACCGGGCGGAGGGGTGAACGGGCCCTGCTGCGGCGGCTGTTGACCGTAGGGAGCCGGCGGGGGCGGCGGCTGCTGACCGTAGGGGCCCTGGGCGGGCGGCTGCTGGCCGTAGGGGTCCTGGGACGGCTGCTGGCCGTGCGGGTTCTGGGGCGGTGGCGGCATGGACACGCTGAAACGCTACTGCATCGGGGCGAATGGCCGTACGGCCGCACAACCGGGCCTTCGCGCACCAGCCCGGCCGAACCACCGCACGGCGTCACACCCCCCGGCCCCGGCGCCCCCTCCGTGCGGCGTCACCCCCGACCCCAGCCCCCTCCGCCCGCCGCGTGGTCGCCGCACTCCCCACCAACTCCTCACGCACGAGGGATTGACGGTCTTGCTGACAAGCAGTCTCATAAGAGTCGGCGGATGTGACCCCGGGTAACAAGGTGGGAGAACCATGACGACCCTGACGGAAACCGAGGCGCTGGAAGGACTGCGCGACGCGCTCGGTCTGCTCAAGGACCGGGAGCAGGTGGCCGAGCGACTGCTCGCCTCATCCGCCAAGCACTCCTTCGACCCCGACAAGGAGCTGGACTGGGACGCGCCCTTCGAGGAGGGCAAGTGGTTCTGGCCGCCGGAGCTGGTCTCGCTGTACGGCACCCCGATGTGGAAACGGATGAGCGAGGAGCAGCGGCTGCTGCTCTCCCAGCACGAGGCCGCCGCGCTCGCCTCCCTCGGCATCTGGTTCGAGCTGATCCTGATGCAGCTGCTGGTCCGGCACATCTACGACAAGTCGGCGACCAGCGCGCACGTGCGGTACGCGCTCACCGAGATCGAGGACGAGTGCCGCCACTCCAAGATGTTCGCGCGGCTCATCTCGCGCGGCGGCACCCCCTGGTACCCGGTCAGCCGCGCCCACCAGAACCTGGGCAGGCTGTTCAAGACCATCTCGACCACCCCCGGCTCCTTCACCGCGACCCTGCTGGGCGAGGAGGTGCTGGACTGGATGCAGCGGCTGACCTTCCCCGACGAGCGGGTGCAGCCCCTGGTCCGCGGGGTCACCCGCATCCACGTCGTGGAGGAGGCCCGTCACGTCCGGTACGCCCGCGAGGAGCTGCGCCGCCAGATGGTGACGGCCCCGAAGTGGTCGCAGGAGTTCACCCGGGTCACCTCGGGGGAGTTCGCCCGGGTCTTCTCGGTGGCGTTCGTCAACCCCGAGGTCTACACGAACGTCGGCCTCGACCGGCGGGCGGCGGTGGCCCAGGTGAAGGCCAGCGGGCACCGCAGGGAGGTCATGCAGAACGGCTCGAAGCGGCTGACCGACTTCCTGGACGACATCGGCGTGCTGCGCGGTGCCGGACGGCGCCTGTGGAAGTCGTCCGGGCTGCTGGCCTAGTCACGACCGCCGACGCGGCCGGCGCCGGGGGTCCGGTTACGCTGCGGAGCATGACGCCCCCGGCCCCGACCCCCGCCTACCGCCGCCTCAGCGTCGAGGAGCGCCGCGGTCAGCTGCTCGACGCCGCGCTCGGCCTCTTCGCGCACCGCGTCCCCGAGGACGTCTCGCTCGACGACGTGGCGGAGGCGGCCGGGGTGTCGCGACCGCTGGTCTACCGCTACTTCCCCGGCGGCAAGCAGCAGTTGTACGAGGCCGCCCTGCGCTCCGCCGCCGAGGAGCTGCGGCACTGCTTCGACGAGCCGCGCGAGGGCCCGCTGCTGAGCAGGCTCGGCCGCGCCCTCGACCGGTACCTCGCCTTCGTCGACCAGCACGACGCCGGGTTCAGCGCGCTGCTCCAGGGCGGCAGCGTCGTCGAGACGTCCCGCACGACGGCCATCGTCGACGGGGTGCGCAGGGCCGCGGCCGAGCACATCCTCAGCCATCTGGACGCCGCCGAGCCGGGGCCCCGGCTGCGGATGACCGTGCGGGTGTGGATCACCTCCGTCGAGGCGGCGTCGCTGATCTGGCTCGACGAGGGGAAGCAGCCGCCGCTGGACGAGCTGCGGGACTGGCTGGTCGACCAGTTCGCGGCGGTGCTGACCGCGACCGCGGCCCGGGACCCGCAGACCGCCGCGCTGGTGCACGCGCTGGCGGGGGATGTCTGACACTGGAGCGGTGAAGAGACAGGACACCCCCTTCGAGGGCGGGCCGATGGACGGCCGGGTGCTGCCCGTGCTGCTGGGCCCGACCGGGCATCCGCCCAAGACCTACCGCATTCCCGTCCCGGACGCCGGTGGGGGCCCGCCCACCGTGCTGGTCTACCGGCGGACCGCGCGCGGCCACAGCAGGCGGCTGGGCGTGCCGCAGGGCTGGAAGTACGTCTTCGACCCGGAGGGCCGCGGGCGCGGCGGCCCGCGCTGGCCCTGGAGCAAGCCGTCCCCGCGCGACGGGACGGCCCCGGACGCCCCGACCGACTGACGTCCGGGACCGGAGGGGACGCCCCCCTCGACCGGCCGACTTCCGGGGGGGGCGGAGGGACGGCCCTATGACTGGCCGGGGCCGGTAGCCAGGGCGACCCCTTCGACCGCCGCGGCCCCGACGCGAGGGCGACCCCATGACCGGCCGAGGCCCCGACGCGCGCACCGGCAGCCCGACCGGCCGACCTCAGCGCACCGAGAGGGCGGCCCTGTGACCGGCCGAGACCCCGGGCGCAGGCGCGGGCGGCCCGGTCGTCCACGCGCGTCCCGGCGCCACCCCGTGCACCCCTTCCGCCCCGCGGGCCGATGACACGCCGAGTCCGTGGGCGGGTCGACACCGGAGGGTGATGTGGTTGGGCCGAAGCGCGCACCCGGCGCGCGCGACCGGCGATCGCACCTGATGCTCGCGATGCGGAGCGGACGGGCCGCTGCGCACCGGAGGTGATGACGTGTCAGGAAGGCTTCTGCGTCTGGTCTGTACGGCGGCGGCGACGGCCTGCGCGGTCCTCGCCCCGCTCCCCGCGGCGGCCGTCCCCGGTCCCGGTCTCGGCGTCGGCGTCGGCACCGGCCTCGGTGTGCGGCTCGGCCCCGGGCCCGGCGCCGGCCCTCTCCCCGCCGACGCCGGTGCTCCGTCCGCCGGGCCGGACGACCCCCTGCCCGCCCCGGAGGCCGACGGCCTCCCCGGCCCGGCCGCCGCGCCGGACCTCGCGAACCGCTCCGTCGCCGAGCTGCTGACGGAGCTTCAGAAGCGGTACCGGACCGCCGAGCAGGCCACCGAGACCTACAACGGCACCGCCGAGCGGCTGCGGCGCGGACGCGCCGAGGTGGCCCGCCTGGACCGTGAACTGACGCGCGTGCGGCTCTCGTTGCGCGACAGCAAGGGCGCCGCCGGACGCCTCGCCCGCCAGCAGTACCAGGGCACCTCGGGCCTCTCCCCCTACCTGCGGCTGCTGCTGGCCCGCGATCCGCAGCAGGCCCTGGACCAGGGGCACGTCATCGGGCAGGTGGCCCGGGAGCGCGCCGAGGCGCTGGGGCGGCTGACCGGCGACGAGCGGAAGGCGGACGACCTGGCGCGCAAGGCCCGCAAGGCGCTCGACGACCAGCTCGCGCTGGCCCGCAGGCAGCAGCGGGACCGTGAGGACGTCCGGCGCGGGCTGCGGGACGTGGAGGCCCTGCTCGCCGCGCTGACGCCGCAGCAGCTCACGGAACTGGCCGACGCCGAGCGGCGGGGCGTCGACAGGGAGCAGCGGAAGCTGGTGACGTCCGGCGCGGTGAGCACCGTCCGGCAGCCGTCGGACCAGGGCGGCAGGGCGGTCGACTACGCGCTGCGGCAGCTCGGGAAGCCGTACGAGTGGGGGGCGGAGGGGCCCGGGACGTACGACTGCTCGGGGCTGACGTCCAAGGCGTGGGAGCACGCGGGCACCCCCATCCCGCGCACCAGCGAGGAGCAGTGGGCGCGGCTGCGGCACATCCCGCTGGGCGAGCTGCGCCCCGGTGACCTGGTGGTCTACTTCCCGGAGGCGACGCACGTGGCGCTGTACCTGGGCGAGGGCAAGGTGGTCCAGGCCCCGAGGACGGGCGAGAAGGTCACGGTCTCCCCGATGGCGGTGCACCCGATCCTGGGGGCGGT
Source organism: Streptomyces sp. SolWspMP-5a-2 (assembly GCF_900091845.1). Taxonomy (GTDB): domain Bacteria; phylum Actinomycetota; class Actinomycetes; order Streptomycetales; family Streptomycetaceae; genus Streptomyces; species Streptomyces doudnae. Next base: position 45,934 of record NZ_FMCI01000317.1, read on the forward strand.
GCGCCCCGACCCGGCGGGCTGACCGGGGCGGTGTGGCCCCGGCGCGGCCCGCGGCGGCGCTACGCGCCGGACAGGGACGCCAGGTAGGCGTTCGTCTTCTCCGGCTCGTAGAAGAAGTTCTCGAAGTCCGACGGGTCGTCGAAGGCGTTGGCGAACCGGTGTGCGGCGGGCGCGAGTTGGCCCGCGGCGCCGATCAGGTTCAGGACGTGCTCCGGGGGCGGCGACAGCATCGCGTTGGTCCACTTGGTGACGTGCCGCGCGGTCTCCCAGTAGCGGTCGAACGTCGCCCGCATGAAGGTTTCGTCGAACTCCTTGTCACCGTGCTCCAGGATCGACGCGAGGTACGCGGCGGCGCACTTGGCGGCGGAGTTGGAACCCTGCCCGGTGATCGGGTCGTTGGCGACGACGACGTCGGCGACGCCCAGGACCAGGCCGCCGCCGGGCAGCCGGCCCACCGGGTTGCGCACGGTCGGCGCGTACCGTCCCGCCAACGTGCCGCCCGCGTCCGTCAGTTCGGCCTTGGTGGCACGGTCGTGCTCCCAGGGCGTGAACCTCTTCATCAGGTCGAGGGTCAGCGCGAGGTGCTCGGCCGGGTCCTTGATCCCGGTGAAGGCGTCCAGCGGGCCACCGGGCACGCCCTCCCAGAAGAGGATGTCGGCGCGGCCCGAGGTGGTCAGCGTCGGCATCACGAACAGCTCGCCCACGCCGGGCACCAGGTTGCAGCGGACGGCGTCGTGGTCGGGGTGCTCGGGGCGTGGGCCGAGGCCGTGCACGTAGGCCACCGCGAGGGCGCGCTGCGGCTCGCGGTAGGGCGAACGGGCGTCGTCCCGGCCGAACATGGAGACCAGCTCGCCCTTGCCCGCCGAGACCAGGACCAGGTCGTAGGCGCGGGAGAAGTAGTCGAGGTCGGAGACGGCCGCGCCGTGGATGACGAGTTGGCCGCCGCGCTGGGCGAACGTCTCCATCCAGCCCGCCATCTTGACCCGCTGGTCGACCGACTGGGCGTACCCGTCGAGCCTGCCCACCCAGTCGATGGCGCGCTGCGCGGGGCCGGGGTCGAAGGTGCCGGGGGCGGCGACCGAGACGCCCAGGCCCTCGATCCGCGGGGCCTGCGACTCCCAGAAGTTGAGCTGGAGGTCGCGCTCGTGCTGGAGGGCGGTGTGGAACATGCACTGCGTCGACATGACCCGGCCGGTGCGGATCTCGTCCGCCGTCCGGTTGGACATCAGGGTGACCTCGTACCCGTTCGACTGGAGTCCGAGGGCGAGCTGGAGTCCGGACTGGCCGGCTCCCACGACGAGTATCTTCCGCATGCGGGTGGTGTCTCCTACCGGGGCTGGCGAGGGCGGGGCGGCCGGAGGACCCGGACCGCTCGGGGCGGCCCGGGGGCGTCCGGCTACTCGGGGGTTTCCTCGAGAGCGTGGGCGACCAGGGCGAGGAGGGTCTCGATCGCCGAGATCCGGCGCCGCGCGTCCATGATCATGACGGGCACGCGGGCGGGGATGGTCAGCGCCTCGCGCACGTCCTCGGGGCGGAACAGCTCGCTGCCGTCGAAGTGGTTGACGGCGACGACGTACGGCATGCCGCAGCTCTCGAAGTAGTCGAGGGCCGGGAAGCAGTCCTTGAGGCGGCGGGTGTCGGCGAGCACGACGGCGCCGATCGCGCCGCGCACCAGGTCGTCCCACATGAACCAGAACCGCTGCTGGCCGGGGGTGCCGAACAGGTAGAGCACCAGGTCGTCGTCGAGCGTGATGCGGCCGAAGTCCATGGCCACGGTGGTGGTCAGCTTGCCCGGCGTGGCGGTGAGGTCGTCGGTCTCCGCGCTGGCCTCGGTCATCAGCGCCTCGGTCTGCAGCGGCGCGATCTCCGAGACGGAGGTGACGAGGGTGGTCTTGCCGACGCCGAACCCGCCCGCCACGACGATCTTCGTGGCGACCGGGGCGCGGGTGCGGTCCGTCTGCCACGACCGCAGGTTCTCGTCGGGGTCGGCGGCGCCCCCGGCGGCGGGGGTGACGCCCCGGGCGGCGTCGGTGACGTCAGAGACGGCGGAGTCCACTCAGCACCCTTTCCAGCAGAGCGCGGTCCGGACGGCCTGTGCCGTGTCCGGTGCCGGTTCCGTACACACGGATCTTTCCCTGGTCCGCGAGATCGCTCAGGAGCACGCGGACCACGCCGAGCGGCATCTTCAGCAGCGCGGCGATCTCGGCCACCGTGCGCATACGGCGGCAGAGTTCGACGATGGCCAGCATCTCGGGCATGACCCGGCCCGATAACTGACGCCCCGTCAACTCTTTGCGTTCGTCCGGGGCTTCGAGCGCCGCCACGAACGTCTCGACGAGCAGGACGTGTCCGAAGCGGGTGCGGCCGCCGGTGAGCGAGTAGGGGCGCACCCGGGCCGGTTTGCGGTCCGAACCGCGCACCGGGAGCTGCGACTTGGGGGTACTGGTCATCGGGTGCTCCCGGCCGCTTCGGACTCCAGCGATTTCCGTAGCTCACTGCGGAGTTCGGGGGTCAGCACATGTCCGGCCCGGCCCACGAACAGGGCCATGTGGTAGGCGACGACGCTCATGTCGCAGTCCGCGGAGCCGTGCACGCCCAGCAGCGAGCCGTCGCTGATCGACATGACGAACAGGCTGCCCTCGTCCATCGCGACCATGGTGTGCTTGACGGTGCCGAAGTCCATCAGCTTGGCGGTGCCGACGGTGAGGCTGCCGATGCCCGAGACGACGGTGGCGAGGTCGGCGGCGGAGCCGCGCGGGCCGCCCGCCCGTGCCGCGCCCGGCCTGCGGGCCTCGTCGTTGCGCTCGGGGTCGGAGGAGAGCAGGAGCAGGCCGTCGGAGGAGACCACCGCGACCGACTCGATACCGGGTACCTCCTCGACGAGGTTCGTCAACAGCCAGTGCAGGTTGCGGGCCTCGCTGCTCAGCCCGAAGGTGCTGGACGCGGTCAACTGCTTGCCTCCTCGACAGGGCCCCCCGTGGCTTCTTCTGTTGTGGCCGAGCCGGTGCGGGACGCGGCGGGTGGCGTCGCCTCCCCGGTCTGCTCGGCGATTTCCGCCCGGACGTCGCGGTGACCGGCCTCCGCCCCCCGGCGGAAGCCACCGAGACGGCGGCGGAGTGCGTCGGCGTCCAGGGACGCGTTGTGCGGGCGCTGCTGGGGAGCCGGTTCGGTGATCTTCGGGGTGCGCTTGGGGAGGCCCTTGTCGGTGACCTCGTCGTCGTCCTCGGCGCGCTGGTGCTCCGCCTCCGTCTCGCTGTGCGCGGCCGCCGCCACCGGCGCGGCCTGCTCGGGGTTCTGCTCCGGGCGCTGCCGCGCGGGCTCGTCCGGCGTCTCCCCGGCCCGCTCCTGGGCGGGGACGAGGAGTTCCATCGTGGTCTCGGGGTGCGCCTCGCCCGCCGGGGCCGTCTCGTCGGCGGCGTCCGTCTCGTCGGCGGGGGTCTGGGCGGCGGTGCCCGTCTCCTCGGCGGGGGCGGCGGCCGGAGCGGGGCGGGCCTCGCGGACGGCGTCCTCCGCGAGGGCCACCAGCGGGTCGGCGTGCGGGGCGCGGGCGCGCAGGACGTTGGAGTTGGCCTCGGCGTCGGCGCCGGGCAGCGAGACCTGCGCGGTCGCGGCCGCTGCGGGCGCGGCGGCCTGGGCGGGCACCGCCGCGGACGGCGCGGAGGCCAGCAGCGTCACCGGGAGGACGGCGACGGCGGCGATCCCGCCCTGCTTCTGCTCGCGCAGCTTGACGCGCACCCCGTGGCGGTGGGCGAGCCGGGCGACGACGTACAGACCGAGGCCGAGGCCCTCCTCGCCCTCCTGGTCGTAGGGCGACTCCGGGTCGAACTCGGCGAGGCGGGTGTTGAGGCGCTCCATCCGCTCGGCGGTCATGCCGATGCCCTCGTCCTGCACGGAGAGCATCACCTCGCCGTTCTCCAGCAGCCAGCCGGAGACCTCGACGGGCAGGTCGGGCGGGGAGAACGCGGTGGAGTTCTCCATCAGTTCGGCGAGCAGGTGCGAGAGGTCGTCGGCGGCGAACCCGGCGATGTGCGCGTGCGGCGGCAGCGCCGAGATGCGCACCCGCTCGTAGCGCTCGATCTCGCTGACGGCGGCGCGGACCACGTCGATCAGCGGGACCGGGCCCGCGCTCTGCTGGACGTGCTCGGTACCGGCCAGCACCAGCAGGTTCTCGCTGTGCCTGCGCATCACCGTGGCGAAGTGGTCGAGCTTGAAGAGGGTGGCGAGCCGCTCGGGGTCCTGCTCGCGCTCCTCCAGCCCCTCGATGACGGCGAGTTGACGTTCGACGAGGCCCAGCGTGCGCAGCGCGAGGTTGACGAAGGTGGAGCCGATGCTCTCCCGCAGCTTGTCCAACTGGTCGCTGGAGTCGGCGATTTCGGCGCGCAGCTCCTCGCGGGCGTCGGCCATCCGCTGGCGCTGTCCGACCAGGTGCTTGCGGTCGGACTCCAGCGTGGTGACCCGCTCGTGCAGGGCGACGGCGTGCGCGTGCAGGGTGTTGACGGAGCGGATGGCGCGGGCGAACTCGTCGTTGCGTCCGGTGAAGGCGATCGGTTCCTCGGCGGCCGGGTTCTCGGCGTCGGCCAGCCGGGCCGAGCCCAGGCGCAGCACGGCGAGCGGGCGGGTGAGGGTGCGGGCCATGGCGGTGGCGACGCCGAGGGTGAGCAGCAGCAGCGCGCCGAGGGCCGCCACCCGGATCTCCAGGGCGGTGACGTCGTCGTCGCGGAGGTGCGCGAGGTCCTTGGCACGGCGCTCGTAGAGGGCGGACTCGGCGCCGCGCATCAGGTCGACCCGGGCGGAGAGCGCCGCGCCGGCCTTGGTGGCGTCGGTGCCCAGCTCCGTGTCGGAGAGCGTCGGCTGGTCGGTGAGGGAGGCGAGGTACTTCTCGGCGGAGTTGACCTCGGGTCCGGTGACCGTGGAGTCGTAGGAGGCGCGGATCGCCTTGGGGGCGCCGTCGCGGAAGTCGGAGAGCGCCGCGTCGGAGCGCAGCCTGGCCTGCTGGGCGGCGGCGGTGAGGGCGTCGCGCTGCTTGGCGTCGGAGGCGCTGGAGGAGGTGCTCGTCGTCGGCAGCCCGGTGAGCGGGTCGATGACGGACTGGGTGGTGCGCGGCACGCTGAGCGCGGCGAGCAGCAGACCGCGGGCGGCGGCGGACTGCTGGACGGCGGAGTCCAGTTCGGCGAGGGCGTGCGCGCCCGCTCCGGCCCGCGGCGGCATCCGGTCGGCGAGCTGCTCGGCGAGCCGGTGCAGTTCGGTGATGGCGGCCGAGTAGGCGTCGTGGGCCTCCAGGGCGCTGCTGCGGCCGGTGAGGGCGGAGCGGCGCAGGGTGGCGACGGCGTTCAGGTCGCCCCGGAGGGCGTCGGGGGTGTCGCTGTCGGCGCGCAGCTCCTCGACCTGCCGGTCGACGCGGGCGCTGCGCTGCTCGGTGGGCGCCTTCGACTTGGCGCGTCCGGCCGCGATCCAGGCGGTGACCTCGTCGCGTTCGTCGGCCAGCGCGTGGGCGAGGCCGAGGGCGTCCTTGGTCTGCCCGGAGAGCGTCACCAGCTCCTGGGAGTCCTTCAGCCGTCCGGAGGCGGCCAGCACGGTGGGCGCTCCCGCCGCGGCGACGGCGGCGGCCACGACGGCCACGGCGACGATGAGCCGGTTGCGCACGTGGGTGGGGCGGCCCTTCCCGATGACGGGTCCGCCGGTCTCGGGGACGCGCTCCGCGCCCACCGCGGGATCCGTCTGCCTGCCTGTGCGACGAGGCCGCGTCTTCTGCACCGGTGCTCGCATTCCTGACTCGTGAAACCCATCACCCGCGTGACATCGCGTCACACGATGCCGACCGCGTACACCTTCCCCCAGGTGCCCGGCGTGGTGGCGGGCGGGGGCTGTCTCCACCGGGCCCCGACCTTCCCAGCGCCGGTGGGCGGTGGCCGCGCATCATCCGCTCCGCCACCCGAAGGAGTGAACATCGGAGGGGAGTTGGCGGGCAAGTCTTCTGACGCGGCCCGACAGGCGCCGCCGGTGGGCGGGTTGGACGTCTGCGGCGGGCGATGGCACTATGTGCCGCCGCGCCGGGCGGTGCCGGTGGTCCACCGCGCCGAAACGGCGCCCGACCTGCGCGGGTACGCCGATCCGCGCCGCGGTGCCGGCCGTCGAACGCGCTGGTGGGGGCATCGTGCAGACTGGCCGGATGCGTACGGAACTGGTGTCGGAGCCCGGCGACCCCGCCCGCCCCAACGAGGACTTCGCCGGAGTCCTGCTGCCCGCGTCCGGCCGGGGCGGCACGGTCGTCGTCCTGGACGGGGTCACCCCGCCGAGGGGCGGGACGGGGTGTCTGCATCCGGTCCCCTGGTTCACCGCGCGGCTCGGCGGGGCGCTGACCGAACTGACCGTTTCCCGCCCGGACATGCCCCTGGCCGAGGCACTGACCCGCGCCATCGGACGGACGGCGGCGGACCACGCGGACACCTGTGACCTTTCTCACCCGCGCACCCCGCAGGCCACGGTGGTGCTGGCGCGCTGGCAGTCCGACACCGTCGAATACCTGGTCCTGTCCGACTCGGTGCTGCTGGTGGAGGCCCCCGACGGGACGGTCACGCCGGTGCTCGACGACCGGCTGGACCGGCTGCCCCGCACGGCGCTGGCCGACGAGGCGGCGGTCGACGCCCTTCTGCGCAACCGGGAGGGCGGGTTCTTCACGGCGGCGGCCGACCCCGCGGTGGCCGCACGCGCGGTGACGGGGACGCTGCCGAGGTCCGCGGTGCGGTCGCTGGCGGCGCTGACGGACGGGGCGACGCGCTGGGTGGAGAAGTTCGGCGAGGGCGACTGGACGCAGTGCCTCGCGGTGGTCCGCAAGGAGGGCGCGGGCGCGCTGGTGGAGCGGGTGCGGGAGCTGGAACGCGCGGACACGGAGCGGGTGTTCCTGCGGCGGAGCAAGACGCACGACGACGCGACGGTGGTCTGGGCGGAGCTGTGAGCGGCCCGCGCGGCGGCGCTCACGGGCGCGGACGCGGGGCACGGAGGCGGGACGCGGCGGCGCGGTGCCGGTCCCCGCGGTGCCGTGCGGGCCGATCCCCGCGGTGCCGTGCGGGCGCCGCACGGGAGGGCGTCAGCGTTCCATGACGCCGTTCAACTGGGCGAGCAGGCGGGCGAGTTCGGCGACCTCGCGGCGGTCCCAGTGGTTGAGCTGGCTGACGTAGCGGGCGCGGCGCGCCTCGCGGACCAGGCCGACCCGGGTGCGGCCCTCGTCGGTGAGGTGGACGAGCCAGGCGCGGCCGTCCGCCGGGTCGGGTTCGCGGGCGACCAGGCCGAGGTCCTCCAGGGCGCGGAGCTGCCGGGACATGGTGGCCTTGCCGACGCCGATGTATCCGGCCAGTTCGGTGGCGCGCTGGCGGCCGTACTCGTCGAGGCGGACGAGCAGGCCGTAGGCGGCGGGCTCCAGGTCGGGGTGGACCTCGCGGGCCATCTCGCCCTGGTTGGCGCGGGCGCGCCGCAGCAGGACGGTCAGCTCGCGTTCGAGGGACAGGTACTCCTGGTCGGCGCCGGGCGCCACCGCCCCGCCCCCCGCTCCGGCCCCGTCGTCGTCGTTTCCGCTTCCGCTTCCGTGCACGTCAGCCCCTGCCTAGGTCGTCCCGGCCGGTGCCCCGGTCCGGTTTCCCGGTCCTGAAAGTTTCCGCCGGGCGCCGTCATCGCCGCAGCTCGGCAAGTATTTCGCAGGCGTAGACCAACGGCGTCGTCCGGCCCCTCTTCCCAGTGGCCGGTCTACGTGCGTAGCGTCGTCGGCAGGCACCCACTGGCATGCGCACGCCATCAGCGCACGTGTCCCGCCACGCGCGCACCCGCTCCCCGCAGCACACTCCCCCACCGTGCACCACCAGCCCCGGAGGCATGCCATGCCCCTGCGCAGACCCGGTCCGCCCCGGCCCGCCCGCCGTCTTCTCGGCGCGGCCCTGCTCACCGCCCTCTGTCTGACCTGCGCGGTCCCGGCCTCGGCCGCGGACACGCCCGCCCGCGGCTCCGCGTACCTCGGCATGGGCGTCCTCGCCCACGACGGCAGCGCGGGCGGCCCCACCACCCGCGAGGCCGCACAGACCGAGGGCGTCGACGTCTCCGGCTACCAGGGCAACGTCGCCTGGTCCACGCTGTGGAGCAGCGGGGTGCGCTGGGCCTACACCAAGGCGTCGGAGGGCACGTACTACACGAACCCCTACTTCGCCCAGCAGTACAACGGCTCCTACGGCGTCGGCATGATCCGCGGCGCCTACCACTTCGCCACCCCGGACACCACGACCGGCGCCACCCAAGCCGCCTACTTCGTCGCGAACGGCGGCGGCTGGTCGAAGGACGGCAAGACGCTGCCCGGGGTCCTCGACATCGAGTGGAACCCCTACGGCGACGCCTGCTACGGCAAGTCGGCGAGCGCGATGGTCGCCTGGATCGCCGACTTCCTCTCCGCCTACCGCTCGCGCACCGGCCGGGACGCGGTGATCTACACGGCCACGAGCTGGTGGAGCCAGTGCACGGGCGACTACGCGGGTTTCGCGAACACCAACCCGCTCTGGATCGCCCGCTACGCCTCCGACCCGGGCACGCTGCCGTCCGGCTGGTCCTTCCACACGATGTGGCAGTACACGTCGTCAGGACCGACCGTCGGCGACCACGACAGGTTCAACGGCGCCCTCGACCGGGTCGTCGCGCTGGCCAACGGCTGACGGACGCCGCCCGGCCCGCCTCTCAAGGCGCGGTGAACGCGGCCCGGGACGCGGGGAGGCCCCGGGTCTCCCGTCCGGGAGCCGGGGCCTCCTCCTCTCCGCCGGCGTCCGTCACGCCGCCGCCGGAACCCCGGGCGCCGCGCCGTTCCTGGCCGGTGCGAGCGCCAGCTCCAGGACCTGGCGGACGTCGGTGACGGTGTGCACGTCCAGCTTCTCCAGCACCTCCGCCGGGACGTCGTCCAGGTCGGCCTCGTTGCGCTTGGGGATGATCACCGTGGTGACGCCGGCGCGCTGGGCGGCGAGCAGCTTCTGCTTGACCCCGCCGATCGGCAGCACCCGGCCGGTCAGCGAGACCTCGCCGGTCATCGCCACGTCCGTGCGCACCAGCCGCCCGGAGAGCAGCGACGCGAGGGCCGTCGTCATGGTGACGCCCGCGCTCGGGCCGTCCTTGGGGACCGCGCCCGCCGGGAAGTGGATGTGCACGCCCCGGTCCTTCAAGTCGCCCACCGGCAGCTCCAGTTCGGCGCCGTGCGAGCGCAGGAAGCTCAGCGCGATCCGCGCCGACTCCTTCATCACGTCGCCGAGCTGTCCGGTCAGGGTCAGCCCGGCCGCGCCGGTCTCCGGGTCGGCCAGGGACGCCTCCACGAAGAGCACGTCGCCGCCCGCCCCGGTCACCGCGAGGCCGGTGGCCACGCCGGGCACCGCGGTGCGCCGCTCGGCCGGGTCCTGGGCGGACTCCGGCACGTGGTGCGGGCGCCCGATGAGCCCGCGCAGCTCGCCGTCGGTGACGGTGAACGGCAGTTCGCGCTCGCCCAGTTCGTGCTGGGCGGCGATCTTGCGCAGCAGCCGGGCGATCGACCGCTCCAGGGTGCGCACGCCCGCCTCGCGGGTGTACTCGCCCGCCAGCCTGCGCAGCGCGCTCTCCTCCAGGGTCACCTCGTCATCGGCGAGCCCGGCCCGCTCCAGCTGGCGCGGGAGCAGGTGGTCGCGGGCGATGACGACCTTCTCGTCCTCGGTGTAGCCGTCCAGGCGGACCAGTTCCATCCGGTCGAGGAGGGCTTCCGGGATGGCTTCGAGGACGTTGGCGGTGGCCAGGAACACCACGTCCGACAGGTCGAGTTCGACCTCCAGGTAGTGGTCGCGGAAGGTGTGGTTCTGGGCCGGGTCGAGGACTTCGAGCAGGGCCGCGGCCGGGTCGCCGCGGAAGTCGGAGCCGACCTTGTCGATCTCGTCGAGCAGGACCACCGGGTTCATCGACCCGGCCTCCTTGACGGCCCGCACGATCCGGCCGGGCAGCGCGCCGACGTAGGTGCGCCGGTGACCGCGGATCTCCGCCTCGTCGCGGACACCGCCGAGGGCGACGCGGACGAACTTGCGGCCCATGGCGTGCGCGACCGATTCGCCGAGCGAGGTCTTGCCGACCCCGGGAGGGCCCACGAGGGCCAGGACCGCGCCGCCGCGGCGGCCGCCGATCACGCCGAGTCCGCGTTCGCCGCGGCGCTTGCGCACGGCCAGGTACTCGGTGATGCGTTCCTTCACGTCCGCGAGGCCCGCGTGCTCGGCGTCCAGGACGGCGCGGGCGCCCTGGATGTCGTACGCGTCCTCGGTCCGCTCGTTCCAGGGCAGTTCGAGGACGGTGTCGAGCCAGGTGCGGATCCAGGAGCCCTCGGGCGACTGGTCGGAGGAGCGCTCCAGCTTGTCGACCTCCTTGAGGGCGGCCGTGCGCACGTGCTCGGGCAGGTCGGCGGCCTCCACCCGGGCCCGGTAGTCGTCGGACTCCTCGCCGCCGTCGCCGCCGTCGCCGTTCAGCTCGCGCAGCTCCTTGCGGACGGCTTCGAGCTGGCGGCGGAGCAGGAACTCGCGCTGCTGCTTGTCGACGCCCTCCTGGACGTCCTTGGCGATCGTCTCGGCGACGTCCTGCTCGGCGAGGTGGTCGCGCAGTTGCTGGGTGGCGAGCTTGAGGCGGGCCACCGGGTCGGCGGCCTCCAGCAGCTCGATCTTCTGGTCGGTGGTGAGGAACGGCGAGTAGCCGGAGTTGTCGGCGAGCTGGGAGACGTCGTCGATGGCCTGGACGCGGTCGACGACCTGCCAGGCGCCGCGCTTGCGCAGCCAGGCGGTGGCGAGCGCCTTGTACTCGGTGACCAGCTCGGCCGCGTGGCCCGGCAGCGGTTCGGGCACGGTCTCGTCGACGCGGGTGCCCTCGACCCACAGGGCGGCGCCCGGACCGGTGGTACCGGCGCCGATGCGGACCCGGGAGCGGCCGCGGATCAGGGCGCCCGGGTCGCCGTCGGCCAGCCGCCCGACCTGTTCGACGGTGCCGAGCACTCCGATGCCCGGGTAGGCACCGTCGATCCTCGGTACGAGCAGCACCCGGGGCTTGCCGGGCTCGGAACCTGCGGCGGCCTGGGCGGCCTCCACCGCGGCACGGACATCGGCGTCGCTCAGGTCCAGCGGCACCACCATTCCGGGCAGCACGACCTCGCCGTCGAGCGGCAGTACGGGCAGGGTGAGCGAGGTGAACGCCGTGGACTCAGCAGCCATGATCTCCCCTTCGGCAGTCAAGTTGAGCTATGCCGACTCAATGCCGCGGCGGCGCCGAATGTTCCCGCGCAGGTGTTCGCTGTCAGCGATCGGATCTGCCGCCGGGAGGGAACGCTTGCCTACGATCGCGCTCGGTAACACCCTCTTCAGACGTTCGATCATTACCGGGAGCTGACATGGACGACCTCGTGCGGGCCTGGGTCGAGGGCTGGGCCGTCTCCCGCGGGGCGGCCGAGCCGGTGGCCGAGGAGTGGGGCTGGAGCATCGACGTCGGCCAGACGGAGCAGGTCTCCCGCCGTGTCGTGGGCGCGGTGAACGGCGCCGTCGAGGAGGCCGTCGTCCGCGGTGTCGCCGCCCCGGTGACCGGGTACGGCGTCTGGCTGAAGGTGTTCGCGCACCCGGAGACGGTCGGCGGCTGGCTGGGCCCGCGCTGGTGGATCGACCCGGCGCCCGGCTGCCTGATGTCGGTGCCGCTGACCCCGGCCGCGACCCGGCCCGCGGACGTGCCGGACGGCTACCGGCTGCGCGGCTGGACCCGGGGCGCGGTCACCCAGGTGCTGGTCACCGCCCCCGACGGCGCCCTCGCGGCCCGCGGCCAGATCACCCCGACCGGCGCGACGGCCGTCCTGGACCGGGTCGAGACGGCGCCCGCGCACCGCCGCAGGGGCCTCGGCGCGCTGGTGGTGCGCACCCTGCAGCGGACCGCGGCCGAACACGGCGCCCGCACCGGCGTCCTGGCGGGCACCCCGGACGGACGGGCCCTGTACGAGGCCCTCGGCTGGCGCGCGGCGGCCCCGCTGACCAGCGCGAAACACCTGGGGACGCGGGAGCGGCCGACCGCGACGGGCTGAACGGGCCGGGCGGCCCCTAGGCCCCGGCCGCCGCCGTCCGCCGGGTGTGCCGGCGGCGGACCAGGGGCCAGGACGCGACGCCGATCGCCAGGGCCAGCAGATGGCCCCAGTCGGTCATCGGGTCGCTGAACTCGACCAGCGCCTCCACCAGCACCCAGGCGTACAGGCCCAGCAGGGGCAGGCCCAGCGCGCGCGGCAGCAGCCCGCAGAGCGCGCCGACGCAGGCGGCGACGCCGAAGCTGATGCCGTAGTCCATCCGGTGCAGGGAACTGTCCGGCAGCCGCCCCAGCAGCACCCCGATCCCCACCGTCCCCTCGGTGACCAGGGTCGCCAGAACATGCCCGAGCAGGAAGACGGCGACGGTCCTGACCCCGCCGATCCGCCGCTCCAGGGCGGTCAGCGCGAACAGGAAGCCGAGCGCGTACGGCGAGGTGAACCCGCCCACCACCCACAGCGCGCTGCCCGGCAGCACCAGCAGCGGGGTGCGGATCAGATGGGCCACGTCGGTGCTGGTGGCCTGGTGCAGGGCGTGCACCAGGGACGGGGAGGCGTGCTCGGCCAGCAGCGAGGTGGCGGCCAGCACCAGCCCGTACGCGAAGGTGAACGGCGTCCCGGCCGGTGTGGGCAGCAGGCGCCAGGGGCGCGGCCACCGGCGCGCCGGGGCGGGCGCGGGGACCGGTTCCGGAGCGGCGGGTCCCGGCGCGGGGAGCGCCGGGGCGGGGGCCGCGGCGAGGGGGCCGCGCTGGCGGGGCATGCCGTCCAGGAGCGGCGGGCCCGCGGTCCGCGGGTCGGCCTGCACGGCCGTGACGGGTTCCACGGCGGGCGCTCCTTCCGTTCCGCCCCCACCCTCCGGGGGCCACCGGACACTGTCCATGACCGGCGTCACACACGGCGCCGATCCCGGCGACCCTTGGCACCGAGTTTGCGTCCGCGGGCTGTCAGCGAGCTGTGCGCGCCCCCGGCCCGGCGGCACACGGCGGCGCCCGGGGCCCTCCCCCGTTCGGGTTGTCCGGCACCGGAAATCCACGGGGCCGTCGCCTCGCGTTGGGGCAGGATGGGGCGATGACCACGACAGAGACCGGACCCGTCGTGCTGGACCGCCGCGAGGGCCCCTACGGCGAGGTCGTGCTGCGGCGCCACGGCGACCTGCTCCAGATCATCGCCAACGGCTGCTTCCTCATGGACACCTCGGACGGCCGTTCGGAACGGCTGCTGGTGGACGCGGCGCTCGCGGCGCTGGGTCCGCGCCCGCGGCCCTCGGTGCTCATCGGCGGCCTCGGCGTCGGCTTCTCCCTCGCGCACGCGGCGGCCGACGGGCGCCTCGGCGCGATCACCGTCGTCGAGCGGGAGCAGGCCGTCGTCGACTGGCACCGGGACGGACCGCTCGCCGCGATCTCCGCCGCGGCCCTCGCCGACCCGCGCACCCGGATCGAGCGCGCCGACCTGCTGACCCACCTGCGGGAGACGTGCGCCACGTACGACGCGCTCTGCCTGGACATCGACAACGGCCCCGGCTGGACCGTCACCGAGGACAACGACGGCCTCTACCGGCCGGCCGGACTCGCCTCCTGCGCGCGCGTGCTGACCCCGGGCGGGGTGCTGGCGGTCTGGTCCGCCCAGCCGTCACCGGATTTCGAAGAAACCCTACGGAATGCCGGTTTCCAGCAGGTGCGTACCGAAGAGATCACGGTTGCCCGGGGCGTTCCCGACGTCGTGCATCTCGCCGTCCGGCCTGAATAGCCGAGGCGCGGTCACTCCCCGTACTCTGCTTTCTCTGACGCAGATCATTCGAGCGTCAATCGCAAGCATGCGCAGGCATGAGCTAGTCAACGGATCACCCCACGGATCCGGAAAGCCACTCAGGGGCGGGCGATGGAGCAGACACACACCTCGCACAACGGCGCGACGGCGACCCAGGGCGCCCAGCGCCGGGTACTGGTCGTCGAGGACGATCCGACGATCGTCGACGCCATCGCGGCCCGTCTGCGCGCCGAGGGATTCGTCGTGCAGACCGCGGGCGACGGCCCCTCCGCCGTCGACACCGCCGAGGCCTGGCAGCCCGACCTGCTGATCCTCGACATCATGCTGCCCGGCTTCGACGGCCTGGAGGTCTGCCGCCGGGTGCAGGCCCAGCGCCCGGTGCCGGTGCTGATGCTCACCGCGCGCGACGACGAGACCGACATGCTGGTCGGCCTGGGCGTCGGCGCCGACGACTACATGACCAAGCCGTTCTCCATGCGGGAGCTGGCCGCCCGGGTGCACGTGCTGCTGCGCCGGGTGGAGCGGGCCGCGCTGGCCGCCACCACGCCCCGCTCGGGCATCCTGCGCCTGGGCGAGCTGGAGATCGACCACGCGCAGCGCCGGGTGCGGGTCCGCTCGGAGGACGTGCACCTGACGCCCACCGAGTTCGACCTGCTGGTCTGCCTGGCCAACACCCCGCGCGCGGTCCTCTCCCGCGAGCAGTTGCTCGCCGAGGTGTGGGACTGGGCGGACGCCTCCGGCACCCGCACCGTCGACAGCCACATCAAGGCGCTGCGCCGGAAGATCGGCGCCGAGCGGATCCGCACCGTGCACGGTGTGGGCTACGCGCTGGAGACCCCCACGCCATGAGCGGCGGGCCGCCCGCACGGAAGAACCCCGGGGACGACCCCTGGGGCGGGGTCCGCCCGTTCTCGGTGAAGACCAAGCTCGGCGCGCTGGTGGTCACCTCGGTGCTGATCACCACCGGTCTGTCGATGATCGCGGTGCACACCAAGACCGAGCTGCGCTTCATCACGGTCTTCTCGATGATCGCCACGCTGCTGATAACGCAGTTCGTGGCCCACTCGCTCACCTCGCCGCTCGACGACATGAACGCGGTGGCCCGGTCCATCTCGCACGGCGACTACACGCGCCGGGTGCGCGAGAACCGCCGGGACGAGCTGGGCGACCTGGCCCAGACGATCAACGTCATGGCGGACGAGCTGGAGGCCCAGGACCGGCAGCGCAAGGAGCTGGTGGCGAACGTCTCGCACGAGCTGCGCACCCCCATCGCGGGGCTGCGCGCGGTCCTGGAGAACATCGTCGACGGCGTCTCCCCCGCCGACCCGGAGACGATGCGCACGGCCCTGAAGCAGACCGAGCGGCTCGGACGGCTCGTGGAGACACTCCTCGACCTGTCCCGGCTGGACAACGGCGTCGTCCCGCTGCGCAAGCGGCGCTTCGAGGTGTGGCCCTATCTGTCGGGCGTGCTGAAGGAGGCCAACATGGCCGTCCCGGCGCGCGCGGGCATCGCCTCGGGCTCGGGCACCCACACCCGCACCGACGTCCATCTGCACCTGGACGTGTCCCCGCCCGAGCTGACCACGCACGCCGACCCGGAGCGCATCCACCAGGTGGTCGCCAACCTGATCGACAACGCCGTCAAGCACAGCCCGGCGCACGGCCGGGTGACCGTGAAGGCGCGGCGCGGCGCGCATCCCGAGTCGCTGGAGCTGGAGGTCCTGGACGAGGGGCCCGGCATCCCGCGCTCCGAGTGGCACCGGGTCTTCGAGCGGTTCAACCGGGGGGACGCGGGCAGTGGTGCGAAGGGGGCGGGCAGCGACGGCGGGACCGGGCTCGGTCTGGCCATCGCGCGCTGGGCGGTGGATCTGCACGGGGGCCGCATCGGCGTGGCCGAATCCGAGCGCGGTTGCCGGATTCTTGTCACTCTTCCGGGAGAGACTTCTCTTCAAAGTTGACGTAAAGTCCGAGGCGCGACCTCAAGATCCACCGACGTCCGCGCTGACGGACACGTGTGATCAGGCACACGTCCGCAGGCCCCGCGTGCCGGGCCCGCGTCGCCACACCCCGCCACGCCCGGAACTGCGGGGAACCACGCTTGTTTCCCGCCAATTCCGGGCCCGAAACCCTCTCCGTAATGTGACTTACACGACGATGAACCGGCCCGGCCTGACCTTCACCCTCCGGGGGGCGTAGCCTTTATTCCCGCTGTCCATCACCTTGTGAAGCGGAAGAGGGCGGTTGCCGCCGTGTCGCCACAGTCCCCCAGTAACTCGAGCTCCCCCACCCTCCGGGCCGGGGGTGCCACCACCACCGACGCCGACCCAGCGGGCAAGAACCCCGCCGCGGCGTTCGGCGCGAATGAGTGGCTCGTCGACGAGATCTATCAGCAGTACCTCCAGGACCCGAACTCGGTGGACCGAGCCTGGTGGGACTTCTTCGCCGACTACAAGCCCGGTGCGGCCGCCGCGCCGACCGCGCCCGCGGGCACAGCGGCCACGGGGGCCGCGGAGACCACCAGCACGGCTCC
>NZ_FMCI01000313.1 GCF_900091845.1 Streptomyces sp. SolWspMP-5a-2
TCCTCCGGAGCAATCCGCCGCACGTCCCGGTCTCGGATCAGTGCCGAGAGAGCCGGAGGGTCCGGGTTCTCGGGTGGAGGTGTCGACCGGTGTTCACTCTGGTTCTGATCGGTCTGCTAGGTGGTCTGATCACGGCGGTCTCGCCGTGCATCCTGCCGGTGCTCCCGGTGGTGTTCCTCGCCGGAGGACCGGGCGGTACGCCGGACGGCGGCCCACCGCCCGCGCCACGAGAACGCGGCGACGACGGCGACGAGCCGGGGGACGTGCTGGTGAAGGACCCCGAACCGGCCGTGCGCAACCGGCGGCCCTACGCGGTGGTCGCCGGTCTGGTCGTGAGCTTCAGCTTCTTCACCCTGCTCGGCGTGACGATCATCTCCGCCCTCGGGCTGCCGGACGACATCCTGCGCTACGTGGGTCTGGGCCTGCTGGTCCTGATCGGCCTCGGCCTCGTCTTCCCGCCGGTCGAGCGGCTCCTGGAGCGGCCGTTCGCGAAGATCCCGCAGCGCCAGGTCAACAAGGAGGGCGGCGCGTTCGTCCTCGGCCTCGGGCTCGGACTGCTCTACGTGCCCTGCGCCGGTCCGGTCCTGGCGGCCATCACCGTGGCGGGCGCCCGGGGCGAACTGAGCCTCGGCATCGTGGCGTTGACCCTGTCCTTCGCCGCGGGCACCGCACTGCCCCTGCTGGTCTTCGCGCTCGCGGGACGGCGGGTCGCGGAACGTGTCACCGCCTTCCGCAAGCGGGCCCGGGGACTGCGGATCGTGGCCGGTGTCGTGATGATCGCGCTGGCCGGAGCACTCGCCCTCAACGTCACCGACGCCCTCCAGCGAGCCCTGCCCGACTACACCTCCTCCGCGCAGAAGCAGATCGAGGACAGCGACGTGGCCCGCCAGAAGCTGTCCGGCCTCTACGACGACTCCAACAAGGACCTCTCCCGCTGCGAGGACGGCGTCGACGAACTCCGCTCCTGCGGCAAGGCCCCGGCCATCGACGGCATCAGCGCCTGGCTCAACACCCCCGGCGGCGCACCGGTCGACCTCGCGCGCGAACGCGGCAAGGTCGTCCTGGTCGACTTCTGGACGTACTCCTGCATCAACTGCCAGCGCAGCCTGCCCCACGTCAAGGCGTGGTACGACACCTACAAGGACGCCGGACTCGAAGTGATCGGCGTCCACTCACCGGAGTTCTCCTTCGAGAAGAAGGAGTCCAACGTCGCCGACCAGACCCGCAGGCTCGGCGTCACCTACCCGGTCGCCCTCGACAACAAGCTGACCACCTGGAACAACTACCGCAACCGCTTCTGGCCCGCGAAGTACCTCATCGACTCCCACGGCACCGTCCGCCACTTCACGTTCGGCGAGGGCCGGTACGCCCAGACCGAGCAGCTCATCCGCGACCTCCTGAAGGAGGCCGACCCCACCGTCCAACTCCCGGCCCCGACCGGCCAGAAGGACGCACAGCTCACCAAGGACCGCACCCCGGAGACCTACCTGAGCAACTTCCGCGTCAGCGGCTACGTCGGCGACCCGATCGTCGACGACAAGCCGACCGCCTACCGGTTCCCGTCCGACATCCCCCTCAACCGGTTCTCCCTGGACGGCACCTGGACCGCCGGCTACC
>NZ_FMCI01000307.1 GCF_900091845.1 Streptomyces sp. SolWspMP-5a-2
GACCCCGCACCCGGTGCCGCCGGGCCCCGAGCCGGTGCCCGAGCCGCAGCCCGGACCGCCGCTGACCTGAGCGGCCGCACCGGACGGCACGCCCTCCGCGCGGAGAACCCCGCGGGCGAGGAACTCCCGCGGGCGGAGAACTCTCCGGGCGGGTGACGCACCCGCACACGACGACGGCGGTGGACGCCCCTCACCATCCGGGGTGTCCACCGCCGTCGTCCGTGCGCGAATCCGTCCCACCGAAGCCGCTGCACGCGGCCTCACGCGACGTCGCTGCACGCGGCCGTCAGGCGAGGCCGCTGCACGGAGTCGTCACACGGTGCCGACGCGCGCGACCGTCACGCGGAGACCTCCGAGCGGTCGCCGCCCCACAGGGTGTGGAACGAGCCGTCCTTGTCGGTGCGCCGGTAGGTGTGGGCGCCGAAGAAGTCCCGCTGGCCCTGCGTCAGCGCGGCCGGGAGCCGCTCCGCGCGCAGCCCGTCGTAGTAGGCGAGCGCCGCCGCGAAGCCCGGCGTGGCCACGCCTTGCCGGGTCGCCGCGATGACGACCTCGCGCCAGTCGTCCTGCGCGTCCGCGATCTCCCCCGCGAACGTCGCGTCCGAGAGCAGGCTCGGCAGGTCGGGACGGGCGTCGTAGGCGGCCCGGATGCGGTCCAGGAACGCGGCCCTGATGATGCAGCCGCCGCGCCAGATCGCGGAGACCGCGCCCAGGTCGATGTCCCAGTCGTACTCCTCGCTGCCCGCCGCGATCTCGTGGAAGCCCTGCGTGTACGACACGATCTTCGACGCGTACAGCGCCTGCTCCACCCGGTCCGCGAAGGCCGCCGCCTCCGCCTCGCCCAGCGCGGCGGGCGTCGGCCCCGCCAGGTCGCGGGAGGCCGCCCGCAGCGCCGCGTGCCCGGAGAGCGAGCGCGCGAAGACCGCCTCCGCGATGCCGGAGACCGGGACACCGAGGTCGAGGGCGATCTGGACGGTCCAGCGCCCGGTGCCCTTCTGCTCGGCCTGGTCGACCACCACGTCCACGAACGGCTTGCCGGTGTCCGCGTCCACGTGGGACAGCACCTCGGCGGTGATCTCGATCAGGTAGGAGTCCAGCCGGCCGGTGTTCCAGGTGCGGAAGATCCCGGCGATCTGCGCGGGGGAGTATCCGGCCACGTCCCGCAGGAGCTGGTAGGCCTCGCCGATCAGCTGCATGTCGGCGTACTCGATGCCGTTGTGGACCATCTTCACGAAGTGCCCGGCGCCGTCGGGACCCACGTGGGTCACGCACGGGGCGCCGTCGGCGGCCTTCGCGGAGATCTTCTCCAGCATCGGACCCAGCGAGTCGTACGACTCGGCCGGGCCGCCCGGCATGATGCTCGGCCCGTTCAGCGCGCCCTCCTCGCCGCCCGAGACGCCCATGCCGACGAAGTGGATGCCCTGCTCCCGCAGTTCGCGCTCCCGGCGCCTGGTGTCCGCGAAGTGCGCGTTGCCGCCGTCGATGATCATGTCGCCGGGTTCGAGGAGCGGCGCGAACTCCTGGATCACCGCGTCGGTCGGCTCGCCCGCCTTGACCATGACGACCAGCCGCCTGGGACGTTCGAGCGCCGCGACGAACTCCTTGGCGGTCTCGGCCGCGACGAACTCCCCCTCCTGCCCGAACTCCTCCACCAGGGCGTGCGTCTTCGACGCCGTCCGGTTGTGCAGCGCCACCGTGTAGCCGTTGCGTGCGAAGTTGCGGGCCAGATTGCGGCCCATGACCGCGAGTCCCGTGACGCCGATCTGGGCTGTAGTGCTCATGCGGTTGGCTCCTAGTGCGTCCGTGGTTCCGGTGGTGCCCGTCAGTATCGCCCCCACCTGCCATCCTGACGTGCCGGTGTGCGGGGCGCATGTCCGGGGTGAAGGACCGGGCACCGCCACATACGCGCGAAGGGCCCCGCTCGCCTCACCCGTTCCGCAACTCCGCCGTGTTCAAGACGTCTTGGGGGCGGACGAGGCTGATTTGCCGTCTTGTCATGGCCTGTTCGCGGCCCTTACTTTTGGCCCTTCTGACGCATGTCGATGGGGGCTCCAGACATGGCCGTACGCGGCCGGCACCGCCGGTACCAGCCCAACAGGATCAACCGCGCCTCACTCACCGTCACGGCGGGCGGTGCCGGTATGGCGCTCCCGCTCATCGGCGCCGGAACCGCGCACGCGGCCGACGTCGCCACCTGGAACAAGGTCGCCGCCTGCGAGTCGAGCGGCAACTGGAGCGTCAACAGCGGGAACGGCTACTTCGGCGGCCTCCAGTTCACCCGGTCCACCTGGGCCGCGTACGGGGGCACCGCCTACGCACCGCGCGCCGACCTCGCCACCAAGAACCAGCAGATCGCCGTCGCCGAGAAGGTCCTGGACGGACAGGGGCCCGGCGCCTGGCCGGTCTGCTCCGGCCGCGCCGGACTGACCAGGGGCGGCCCGGCGGCGGACGTCCGCACGACGGGCTCCAGCCGGACGGAGGCCGCCACCAAGGCCCGTAAGACGTCCGCGAAGGACGTGCAGCCGCAGCGCACTCCGCAGTCCCGGGCGGGCACCGCCGAGATGTACACGGTGGTGCACGGCGACAGCCTGTCCAAGATCGCCGACGCGAAGGACGTCGACGGCGGCTGGCAGCGGCTCTACGCGGGCAACCGCACCACGATCGGCGCCGACCCCGACCTGATCCTCCCGGGCCAGCGGCTGAACCTCCAGGGCCGGGCCACGGCGGCGAAGGCCGCGCCGAAGAAGCCCGAGAAGGCGGCGGCCAAGGAGAAGAAGGCCAAGCCGAAGACCGTCTCCCACGGGCACTCCCGGGTGGCACCGGTCGGCGGGTCCATCGGCACCCCGTACCACGCGTCCGGCTCCTCCTGGTCGAAGGGCTACCACACCGGCGTCGACTTCCCGGTGCCCACCGGCACCACCGTGAAGGCGGTCGGCGCGGGCACCGTCGTCACCGCGGGCTGGGGCGGTTCCTACGGCTACCAGGTGGTCATCCGGCACGCCGACGGCCGCTACTCGCAGTACGCCCACCTCTCGGCGATCTCCGTGAAGGCCGGGCAGGGCGTCGGCGAGGGGCAGCGGATCGGACGCTCGGGAGCCACCGGGAACGCGACCGGCCCGCACCTGCACTTCGAGGTGCGGACAGGGCCCGGCTTCGGCTCCGACGTGGACCCGCTCGCCTATCTGCGCGCCGGGGGCGTCACGATCTGACGCGGACCCGGTGCCGGTCGATCGCGGGCAGCGGGACGTACGCGCCGCCGTAGAACGGCCCGTAGAAACGGTAGTGCAGGGGGCCCGGTGCCCCGTCGTCGAACGGCGGCGCACCGGGCCCTCCGCGCTGTCCGGCGTCCGGGGCGTCGGACACCTCCGTGGCCGCCTCCGTGGCCGCCGCCGCGGCGGCCGTGGTCACCGGCACGAGCGCCGACGCCTCACGCTCCACCACCGTGACCACCGGCTCAGGGCCCTGTGCCCCGGTCACCGTGACCACCGGTTCCGTGCCCTGCGTCCCGGCGGCCGCCACCACCGGCTCAGGGTCCTGTGCCCCGGTCGCCGTCACCACCGGCTGCGTGCTCCGCGTCCCGGTCGCCGGTGCCGGGTCCTGCGCGGGCTCGCGCACGGGTGCCTGGGGCTCCGCCTCGGGTGCGCTCTCCCCGGACGGGGCCTCCCGCGGCGTCGTCCTCTCCGGGGACCCGGGGCCCGCCTGTGCCGGGAGGCCGCCGATCGGGGTCCCCGGCGCCGTCCGCGGGCCGTCCGCGCCCGTCTGCTGGAGGCGCTCGGTCGTCAGCAGGATCAGGCCGCCCGCCGCCACCACACCGCAGCCCAGCGCGAGCACCGTGCCCGTGGTGCCGTGCCGGAACGTCTCGCCGAACATCGTGATGCCGACGGCGGCGGCCACCACCGGGTTGACCACGGTCAGCGTCGCCAGCGGCGCCGCGAGGCCCGCGCCCCGGTAGGACGCCTGCGAGAGCAGCATGCCCGCCGTGGCGAAGACGGCGATCAGACCGAGCGAGGGCAGGTCGGTCGTCGCCACCCCGTCCGTCCAGTCGACCGCGACGGTCTTCGTGAACACCGACGCCATGCCGAACGCGACGCCCGAGCCGGTCGCCAGCAGCATGCTGCGCACCGCCGGATGCCGGTGCGCGGCCCGCCCGGCCACCATCAGCGCGACGATCCCGGCGCCGCTCACCCCGGCCACCGCGATCCGCTCCGGCACCGCCAGGGAGTGCCCGTCCGAGGCGCCGACCAGGGACAGCAGCCCCGCCAGACCCACCGTCGCCATGATCGCGCCGCGCCAGGCCGTCGCCCCGGCCCTGCGGCCCACGAACAGCGCGGCCATCGGCAGCGCGAAGACGATCGTCAGGGCGCCCAGCGGCTGCACCAGGCTCAGCGGACCGTAGGCGAGCGCCACCACGTGCAGCAGCCCGCCGAGACCGTTCAGCGCCACCGCCGCCCACCAGCCGGGACGCCGCAGCGGGGCGTACTCCTCGCCGGGTGAGGACATCGCGACGTGCTCCTGGACGATCGCCCCGCCCGCGTACGCGACGGCGGAGACGAACGACAGGAGCACGGACAACGCGAGGGCGCTCATGGGCGGCTCCTCTGCGTGAGACGGGGGCGATGACCCCTGCGCGGCGAACGGTCGACCTTCATGGGCAACACCATGCCCGCTCCCGGTGTTCCCGTCGTCGTCCCTGAGCAGGCAATCCGTCCTACTGCCGGTGGAGTACGGACCGGGCACGGTCCTCCCCAAGACGGGTGACACGGGAGCCACTCCCGGTGAGGGGATCCCCGCCGGGGCTTGGTACTACTGCTCCTCGTGGACCTCGACCCCGACCTCGCCGCCCTCGTCCCGCTCGGCGGGTTCTTCCCGCTGCGCACGGGAGCACCCCCGCGGCCCGGCCTGCCGACGCTCGCCGACGCCTACGCGGACCCGCCGGCCGCCGCGGGACCCGACCCGCTCACCTTCCGGGTCCGCAAGGTCGGCGACGCGCTGCGCGCCCCCGAGCCGCGCGTCGCCGCCTCCCTCGCCCAGCAGGGGCTCGCCGCCCGCCTCTGGTCGGTGGCCCTCGCCTGCGCCGTCCGCTACGACCGGCTCCCCGACCTCGACCCGCGGCTGCTGCGCTGGGACCCCGACGCCGCCGCCCCCGACGACCTGTGGCTCACCGCGGTGCGCCCGCGCCCCGCCGACCCCGCCGCCCTCGCCGACGCCGTCCTCCTCGGCCACCTCGAACCGCTGGCCGGGGCCCTGCGCGCCCGCCACCCGATCGCCCCGGGGCTGCTGCGCGGCAACGCGGCCTCCGCGCTCGCCGGAACCGCCCGCCAGCTCAGCCGCTGGGCCCGCGCCCACGGCCGGGCCGACGACGACGCCCGCACCCGCGATCTCGCCGCCCGGCTGCTCGCCCACCCCCTGCTGGCCCCCACCCACACCCTGACCGGCACCGCCTTCCGGCGTCGTAGCTGCTGCCTCTACTACCGGGTGCCGGGCGGCGGCGTCTGCGGGGACTGTTGCTTCCCACGACCCCCGCGCCCTTCCGCGCGCGGCACATCTGGGTGACCATGAGAGGACCTGCCGCAGAGATCAGGGGGTAGCGGGTGCGAGTGGGACTGCTGACCCGGGAGTACCCGCCGGACGTGTACGGCGGCGCGGGCGTCCATGTCGAGTTCCTGGCCAGGGAGTTGACCTCACTGGTCGACCTGGAGGTGCACTGCTGGGGCGAGGGCCGCGGGGTCGGCGTCCGGCGCCACCGCTCCTGGGCCGCCCTGGACACCGCCAACGACGCGCTGCGCACCTTCTCGGTGGACCTCGCCATGGCCGCGGGCCTCGAAGGACGCGACCTCGTCCACTCCCACACCTGGTACGCCAACCTCGCGGGTCACCTCGGGAAGATGCTGCACGGCATCCCGCACGTGATGACCGCCCACTCCCTCGAACCGCTGCGCCCCTGGAAGGCCGAGCAGCTCGGCGGCGGGTACGCCCTGTCGAGCTGGGCCGAGCGCACCGCCGTGGAGACCGCCGACGCGGTGATCGCCGTCTCGGGCGCCATGCGCGAGGACATCCTCGCCTGCTACCCGGCGCTCGACCCCGCCCGGGTGCGCGTCGTGCACAACGGCATCGACACCACGCTCTACCGCCCCGACCGGGCCACCGACGTCCTGGACCGCGTCGGCCTCGACCGCACCCGCCCGTACGTCCTCTTCGTCGGCCGCATCACCCGGCAGAAGGGCGTGCCCCATCTGCTGCGCGCGGTACGGGACATCGACCCCCGCGCACAGGTCGTGCTCTGCGCGGGAGCGCCCGACACCCCGGAGATCGACCGGGAGTTCCGCGATCTCTTCCAGGAGCTGAGCCGGGTCCGCGAGGGCGTCCGCTGGATCCCGCAGATGCTGCCGCGCCTGGAGGTCATCCAACTCCTCACGCACGCCGCCGCGTTCGTCTGCCCCTCGGTCTACGAGCCGCTCGGCATCGTCAACCTGGAGGCGATGGCCTGTGGCACCCCGGTGGTCGCCTCCCGGGTCGGCGGCATCCCGGAGGTCGTCGAGGACGGCAAGACGGGGCTCCTGGTGGCGCCGGACGAGGACCCCGCGGTCTTCGAGGCCGGGCTCGCCCGCGCGCTCGACGCCGTCCTCGACGACCCCGAGGGCGCCCGGCGGATGGGCGAGGCGGGACGGGAGCGCGCGGTGGGGGAGTTCGGCTGGGACGCCGTCGCCCGCCGCACCGTCCGGCTCTACGAGGAGATCGTCAGACAGGGATAGCGCGGCGGGCAGGCGCTCCCACAGGCTTGTCACGGGCCGCTCCAGGGCAGACGGTCACTCCAGGGTGACCAAGGAGAGGGGAGCGGCCATGCGCCGTGGCGGACCTTCGGTGCTCGGGATCGTACTGGCCGGTGGTGAGGGCAAACGGCTGATGCCGCTCACCGCCGACCGCGCGAAACCGGCGGTGACCTTCGGCGGCACGTACCGCCTCGTCGACTTCGTCCTGTCCAACCTCGTCAACGCCGACATCCTGCGCATCTGCGTGCTGACGCAGTACAAGTCGCACTCGCTCGACCGGCACATCACCACCACCTGGCGGATGTCCAGCCTGCTGGGCAACTACGTCACCCCGGTGCCCGCGCAGCAGCGGCTCGGCCCGCGCTGGTACCTGGGCAGCGCCGACGCGATCCTCCAGTCCCTCAACCTCGTCCACGACGAACAGCCCGAGTACGTCGCGGTGTTCGGCGCCGACCACGTGTACCGGATGGACCCGCGCCAGATGATCGCCCAGCACGCGGAGAGCGGTGCCGGGGTGACGGTCGCGGGCATCCGGGTGCCGCGCGCGGAGTCCTCCGCGTTCGGCGTGATCAGCCCCGGCTCGGACGGGCAGATGGTGGAACGGTTCCTGGAGAAGCCGTCCGACCCGCCGGGCCTCCCGGACGACCCGGAGTGCGTCTTCGCGTCGATGGGCAACTACGTCTTCACCACCAAGGTGCTCATCGAGGCGCTCCAGCGGGACGCCGAGGACGAGGACTCGGTGCACGACATGGGCGGCTCGATCCTGCCCCAGCTCACCGAACGCGGCGAGGCGGAGCTGTACGACTTCAGCGCCAACCACGTGCCGGGCGAGACCAGCAGGGACCAGGGCTACTGGCGGGACGTCGGGACCCTCGACGCCTACTACGACGCGCACATGGACCTGATCGCCGAGCGGCCCGCGTTCAACCTGTACAACCGCAGCTGGCCCATCTACACGCACTCCTACCAGCTCTCGCCCGCCCGCTTCAACGCGGGCGGCATAGCGGGGGAGTCCATCATCAGCGCGGGCTGCCTGATCCGCGGGCAGGTGACCCGGTCGGTGCTCTCGCCCGGCGTGCGGGTCGACCCCGGAGCGGTCGTGCAGGGCTCGGTCCTGCACGACAACGTCCGCATCGGCCGGGGCGCGGTGGTGCGCGGGGCGATCCTGGACAAGAACGTCGAGGTGCCGCCCGGCGCGACCATCGGCGTGAACCCGGAGCGCGACGCCGAGCTGTACACCGTCTCCCCGGGCGGGGTGATCGCCCTGGGCAAGGGCCAGATCGTCAGCTAGTGCTGTGGCCGGAGCTGGGCCCCCGGCGCTCACAGCACCCGGCGCCGGCGGCCCAGCCAGGTCTGCGCGATCACCACCACGGCCAGGAAGGCACCGCTGACCACCTGCTGGTAGGCGGAGTCGAGGGAGCCGATCTGGTTGATCACGTTCTGGATGACCTTCAGCAGCAGCACCCCCACCAGGGACCCGCTGATGAAGCCGGAGCCGCCGGTGAGCAGGGTGCCGCCGATGACGACGGCGGAGATCGCGTCCAGCTCCATCCCGGTCCCCAGGATGGTCACCCCGGACGCCAGCCAGGCCGCGTTCAGCGCGCCCGCCAGCCCCGCGCAGAGCCCGGAGAGCGTGTACACGGTGATCTTGGTGCGGGCCACCGGGGCGCCCATCAGCGCGCCCGCGTCCTCGTTGCCGCCGACCGCGTACACGTACTGCCCGAACCGGCTGCGCCGCAGCACCACCGCGCCCGCCGCGAAGAGCGCCAGCGTGATCCACACCGGCACCCCGACGCCGAGCAGGGTGCCCTGCCCGAGGGTCGCGAAGAACGAGTCCTTGTCGACCAGGTACGTCCGCGACCCCTCGTCGGTGATCGCCAGCAGCAGCCCGCGGGCGCCCAGCATCGCGGCCAGCGTCACGATGAACGGGGCGAGCCTGACCCGGGCGATCAGCAGCCCGTTGACCAGCCCGACCAGACCGCACACCGCCAGCGGGAGCAGCAGCGCGACGGCCGTCCCGTACCGCGAGCCCCAGGCCGCGAGCACCCCGCCGAGCGCGAACAGCGAGCCCACCGACAGGTCGATCCCGCCGGTGACGATCACGAACGTCATGCCCAGCGCGACCACGGCGAGGAACGCCGAGGAGAGCGCCATGTTCTCCAGGTTGTCGCCGGTCAGGAAGGTGTCGAAGCTCAGCGACGCGACGACCATGGCGATCACCAGGGTCACCAGCGCGCCGTGCTGCTGGGCCAGGGCGCTGAGCCGCTCGGAGCGGTCGGCGCGCTCGGGACCGTCCCCGGTCCCCTGGACGGTGGGCGCCGGCACGCCGGCCTCCTCGGTGTGCGCGGTCATCGTCTGCCTCGTTCCCGGGCCGCGTAGACGGCGAGGACGATCACCGCGGCCTGGGCGATCTGGGTCCAGGACGGCGGCAGATCGTGCTTGATCAGGGTGGTGGTGAGCAACTGGATGAGCACCGCGCCCGCGACCGTGCCGCCGACGCGCACCCGCCCGCCGCTGAGCGGGGTGCCGCCGACGACGACGGCGGTGATCGCGGACAGCTCCATCAGGGTGCCCAGGGAGGTGGGGTCGCTCGCCGAGAGCCGCGCCGTCGCGAGGACGCCCGCGATCGCGGCGAGGGCGCCGCAGGAGACGTAGACCACCACGAGGACCCGCCCCACCGGCAGTCCGGCGAGCCGGGCGGCGGGGCGGCTGTCGCCGATGGCCAGCACCTGCCGTCCGAAGGTGGTGCGGCGCATCACGAACGCCGTGAGCAGCGCGAGCCCGGCCGCGATCAGCACCAGGTACGGCACGCCCAGCACGGCCCCCGAGCCGAGCGCCGCCATGTCCGGGTCGCGGACGTCCTTGAGCTGCGGCAGCAGCACCAGGGCCACCCCGCGTCCGGCGACCATCAGCGCCAGGGTGGCCACGATCGGCTGGACGCCCACGAAGGCGATCAGCGCGCCGTTGGCGGCCCCGACCACGATCCCGCCGGCCAGCGCGACCAGGACCGCGATCCACGGTCCGTACCCGAGGTACAGGGAGATGAGCGATGTCGACAGGGCCATCACCGAGCCCACCGACAGGTCGACGCCCTCGGCGCCGATCGCCAGCGCCATGCCCAGGGCGACGACCAGCACCGGGGCGACCTGGACGGCCTGGGTGCGGAAGTTCTCCACGGACAGGAAGTGCGGGGTGAAGGCGACGTCGAACAGCAGCAGCACCAGGACGCCCGCGTAGACCCCGTAGTCCTGGAGCAGGCGCAGCAGCCGCGCGCGGTCCAGGGACGGGCGCGCGAAGGTCAGTTCAGTCATCGGGCCCTCCCGCCGGGACGGCGGCGATCGCGCGCATCAGCGCGTCCTCGGTCACCGCGGCGCCGGTCAGCTCGCTCACCACCACGCCCTCCTTGAGCACGACCACCCGGTCGCTGCCCTCGATCAGCTCCTCGGTGTCGGAGGAGATCAGCAGCACCGCGAGCCCGTCGTCGGCGAGTTCGTCGATGAGGGCCTGCACCTCCGCCTTGGCGCCGACGTCGATGCCCCGGGTCGGCTCGTCCAGGAGCAGCACCTTGGGGTGCAGGGCGAGCCAGCGGGCCAGCAGCACCTTCTGCTGGTTGCCGCCGGACAGCTCGCCCACCCGCTGGTGCGGCCCCGCCGTCTTGATCCGCAGCCGCTTCACGAACGTGTCGACGATCCGGTCGATCCGCGCGTCGTCCACCAGGCCGAACCGGGAGAGCGCGGGCAGCGCGGCCAGCGCGATGTTCTCCCGCACCGACAGGCCGGGCACGATGCCCTCGGCCTTGCGGTCCTCCGGCAGCAGGCTGATCCCGGCCCGGATCGCGGCGGCGGTCGAGCCGGGGCGCACCGGGGCCCCGGCGACGGCGACCCGGCCCGCGTCGGTGGGCAGGGCCCCGGCGATGGCCTTCGCGGTCTCGCTGCGGCCCGAGCCGAGCAGTCCGCCGAGCCCGACCACCTCACCGGGCCGTACCGCGAGCGACACCCCGCGCAGCTTGTGACGTATCGTCAGATCCGTGGCGCGCAGCACCGGTTCGGACTCGGCGTCGTGCCCGCCGGAGAACTTGGTCAGGCCCTCCGCGCGCACCTCGCCGATCTCCCGGCCGAGCATCAGGGAGACCAGCCGCAGCCGGTCGAGCCCGGCCAGCGGCCCGGTGTGCACCACCCGGCCGTCCCGCAACACGGTGACCTCGTCGCAGATCTCGTACAGCTCGTCCATCCGGTGGCTGACGTAGACCACCGCGACGCCCTGGTCGCGCAGCATCCGGATGACCCGGAACAGGGTGGCCACCTCGCGCGGTTCGAGCGAGGAGGTCGGCTCGTCCATCACGACCACCCGGGCGTCCACCGCGACGGCGCGGGCGAGGGCGACCATCTGCTGGGCGCCGACGCCGAGTTCGCGCAGCGGACGGCGCACGTCGACCCGCAGTCCGAGCCGTTCGAGCGCCTCGGCGGCCTCCCGGTGCATGCGCCGGAAGTCGATCAGGCCGAGGCGCCCGCGCGGCTCCCGGCCGAGGCAGAGGTTGCGGGCCACGCTCATCAGCGGGACCAGGTTCACCTCCTGGTAGATGGTGGAGATGCCCGCCCGCTGGGCCGCGAGCGGGGTGGCGAAGGAGACCGGGGCCCCGTCGTACACCACCTCGCCCGCGTCCGGCCGGTAGACCCCGGTGAGCACCTTGATGAGCGTCGACTTCCCGGCGCCGTTCTCCCCGACGAGCGCGTGCACCGTCCCGGCGCGCACGGTGAGGTCCACGTCGGACAGCGCGCGCACGCCGGGGAAGGACTTGCCGAGGCCGGTGACCGAGAGCACGTCAGTAGGCCTTGCCGAGGTCCGCGGCGGCGTTCTTCTCGGTGTAGGCGCTGTCCTCGATGACGATGTCCTGGCTCACCTTCTCGCCCCGGGTGAAGGTGTCGAGGGTCTGGAAGGCGAGCGGTCCGAAGCGCGGGTTGGACTCGACGACGCCCTGGATCCAGCCGTCGACGATGCCCTGGACGGCGTTGCGGGTGCCGTCGATGGTCACGATCTTCACCGCGCCGGGCTTCTTGCCCGCGCCCTTGAGGGCGTTGACGGCGCCGAGGCCCATCTCGTCGTTCTCGGCGTAGATCCCGGTGATGCCCGGCTTGGACTGGATGAGGTTCTCGGTGACCGACTGGCCCTTCTCCCGGGCGAAGTCGCCGGTCTGCCGGAAGACGATCTTCAGGTCGGGAGCCTTCTCCTTGATCCGCTCCTCGAACCCCTTGGTGCGTTCGGTGGTGACGTTGTTGCCCGCCGCGCCGAGCAGGATCGCGACCTCGCCCTTGCCGCCGGTCGCCTCGATCATCCGGTCGGCGGCCCGCCGCCCCTGCTCGACGAAGTCGGAGCCGATGAAGCTCACGTAGTCCTTGCAGGCGGTGGCGTTGATCTTCCGGTCGATCGTCACGATCGGGATGTGCTTGGCGGACGCGGCGCGCAGCACCGGTTCCCAGCCGTCCGAGTTGAGGGGCGCGATGACCAGCAGGTCGGCGCCCTTGGCGATGAGGTCCTGGACGTCG
Organism: Streptomyces sp. SolWspMP-5a-2; assembly: GCF_900091845.1. Taxonomy (GTDB): domain Bacteria; phylum Actinomycetota; class Actinomycetes; order Streptomycetales; family Streptomycetaceae; genus Streptomyces; species Streptomyces doudnae. The sequence continues at coordinate 12,311 of NZ_FMCI01000307.1, forward strand.
CTGATCTGCTTGGAGAACTGCGACTGGGCGTTGGCGGTGAGGAGCTTGACCCCGCGCTTGGCGGCCTCGGCCTTGAGGGAGGCCGTCTCCGCGATCCGGAACGGGTTGGCCTCCTTCTCGGACTGGGAGAAGCCCACGGTGGCCTTCTTCAGGTCGAGCTTCCCGCCGCCGTAGGCGTCGAGGGCGCAGGTGGGCCCCGATCCGGTGCTCGGGGAGGACACCACCTGGCCCGCGCCGTCCTGCGGGGAGGCGGTGGAGCCCTTGGCCGAGTCGTCCTCGGACTTGGTGCAGGCGCTGACGAGCGCGAGGCTCGCCACGAGGCCCACGGTGAGGAGGTGGCGTGCGGAGGTGCGGCGGACGGATGCGGTCGGCTTCATGGGAGTCCCCAAACGCGCGGCCCCGGCGCGTGAGAGCGCTCTCGGGGAGGCTGGCTCTTGCGGTCAACTCGGTGTGCACGTCGTTCAGGGGAGGTTTTTACATCGTTGGAAGGACCCTGTAAACCCCTTCGTCCGAAATCTCGTCACCTCCGGCCCAGCGTGCTCTCCCGCTCCACCAGCCGGAAATCCGCGGTCAGTTCGCGTCCGCCGGGCACCTCGCGCCCCGACAGGCTGCGCAGCAGCGAGGCGACCGCCATCCGCGCGATGGCCTGCTTGTCCGGCGAGACGGTGGTCAGGGTGACCGCCCCGAACCGCCCCTCCGCGAGATCGTCGAAGCCGACCACCGCCACGTCCCACGGCACCCGCAGCCCCCGTTCGTGCAGCACCCGCATCGCCCCGATCGCGATCAGGTCGTTGAACGCGAAGACCGCGTCGGGGCGCACCCCCGAGTCGAGGAGCTGGGCCATCGCCCGCGCACCGTCGTCCCGGTCCCAGCCGCCGACCGGCACCACCAGGCTGTCGGGCGCGGGCACCCCGGCCTCCGACAGCTCCGCGCGCCAGCCGTCGAGCCGCAGGTGGGCGGGCCGGTTCGCGGAGTCGGTGCGGGCGCCGAGATAGGCGATCCTGGTCCGGCCCCGGTCGAGCAGATGGCGCACCGCGCGGCGGGCCGCCGCCACGTTGTCGATCGCGATGTGGTCGTAGGGCGCGTCGTACTCGCGCTCGCCGAGCAGCACCAGCGGCACGTCGTCGGCCCGCCCGCGCAGGTCCTCCGCCTCCAGCTCCAGCGGGGAGAGGATCAGCCCGTCGATCACCCGGGACCGGTACCCCTGGCTGACCAGCACCTCCTGCTCGCGCTCGCCCCTGGTGTGGTCGAGCAGGACGGTGAACTCGTGCTCGGTGGCCGCGTCGATCACCGCCCCCGCCAGCTCCGCGAAGTACGGGTTGCCCAGCTCGGGGACGGCCAGCGCGATGATCCCGGTGCGGCCCTTGCGCAGGTGGCGGGCGGTCAGGTTGGGCCGGTAGCCCAGCTCGTCGATGGCCGCCTGCACCCTGGCCCGCATCGCCGGGGTGACGTGCGGATAGTTGTTCACCACGTTGGAGACGGTCTTGATCGAGACGCCGGCGCGTTCCGCCACGTCCTTCAGGCTCGCCCGCAAGGGATCTCCTCAGCGTCGATGGGTGGCCCGTCCTCGGAGCCTTTGTCATGACCCTGGACAGCGGCCCGGAGCCGTGCTCTGATGCCAACTGCCGTTCCTTCCAACGTTGTACAGACTGAAGCAGCGAGCCGCCACCCTTCCTCAGCAAGGAGGATTCGTGCGCATCAGACCTTTCGGTAAGCGCCTCACCCTGCTCCTCGTGGCAGCGCTGGGAGCCGCGGGACTCACCGCGGCCCCGAGCGCCGGCGCGGCGGACGACCCCGTCGAAGTCCACGGGCTCAAGGGGGAGTACTACACCCAGTCGGCCCCCGGCGCCTTCGACTTCCACGAGCTCAAGGCGACCGGCTTCGACCCGAACCTCGACTTCGCCACCCTGGAGCCGCGCCTGTCCTTCGCCACCGGCCAGTCGGACGACGTCAACGTCCGCTGGACCGGCAAGATCGTGCCGGAGAAGACCGGCCCGACCACCTTCTCGGTCATCGGGGACAACGGCTTCCGGCTCTGGGTCGGCGACCGCCTGGTCATCGACCACTGGGTCGACGACTGGGACCGCGAACAGACCGCCCAGCCCATCGAGTTGACCGCGGGCCAGTCCTACGACTTCAAGGTCGAGTACTTCGAGCACTTCGGAGGCTCCAACCTGCACGTGCGCTGGACCCCGCCCGGCGGCACCAAGACCGCCGTGCCGCAGTCCGCGTTCCGGCTGCCCGACGGCTTCGACTACGACGGTGCCATCGACACCACCGTCCGCGCCGACGGCCGCACCCTCCAGCTCGACTTCGCGCAGCCGCTCGCGGCACTCCCGGCCGGTCTCACCGACCACCTCGACGCGGTGATCGGCGGCGCCACCTGGCCGCTGGGCGCGGCCCGGCTCGACCCGCGCGACCCCACGTCGCTGCTGGTGACGCTGAAGGAACCGGTGGTCGGCAACAAGACCGGCACGGCGCCCGGCCTCGCCGACGTCCGCTACGACGGCGAGGGCGGCCTCCGCGGACGGGACGGCAACGTTGTCAACACCTTCTGGAGCAGCGGCGGCAACCGTTCCACCTACGAGCTGAGCACCCCCTGGGCGGACGACGTCTCCGCGCACAACGCCCATCCCGAGTACCCGCGGCCGCAGTTGACCCGCGCCGACTGGCGCAACCTCAACGGCTCCTGGCAGTTCGCCGCGGCGGCGGCCGGTGACCGGCCGCCGGTGGGCAAGAACCTGCGCGAGCGGATCCTCGTCCCGTACCCGGTCGAGTCCCAGCTGTCGGGGATCGAGCGGCACGAGGACCGCATGTGGTACCGGCGCACCTTCACGGTCCCGGCCGACTGGCGGATCGGCTCCGCCCAGCGCCTCCAGCTGAACTTCGGCGCCGTCGACTGGCAGGCCGAGGTGTACGTCAACGGCACCAAGGTCACCGAACACAAGGGCGGCTACGACAAGTTCAGCGCCGACGTCACCGACGCCCTCAAGCCGGGCCGCACCCAGGAGCTGATCGTCGGCGTCTACGACCCGACCGACGCGGCCGACGGCGAGAACCCGCCGCTGGGCAAGCAGCGCCTCGACCCGAGCGGGATCTGGTACACGCCGTCCTCCGGGATCTGGCAGACCGTGTGGATGGAGCCGGTCGCGGCCGACCACGTCGACACGCTCAAGCTCACCCCCGACGCGGCCAAGGGCACCGTCACGGTCGCGCCGCAGGGCGTCCGCTCCGGGCTCCCGGTCACCGTCACCGCCTACGACGGCAAGCGCAAGGTCGCCTCGGCCACCGGCCGCAGCGGCACCCCGCTGACCCTGCGCATCCCGCACGCCCGCCTCTGGTCGCCGGACGACCCGTTCCTGTACGACCTGAAGGTGAGCGTCGGCAAGGACCGGGTCGGCAGCTACGTCGGACTGCGCTCGATCTCCGTCGAGCAGGTGGACGGCGTGCCGCGCACGGTCCTCAACGGCGAACCGATCTTCATGATGGCCACGCTCGACCAGGGCTTCTGGCCGGACGGTCTGCACACCGCGCCGACCGACGAGGCGCTCGCCTACGACCTGAAGCTGCACAAGCAGCTCGGCTTCAACTCGGTCCGCAAGCACATCAAGGTGGAGCCCGACCGCTGGTTCTACTGGGCGGACCGGCTCGGCCTGATGGTCTGGCAGGACATGCCCGCGATGACCGCCGGGGTGAACCCGTCCACCGCCGCCCGCGCCGAGTACGAGCGCGAGATGAAGCAGATCATGGACGAGCACATCAGCAGCCCGTCGGTGGTCATGTGGGTCACCTTCAACGAGGGCTGGGGCCAGTACGACATGGCCCGGGTCGCCGACCAGGCCAAGGCCTGGGACCCGACCCGGCTGGTCAACAGCATGTCGGGCCTCAACCTCGGGGCCGACGGCGGCACCGGCGACATCATGGACGAGCACGGCTACCCGAGCCCCGCCCTGCCCCCGCACCCGGACGGCAGAAGGGCCCTGGTCACCGGCGAGTACGGCGGCCTGGGGCTCGCGGTGCCCGGACACGCCTGGTCGGTGCAGCAGTCGTACGTGGACGTCGACCCGTCGGCCTACACGGACGGCTACCTGGAGAAGCTCGACGAGGTGCACGCGCTGGCCTGCCAGGGCAGCAACGGCGCCGTCTACACGCAGATCTCGGACGTCGAGGGCGAGCTGAACGGCCTGGTGACGTACGACCGCAAGGTCGTCAAGCCCGACGTGAAGCGGATACGGGCGGCCCAGCGGGCGCTGATCGACGACGCCTCCCGGGCGGAGCCGGCCGGCTGCGCCTGATCCACGACGGCCGTGCACGGCGGCGGCCACCCCGGCGGACCCGGGGTGGCCGACCGGCCGGACACGGCCACGGCCCCGACCGGGGCGGTGCCGGGCGGGCAGCC
>NZ_FMCI01000306.1 GCF_900091845.1 Streptomyces sp. SolWspMP-5a-2
CCGGCCGTCTCGCCGCCGCCCTGGCCCGCGCGGGGGCCGTCCCCGGCACACCCGTCGGCGTCGGCGTCGGCCGGGGCGTGTGGTCGGTCGCCGCGATGCTCGCCGTCTGGCGGGCGGGCGGCGTGTACGTCCCGCTGGACGCGCGGCTCCCCGCGGAGCGGCTGCGGTACATGCTCGACGAGGCCGGGGTACGGCACGTCGTGTGCGACCCGCGCACCCGGGACGCCGTCACCGCCCTCGGGGCCGTCGCGATCGACGTCTCCACCCTCGGCGCGGACGACCCGCGCGACGCGCCCCGGCACCGGCCCGACCCCGAGGACCTCGCCTACGTCATCTTCACCTCGGGATCCACCGGCCGCCCCAAGGCCGTCGGCGTCGCCCACCACGCCCTCGACGCCCATGTCGCCACCGCCCGCGCCGCGTTCGCGCTCACCGCGCGGGACCGCGTCCTCACCTTCGCCTCGACCTCCTTCGACGCCTCCCTGGAACAGATCCTGCCCGCCCTCGCCACCGGGGCGAGCGTGGTGGTGCGGCCCGACGACATCTGGGCCCCCGAGGAACTCGCCGACCGGGTCGCGGACCAGCGCGTCACCGTCATGGAACTCACCCCCTCCTACTGGGCGGAACTCGTCGCCCGGCTCGACACCCTGGCGCCCAGGCTCGCCTCCCTGCGGCTGCTGGTGACCGGGGGAGAGGCCCTGCCGGCCGACCCGCTGGAGCGCTGGTTCGCGCACCTGCCCGCCGTCCCCGTCGTCAACACCTACGGACCCACCGAGACGGTCGTCTCCGCCACCGCGCACACCGTGACCGCCGCGCCGCACGGCCGGGTGCCCATCGGCCGCGCGCTGGGCAGCCGCCGCGCCCACGTCGTCGACCCGCTCGGCGACCTGGCCCCCGACGGAGTCCCCGGCGAACTCCTGCTCGGCGGACCGGAGTCGGCGCGCGGCTACCTCGGACGGCCCGCCCTCACCGCCGAACGCTTCGTGCCCGACCCGTTCGGCGGACACGGCGGCCGCCTCTACCGCACCGGCGACCTGGTGCGCCGACGGCCCACCGGGGAACTGGAGTTCCTCGGCCGCAACGACGACCAGGTCAAGATCCGCGGCTTCCGCGTCGAACCCGGGGAGGCCGAGGCCGTGCTGCGCGCCCACCCCGGTGTGCGGGGCGCCGCCGTCGTCGTCAGGACCCTGCGCGGCGAACCCGCCCTCGTCGGCTACGCGGCGGGCGGCGGACTCTCCGCCGAGGCGCTGGAGACCCACTGCCGGGACCGCCTGCCGCACTACCTGGTGCCCTCCGCGTTCGTGCTCCTGGACACCCTGCCGCTGACCGTCCAGGGCAAGCTCGACCTCACCGCCCTGCCGGAGCCGCAGGCCCCCGAGGCACCGGAGTTCGTCCCGCCGCGCACCCCGGCCGAGACGGTCGTCGCGCAGATCTGGTGCGAGGTCCTCGACCTGCCGCGGGCCGGGGTCCACGACGACTTCTTCGCCCTCGGCGGCCACTCGCTGCGCGCGGTCGCCGTCGCCTCCCGGCTGCGCACCGCCTTCGACTGCCCCCTCCAGGTGCGGGACCTCTTCGAGCACTCCACCGTCGAACGCCTCGCCGCCGAGGTCGAGCGCCGACTGCTCGAACTGATCTCGGAGATGAGCGACGACGAGATCGACCTCTCCCTGACAGCCGACCTCTGACCCGCGCGCCCCGGCACCGCGCACCTGCCGCGGCACCACCCAGGGACCGTACGACCCCGAGCACCGCACGCCCCGTGCCGGGCGGGCCCGTCCGCCGGATCGACGACGGACGCCCGCCCGCACCACAGGCCCCGCACCGCCCGCACCGCCCCGCACACCCCGGCCCCGGTCACGGAGCCCGCGCCCGGCGCCCGACCCGCGCACCGCGGCGGACGCCCCGCGCGCCCGCGGCCCGCGCCGCACCGACTTCCCTCCCCGTCCTGAGATCGGAGTGCCCCGATGACCACATCCGACGTGCGTCCCGGCCCCCTCACCGCGGGCGGCGGCCTCTCCCCGGCCGCCCGCCGCCTGCTGGAGCAGCGGCTCAGCGGCCTGTCCGGCGCCCGGGACACCGGCCCGGCCCGGGTACGGCCCCGCCCGGACCGCGTCCCGCTCTCCGCCGCCCAGCAGCGCCTGTACTTCCTCGACCGGCTCGACCCCGGGGCCGCCACCTACCTGCTCCCCGCCGCCTGGCGGTTCACCGGCCCCCTCGACCTGCCCGCGCTGCGCGCCGCCGTCACCGACCTGGTCGCCCGGCACGAGCAGCTGCGCGTCGTCTTCCCCGAGCACGAGGGCGTCCCGTACCAGCGGGTGCTGCCCGCCGACGCGGCCGTCCTGGACGTCACCGGAGCGGGCGCCCCGCCCGGCGAGGACCGGGAACGGCTGCTGGCCGCCGCCGTGCACGCCGCCGCCGTCCGCCCCTTCGACCTCGCCCGCGAACCCGCCTTCCGCGCCACCCTGGTCCGCGCCGCCGACGACGACCACGTCCTGGTCCTCGGCATGCACCACATCGTCTCCGACGGCTGGTCCCTCGGCCTGCTGGTGCGCGACCTGACCGAGCTGTACCGGGCCAGGACCGAGGGCGACACCGCCCGCCTGCCCGAACTGCCCCTCGACTACGCCGACTACGCGATCTGGCAGCGCGGGACCGACCGGTCCGGCGAACTCGACCACTGGCGCACCCGGTTGGCCGGTCTGACCCCGCTGGAGCTGCCCACCGACCACCCGCGCCCCGACACCCCGAGCGGCACCGGCGCCGCCCACACCGTCACCCTGCCGCCCGCCCTCACCGACGCGCTCACCGCCCTCGGCAGCCGCGCCGGGACCACCCCCTACATGACCGTACTGGCCGCTTTCCAGGCCGCGTTGGCGTTCCACACCGGACAGCGGGACATCGCCGTCGGCACCGTCGTCGCCAACCGGGAGGAAGCCGCCACCGAACAGCTCGTCGGGTTCTTCGTCAACACCCTCGTGCTGCGCGGCGACTTCTCCGACGACCCGACCCCGGCCGTCCTCCTCGCCCGCACCCGGGACACGGTCCTGGACGCCTTCTCGCACCAGTCGGTCCCCTTCGAGCAGGTCGTCGACGCGCTGAGCCCGGAGCGCGACCTCGCCCGCAACCCCCTCGTCCAGGTGCTCTACACGCACACCGACGTCGCCGCCTCCGCCGTCCGCCTCGGCACGACCGACGGCGCCCCCTACCGGATCGACCTCACCACCGCCAAGTTCGACCTCACCCTCGACCTGCGCGACGGACACGGCCGCACCGACCTGGTCCTCATCCACCGCCCCGACCTGTTCGACGAGGCGTCCGTCGCCGCGCTGGCCCGGCACACCGTGGCCCTCCTGGAGGCGTTCTGCGCCGCCCCCGACACCCCGCTGAGCGCCGTCGACCCGCTCACCCCGGCCGAACGCGCCCACCTGCTCGGACCGCAGGGCCCGGCCCGCGGCGGCCCCGGCACCGGCGGCCGGAACCCGCGCA
>NZ_FMCI01000304.1 GCF_900091845.1 Streptomyces sp. SolWspMP-5a-2
TGGCTGGTGCCCCCCTTCTTCCGGGCCGCCGAGTACGTCACCGTCCTGGCCCTCGCGGCCAGCGCGGACGTGAACGGAGCCCTTCCTGCGGCTTTCGGGCTGGTGGCCGCCGTCGCCTACCATCACTACGACACGGTCTACCGCATCCGCGGTGACGCCGGAGCGCCACCGGCCTGGCTGGTGCGCGCCGTCGGGGGGCACGAGGGCCGCACCCTGCTCGTCGTCGTCCTCGCCGCCGTGCTCACCGCCGCACAGTTCACGGTCGCGCTCACGGTGGTGGCCGTGGCCGTGGCCCTGCTGGTGCTCGTCGAGAGCGTCAGCTTCTGGGTCGCCTCCCACCGGGACGGCGCACCCGCCGTACACGACGAAGGAGAAACCGCATGATCGGCCTCGTGCTCGCGGCCGGCGCCGGACGGCGTCTGCGCCCCTACACCGACAGCCTGCCCAAGGCGCTGGTGCCGGTGGGGCCCGCGGGGATAGAGGACTCGATCACGGTGCTCGACCTGACCCTCGGCAACTTCGCCGAGATCGGGCTGACCGAGGTCGCCGTCATCGTCGGCTACCGCAAGGAGGCCGTCTACGCGCGCAAGGAGGAGCTGGAGGCGAAGTACGGCCTCACGCTCACCCTGATCGACAACGACAAGGCCGAGGAGTGGAACAACGCCTACTCCCTCTGGTGCGGCCGTGACGCCCTCAAGGACGGCGTGATCCTCGCCAACGGCGACACCGTGCACCCGGTCTCCGTCGAGCGCACGCTGCTCGCGGCCCGCGGCGAGGGGCGGCGGATCATCCTCGCCCTGGACACCGTCAAGGACCTGGCCGACGAGGAGATGAAGGTCGTCGTCGACCCTGTCAAGGGCATGACGAAGATCACCAAGCTGATGGACCCCGCCGAGGCCACCGGCGAGTACATCGGCGTCACCCTGATCGAGGGCGACGCCGCCCCCGAGCTGGTCCACGCCCTGAAGACGGTCTGGGAGGCCGACCCCCAGCAGTTCTACGAGCACGGCTACCAGGAGCTGGTGGACCGCGGCTTCCGCATCGACGTCGCGCCCATCGGCGACGTCAAGTGGGTGGAGATCGACAACCACGACGATCTCGCCCGCGGACGGGAGATCGCATGCCTGTACTGACCCGGCTGATCCCCTCGCCGCTCGTCGTCGACATCCGCCCGGGTGCCCTCGACGACCTGGCCTGCGTCCTCGCCGACGAACGCATCTCGCACTCAGGACGCCTCGCGGTCGCCGTCAGCGGCGGCTCCGGCGCCCGGCTGCGGGCCCGCCTCGAACCCTCGCTGCCCGGCGCCACCTGGTACGAGGTCGGCGGCGGCACCCTCGACGACGCCGTCCGGCTGGCCGGTGACATAAAGGCCGGGCACTACGACGCCGTGGTGGGCCTCGGCGGCGGCAAGATCATCGACTGCGCCAAGTTCGCCGCGGCGCGCGTCGGCCTGCCGCTGGTCGCCGTGCCGACCAACCTCGCCCACGACGGCCTCTGCTCACCCGTCGCCACCCTCGACAACGACGCGGGACGCGGCTCCTACGGCGTGCCCAACCCGATCGCCGTCGTGGTCGACCTCGACGTCATCCGCGAGGCCCCGGTGCGGTTCGTGCGCGCCGGGATCGGCGACGCCATCTCCAACATCAACGCCATCGCGGACTGGGAGCTGGCCAACCGGGTCAAGGGCGAGAAGATCGACGGACTGGCCGCCGCCATGGCCAGGCAGGCGGGCGAGGCGGTCTTCCGCCACCCCGGCGGCATCGCCGACAACGACTTCCTCCAGGTCCTCGCCGAGGCCTTGGTCCTCACCGGCGTCGCCATGTCCATCTCCGGCGACTCCCGCCCCGCCTCCGGCTCCTGCCACGAGATCAACCACGCCTTCGACCTGCTCTACCCCAAGCGCGCCGCCAGCCACGGCGAGCAGTGCGGCCTCGGCGCGGCCTTCGCGATGTACCTGCGCGGAGCCCGCGAACAGGCCGCCGACATGGCCCGGGTGCTGCGCCGGCACGGACTGCCGGTGCTCCCGGAGGAGATCGGCTTCACGGTCGCGGAGTTCGTGCGCGCCGTCGAGTTCGCCCCCGAGACCCGCCCCGGCCGCTACACCATCCTCGAACACCTCGACCTCAAGACCGACCAGATCAAGGACACCTACGCCGACTATGTCAAGGCCATCGGTAGCTGAACTCCGCCCGGTCGTCCACCCCGCGGGGGTGAAGGACCGGCGCAGCGGTGAGCACTGGATGGGGCGCCTCTACATGCGAGAGGTGTCCCTGCGCGTCGACCGTTACCTGGTGAACACCAGGGTCACGCCCAATCAGCTCACCTACCTGATGACCGTCTTCGGCGTGCTCGCCGCCCCGGCACTGCTGGTGCCGGGGATCACCGGCGCCGTCCTCGGCGTCTTCTGCGTCCAGATGTACCTGCTGCTCGACTGCGTCGACGGTGAGGTCGCCCGCTGGAAGCAGCAGTTCTCGCTCGGCGGCGTCTACCTCGACCGCGTCGGCGCCTACCTCACCGACGCGGCCGTCCTGGTCGGCTTCGGACTGCGCGCCGCCGACCTCTGGGGCACCGGGCGCATCTCCTGGCTCTGGGCCTTTCTCGGCACCCTGGCCGCCCTCGGCGCCATCCTGATCAAGGCCGAGACCGACCTGGTCGGCGTCGCCCGCCACCAGGGCGGTCTGCCGCCGGTCAAGGAGGCCGCCGCCGAGATGCGCTCCTCCGGCATGGCCCTGGCCCGCCGGGCCGCCGCCGCCTTCAAGTTCCACCGCCTGATCCTCGGCATCGAGGCGTCCCTGCTGATCCTGGTGCTGGCCGTCGTCGACCAGATCCGCGGCGACCTCTTTTTCTCCCGGCTCGGCGTCGCCGTCCTGGCCGGCATCGCGCTGCTCCAGACCCTGCTGCACCTGGTGTCGATCCTGGCGTCGAGCAGGCTGCGGTGACCGCCCCGAAGGTCGGCGCGGTCGTCATCACCATGGGCAACCGCCCCGACGAACTGCGCGCCCTGCTCGACTCCGTCGCCAAGCAGGACGGCGACCCGGTCAGCACCGTCGTCGTCGGCAACGGCTCGCCCGTCCCGGACGTCCCCGACGGCGTCCGCACCGTCGAACTGCCCGAGAACCTCGGCATCCCCGGCGGCCGCAACGTCGGCATCGAGGCCTTCGGACCCAGCGGCCGGGACGTCGACATCATCCTCTTCCTCGACGACGACGGGCTGCTCGCCCAGCACGACACCGCCGAGCTGTGCCGCAGCGCCTTCGAGGCCGACCCCCGGCTCGGCATCATCAGCTTCCGCATCGCCGACCCCGAGACCGGGGTCACCCAGCGCCGCCACGTGCCCAGGCTGCGCGCCGCCGACCCGATGCGCTCCTCCCGGGTCACCACCTTCCTCGGCGGCGCCAACGCCGTCCGCACCCAGGTCCTCGCCGAGGTCGGCGGCCTGCCCGACGCGTTCTTCTACGCCCACGAGGAGACCGACCTGGCCTGGCGCGCGCTCGACGCGGGCTGGATGATCGACTACCGCTCCGACATGGTGCTGTACCACCCGACGACGGCCCCCTCCCGGCACGCGGTCTACCACCGCATGGTGGCCCGCAACCGGGTCTGGCTGGCCCGGCGCAACCTCCCCGCGCCCCTGGTCCCGGTCTACCTCGGGGTCTGGATGCTGCTCACGCTGCTGCGCAGGCCTTCGCGTCCCGCCCTCAGGGCGTGGTTCGGCGGGTTCAGGGAAGGCTGGACCACCCCCTGTGGACCCCGCAGGCCCATGAAGTGGCGTACGGTGTGGCGGCTGACCCGGCTGGGCCGACCCCCTGTGATCTGACAAGCTCGTCCCTGTGGGGGTCCGGCCCCGGTCCCGGGTCCGGACCCCATGTCATGTCCGCACCCGTTGCGCATTCCGAAGACGAAAGTGTTTCCCCTGGTGAGTGAGACAACGCACGACGGCACGGTCGCCCTCGGCACGCCCGTGTCGCCCGACGACGGCCTCACGTCGGCCCAGCTGGCCGACCGGTACGGGCTGTCCGTGAGCGGCGCCCGGCCCTCGCTCGTCGAGTACGTCCGCCAGCTCTGGGACCGGCGCCACTTCATCCTCGCCTTCTCGCGGGCGAAGCTGACCGCCCAGTACAGCCAGGCGAAGCTCGGCCAGCTCTGGCAGGTGGCGACCCCGCTGCTCAACGCGGCCGTCTACTTCTTCATCTTCGGCCTGATCCTCAAGGCCGACCGGGGCATGTCCCGGGACGTGTACATCCCGTTCCTGGTCACCGGCGTGTTCGTGTTCACGTTCACCCAGTCCTCCGTGATGGCGGGCGTGCGCGCGATCTCCGGCAACCTCGGCCTGGTGCGCGCCCTGCACTTCCCGCGCGCCTCGCTGCCGATCTCCTTCTCGCTCCAGCAGCTCCAGCAGCTGCTGTTCTCGATGATCGTGCTCTTCGCCGTGGCCATCGGCTTCGGCAGCATCCCGGACCTGTCCTGGCTGCTGATCGTGCCGGTCCTCGCGCTCCAGTTCCTCTTCAACACCGGCCTCGCCCTGATCATGGCGCGGGCCGGCGCGAAGACCCCCGACCTCGCGCAGCTCATGCCCTTCGTGATGCGGACGTGGATGTACGCGTCCGGCGTGATGTTCTCCATCCCGATCATGCTGGAGGACAAGCCGGGGTGGGTGGCGGACATCCTCCAGGTGAACCCGGCCTCGATCTACATGGACCTGATGCGCTTCGCGCTGATCGAGGGCTACTCGGCCGACAACCTCCCCGACCATGTCTGGGCGCTCGCCGGGGGCTGGGCCCTGCTGCTCGCCGCGGGCGGGTTCGTGTACTTCTGGAAGGCGGAGGAGAGGTACGGCCGTGGCTGAGCACCAGGAGACCGAGCGGGCGGGCGCCCCGATCCCGACGGTCATCGCCGACGAACTGCACATCGTCTACCGCGTCAACGGCGCCAAGACGGGCAAGGGCAGCGCCACCGCCGCCCTCAGCCGCATCATCAGGCGCGGCTCGGACGACACCGCCCGCGGGGTGCGCAAGGTGCACGCCGTGCGGGGCGTCTCCTTCGTCGCCTACCGGGGCGAGGCGATCGGCCTGATCGGCTCGAACGGCTCCGGCAAGTCGACCCTGCTGCGCGCCATCGCCGGGCTGCTGCCCGCCGAGCGCGGCAAGGTCTACACCGACGGCCAGCCCTCCCTGCTCGGCGTCAACGCGGCCCTGATGAACGACCTGACGGGCGAGCGGAACGTCATATTGGGCGGTCTCGCCATGGGCATGTCCCGTGAGCAGATCATGGCGCGCTACCAGGGCATCGTCGACTTCTCGGGCATCAACGAGAAGGGCGACTTCATCACCCTGCCGATGCGCACCTACTCCTCCGGCATGGCGGCCCGGCTGCGGTTCTCCATCGCCGCCGCCAAGGACCACGACGTCCTCATGATCGACGAGGCGCTGGCCACCGGCGACCGCAAGTTCCAGAAGCGCTCCGAGCAGCGGATCAGGGAGCTGCGCAAGGAGGCCGGTACGGTCTTCCTCGTCAGCCACAACAACAAGTCGATCCGGGACACCTGCGACCGGGTGCTGTGGCTGGAACGCGGCGAACTGCGGATGGACGGACCCACCGACGAGGTCCTCAAGGAGTACGAGAAGTTCACGGGCAAGTAGCGCCCCGCACGACCGCAGGCGACGCGGGCCCCGCCGGACCTCTCCGGCGGGGCCCGGTGTCTGCAAAGGAAGCGTCAACTCGGCCCCGGCGCAGGAATCTTGAGGCCAATCGGTGTGTTGTTGTGATCTGCGGGACACCCCGGCGATCCTCGTTGCGTTGTACAACGTAAGCTGGTCCGGTGCTGAATCGCGGCAATCGGGGCGATAACGCGCGACACCCTCGATCGAGCAGGCCGCGCGCACGGTCGGGCGGCGTGTCCGAAATAGTGTGTATTGGGTCCGCAGTGTAGAACGGGAGATGTGACGGCAATGGCTACGGAAACTCCCCGGCTTCGCGCAGCACGTGCCGTCCCCGCCGCGGGCGGCCGGCGATGACCGGAACCCGCACGTCCCGCCCGGCCGACCCGGAGCGCGACACCCTCGACAAGGCCGCCGCCGAGAACTTCCCGGTGGCCCCCTTCTTCCTGCCCCGGGCCTGGCGCGACGACCTCATGGCCGTCTACGGCTTCGCCCGCCTGGTGGACGACATCGGCGACGGCGACCTCGCCCCCGGCGGCGCCGACGCCCGCCTCCTCGGCGTCGCCCCCCGGGACGCCGACGACCGGCTCCTGATGCTCGACGCCTTCGAGGCCGACCTGGACCGGGTCTTCGACTCCACCCCGCACCACCCCCTGCTGCGCCGCCTCCAGCCGACCGTCAGGCACCGCGCGCTCACCCCCGAGCCCTTCCGCGGCCTGATCGCCGCGAACCGCCAGGACCAGCTGGTCACCCGCTACGAGACCTACGACGACCTGCTCGCCTACTGCGAGCTGTCCGCGAACCCCGTCGGCCGTCTCGTGCTCGCCGTGACCGGCACCTCGACCCCCGAGCGGATCCGTCTGTCGGACGCGATCTGCACCGCACTGCAGATCGTCGAACACGTGCAGGACGTCGCCGAGGACCTCGGCCGTGACCGTGTCTACCTCCCCGCCGAGGACATGAAGCGCTTCCACGTGCGCGAGAGCGATCTCGCCGCCGATCACGCCGGCGCGTCGGTGCGCGCGCTGGTCGCCTTCGAGACGGAACGCGCCGTCGGCCTCCTGAATGAAGGCGCCCCGCTGGTGGGTAGCGTCCACGGCAGGCTGAAGCTGCTGCTGGCGGGGTTCGTGGCGGGGGGAAGGGCGGCGGTCCGCGCGATCGCCGCCGCCGAATACGACGTACTTCCCGGCCCACCCAAGCCCGGCAGGTTCCAGCTGCTGCGCGAGGTGGGCGTGACTCTGCGAGGAGAGGGGTGATCCGGACCGTGGAGTCGGAACACGAGGCCGCGTCCGCGCCGGTGCTCGCCGCCTACCGTTACTGCGAGGCCGTCACCGGACAGCAGGCCCGCAACTTCGCGTACGGCATCCGGCTGCTGCCCACCGCGAAGCGGCGCGCGATGTCCGCGCTGTACGCGTTCTCCCGGCGCGTCGACGACATCGGCGACGGCGCGCTGCCCGACCCGGTGAAGACGGAGCGCCTGGAGGACACCAGGGCGCTGCTCACCCGGGTGCGCGCGGGCGAGGTCGCCGAGGACGACACCGACCCGGTCGCCGTCGCGCTCGCCCACACCGCCGACGTCTTCCCGGTGCCGCTGGGCGGCCTGGACGAGCTGATCGACGGCGTCCTGAAGGACGTGCGCGGCGACAGCTACGAGACCTGGGACGACCTGAAGGTCTACTGCCGGTGCGTGGCCGGTGCCATCGGGCGGCTCTCGCTCGGCGTCTTCGGCACCGAGCCGGGCGCCGGGGGAGCCGAGCGCGCGCCGGAGTACGCCGACACCCTCGGCCTCGCGCTCCAGCTCACCAACATCCTGCGCGACGTCCGCGAGGACGCCGAGGGCGGCCGCACCTACCTGCCCGCCGACGACCTCGCCAAGTTCGGCTGCTCGGCCGGGTTCGCCGGGCCCGTCCCGCCGGAGGGCTCCGACTTTGCGGGCCTCGTCCACTTCGAGGTGCGCAGGGCCCGCGCCCTCTTCGCCGAGGGGTACCGGCTGCTGCCGATGCTCGACCGGCGCAGCGGCGCGTGCGTCGCCGCCATGGCCGGGATCTACCGGCGGCTCCTTGACCGGATCGAACGCGACCCGGAGGCCGTGCTGCGCGGCCGGGTCTCGCTGCCCGGACGCGAGAAGGCGTACGTCGCCGTCCGCGGTCTCTCCGGTCTCGACACCCGGCACGTGACCCGGCGGGCCGTCAGGAGGCGTGCCTGATGGGCCGTGCGCACGACGACGTCCGCCCCGGCGCGCGACGGCGGGCAACCTCCCGCCCGCGCGCCGCGTCCCTGACGGCGACGGCGGGCCCCGGCGACGCGTTCCCGTGCCGCGGCCGGGCGGGGGAGGACACACGATGAGCGACGGCAAGGCGGCAGACGGACCGGGCGCCGTTCCCTCCGACAGCCGCGGCAGGGACGCCGTCGTCATCGGCGGCGGCCTCGCCGGGGTCACCGCCGCCCTCGCCCTCGCCGACGCCGGTGTGCGCGTCACCCTCGTGGAGGGGCGCCCCCGCCTCGGCGGTCTGGCGTTCTCCTTCCGGCGCGGCGAGCTGACCGTGGACAACGGACAGCACGTCTACATGCGCTGCTGCACCGCCTACCGCTGGTTCCTCGACCGGGTCGGCGGGACGGCGCTCGCGCCCCTGCAGGATCGTCTCGACGTGCCCGTCCTCGACCTCGACCGCCCCGAGGGACGACGGCTCGGCAGGCTGCGCCGCGACCCCCTGCCGGTCCCGCTGCACCTGGGCCGCAGCCTCGCCGCCTACCCGCACCTCTCGCTCGCCGAGCGGGCCAGGGTCGGCCGGGCGGCGCTCGCCCTCAAAGGGCTCGACCTGGCCGATCCGGCCCTGGACACCCAGGACTTCGCGAGCTGGCTGAGCGCGCACGGCCAGTCGGCGCGGACCGTCGAGGCCCTGTGGGACCTGGTCGGCGTGGCCACCCTCAACGCCGTCGCCGCCGACTGCTCGCTCGGCCTCGCCGCCATGGTGTTCAAGACCGGCCTGCTCTCCGAGCCCGGCGCCGCCGACATCGGCTGGGCCACGGTCCCGCTGGGCGACCTGCACGACCGGCTGGCCCGCGAGGCCCTCGACGCGGCGGGCGTGCGCACCGAGACCCGCACCCGGGTCAGCGCGGTGAGCGCCGGCCCGGACGGGCGCTGGAGCGTCGAGGTGCCCGGCGAGAGCCTGCGCGCGGACACCGTCGTGCTCGCGGTGCCGCAGCGCGAGGCGCACGAACTGCTGCCGCCCGGCGCCCTCGACGACCCCGACCGGCTCCTGGAGATCGGCACCGCGCCGATCCTCAACGTGCACGTCGTCTACGACCGCACGGTCCTCACCCGGCCCTTCTTCGCGGCCCTCGGCACCCCGGTGCAGTGGGTCTTCGACCGCACCGCCGCCTCCGGACTCACCGACGGCCAGTACCTCGCCGTCTCCCAGTCCGCGGTCCAGGACGAGATCGACGCGCCCGTCGCCACCCTGCGCGAGCGCTACCTGCCCGAACTGGAACGCCTGCTCCCCGGTGCCCGCGGCGCCGAGGTGCGGGACTTCTTCGTGACCCGGGAGCGCACCGCGACGTTCGCTCCCGCCCCCGGCGTCGGACGGCTGCGGCCCGGCGCCCGCACCAAGGCACCCGGCCTCTACCTGGCCGGAGCGTGGACCGCCACCGGGTGGCCCGCGACCATGGAGAGTGCGGTCCGCAGCGGCGTCAACGCGGCCGACGCCGCGCTGAGCGCCCTGGGCCGGCCCCGCCCCCGACGTCTCTTCGACGTGGAGGAGGCGGCGTGACGCGCGACCAGCGCGCGGCAGGCCCCCGCACCCCCGGTACCGCAACAAGAGGAGAGACTGTGCCCACTGTGCCCCCGGCCTCGACCGCCGACCCAGAGACCGCGGTGGACGTGACCGCGCTCCTGGAACGCGGCCGGACCCTGGCCACGCCGGTACTGAAGGCGGCCGTCGACCGCCTGGCCCCTCCCATGGACACCGTCGCCGCCTACCACTTCGGCTGGATCGACGCCGACGGCAACCCCGCCGACGGTGACGGCGGCAAGGCCGTGCGTCCCGCCCTCGCGGTGCTCTCCGCCGAGGTCACCGGTGCCGCCCCCGAGGCCGGTGTGCCCGGCGCGGTCGCCGTGGAACTCGTCCACAACTTCTCGCTCCTGCACGACGACCTGATGGACGGCGACGAGCAGCGGCGCCACCGCGACACCGTCTGGAAGGTGCACGGGCCCGCCCAGGCGATCCTGGTCGGCGACGCCCTGTTCGCCCTCGGCAACGAGGTCCTCCTCGAACTCGGCACCGTCGAGGCGGGCCGCGCCACCCGGCGGCTGACCGCCGCCACCCGCGCCCTGATCGACGGCCAGGCCCAGGACATCTCCTACGAGCACCGCGACCGCGTCAGCGTCGAGGAGTGCCTGGAGATGGAGGGCAACAAGACCGGCGCCCTGCTGGCCTGCGCCTCCTCCATCGGCGCGGTGCTCGGCGGCGCCGACGACCGCACCGCCGACACCCTGGAGAGGTACGGCTACCACCTCGGCCTCGCCTTCCAGGCCGTCGACGACCTCCTCGGCATCTGGGGCGACCCCGGCTCCACCGGCAAGCAGACCTGGAGCGACCTGCGCCAGCGCAAGAAGTCCCTGCCGGTCGTGGCCGCGCTCGCCGCGGGCGGGGAAGCCTCCGAGCGGCTCGGCGAGATCCTCGCCGCCGACGCCAAGAGCAGTGACTTCGCGAACTTCTCCGAGGAGGAGTTCGCGGCCCGCGCCGCCCTCATCGAGGAGGCGGGCGGCCGGGAGTGGACGGCGGAGGAAGCGCGCCGTCAGCACACCATCGCCATCGAGGCCCTCGACGCCGTCGACATGCCCGACCGGGTTCGGGCGCAGTTCACGGCGCTCGCCGACTTCGTCGTCGTACGAAAGAGATGATCACTATCGGCCGAATAATCCTCGCGTAGTCGCCGGCCGGTGTCCCGGGACACCCAGCACCGGCCGACGGCGGACCCACAGCAGCAGGTGACTTACACGACTGCACGAAGGGGAAGCCATGACAGCGACGACCGACGGAAGCACCGGGGCCATGCCTCCCCGAGCAGCCGCGGCCAGCGACACCGCAGGCACCACCCCCGAGACGGCCGGGGTGCACCACACCGCCGTAGACGCCGTCCGGCGCGCCACCGACTTCCTGCTCGCCCAGCAGGACCCGCAGGGCTGGTGGAAGGGCGACCTGGAGACCAACGTCACCATGGACGCCGAGGACCTGCTGCTGCGGCAGTTCCTCGGCATCCTGGACGAGGCCACCCTCCGCGCCTCCGCCCTCCACGTCCGCGGCGAACAGCGCCCGGACGGCACCTGGGCCACCTTCTTCGGCGGACCGGGCGAACTCTCCACCACCATCGAGGCGTACGTCGCGCTGCGGCTGGCCGGTGACCGGCCGGACGCGCCGCACATGGCCCGCGCCTCGGCCTGGATCCGGGCCCGCGGCGGCATCGCCGAGGCCCGTGTCTTCACCCGCATCTGGCTCGCCCTGTTCGGCTGGTGGAAGTGGGAGGACCTGCCCGAACTCCCGCCCGAACTCCTCTACTTCCCCAAGTGGTTCCCGCTCAACATCTACAACTTCGGCTGCTGGGCCCGGCAGACCATCGTCCCGCTGACCGTCGTCTCGGCGAAGCGCCCGGTGCGTCCCGCGCCGTTCCCCCTCGACGAGCTGCACACGGACAAGGACCGCCCCAACCCGCCCAAGCCCCTCGCGCCGCCCACCACTTGGGACGGTCTCTTCCAGCGCCTCGACAAGGTGGTGCGCGGCTACCGGACGGTCGCGGTGCGCGGGCTGCGCACGGCCGCGCTGAAGTACGCCACCCGGTGGATCGTCGAGCGGCAGGAGAACGACGGCTGCTGGGGCGGCATCCAGCCGCCTGCCGTGTACTCGGTCATCGCCCTGCACCTGATGGGCTACGACCTCCAGCACCCCGTCATGCGGGCCGGGCTCGAATCGCTCGACCGGTACGCCGTGTGGCGGCAGGACGGGGCCCGGATGATCGAGGCCTGCCAGTCCCCGGTGTGGGACACCTGCCTCGCCGCGATCGCGCTCGTCGACGCGGGAGTCCCGGCCGACCACCCCCAACTGGTGCGCGCCGCCGACTGGATGCTCGGGGAGGAGATCGTCAGACCCGGTGACTGGGCCGTCCGCAGACCTCAACTCCCGCCGGGCGGCTGGGCGTTCGAGTTCCACAACGACAACTACCCCGACATCGACGACACCGCGGAGGTCGCCCTCGCGCTGCGCCGGGTACGCCACCGCGACCCGGAGCGGGTGGACCGGGCCATCGGGCGCGCGGTCCGCTGGAACCTCGGCATGCAGTCCAGGAACGGCGGTTGGGGCGCCTTCGACGTGGACAACACCAGCCCCTTCCCCGACCGGCTGCCGTTCTGCGACTTCGGGGAGGTCATCGACCCGCCGTCGGCCGACGTCACCGCGCACGTCGTAGAGATGCTCGCCGTCGAGGGACTGGCCCACGACCCGCGCACCCGGCGCGGCATCGACTGGCTGCTCGGGCAGCAGGAGCCGGACGGCTCGTGGTTCGGCCGCTGGGGCGTCAACTACATCTACGGCACCGGGTCCGTCGTCCCCGCGCTGACCGCCGCCGGGTTCCCCGGCTCGCACCCCGCGATCCGCCGCGCCGTCGGCTGGCTGCAGACCGTCCAGAACGAGGACGGCGGCTGGGGCGAGGACCTGCGCTCCTACCAGGACGCGGCCCGCTGGAGCGGCCGGGGCGCCTCGACCGCCTCGCAGACCGGGTGGGCGCTGATGGCGCTCCTCGCGGCCGGTGAGCGGGACTCCAGGGCCGTCGAGCGGGGCGTCGAGTGGCTGGCCGCCACCCAGCGGGAGGACGGCTCCTGGGACGAGCCCCACTTCACCGGCACCGGCTTCCCCTGGGACTTCTCCATCAACTACCACCTCTACCGGCAGGTGTTCCCGCTCACCGCCCTCGGCCGCTACCTCCACGGGGAACCCTTCGCGAAGAAGCCCTTCCCCGAGGTCGAGGGGGGTTGATGAGCCCGCAGCCCGCCCCGGCCCCGCTGCTGATCGCCTGCGCGCTCGGCATCGAGCACCTCGCCCTGCGCGCCGGTGAGCGCGGCGGCGCCGGCGGGCCGGTCACCGTGCTGCGCACCGGCATGGGGCCCAAGGCGGCCGACCGCTCGGTGACCCGGGTCCTCGCCGACCCGCACCTCGCCGACGCCGCCGTGCTGGCCACCGGGTTCTGCGCGGGGCTCGCCCCCGGCATGCACCCCGGCGACCTGGTCGTCGCCGAGGAGACCAGGGACCCGCGCGGGACCGTCCCGTGCGTCGGCACCGAACTGCTCGTCAAGGAACTCGTGCGGACCCTGCCGGGACGCACCGTCCACACCGGGCCGCTCACCGGCTCCGACCACGTGGTGCGCGGGCCCGAACGGTCGGACCTGCTCGCCACCGGCGCGATCGCGGTGGACATGGAATCCGCCGCGACGCTCCTGAGCGCCGTCCGTACGGGACCGCGCCCTGTTGCGGCCGTCCGGGTGGTCGTGGACGCTCCAGAACATGAACTGGTCCGAATCGGCACGGTGCGCGGTGGAATATCAGCCTTCCGCGTCCTTCGTTCCGTCCTTCCCGCATTCTTCGAATGGCACCGATCCTTGTTGCTCCCCCGGAGGTGAGCCAGATGGCCATGCCGCTGCGCCAGTCCATCAAGGTCGCTACATACCTGGCAGAACAGAAGCTCCGCAAGCGTGACAAGTTCCCGCTGATCGTGGAGCTGGAACCGCTTTTCGCCTGCAACCTCGCCTGCGAGGGCTGCGGCAAGATCCAGCACCCGGCCGGGGTGCTCAAGCAGCGCATGCCGGTCGCCCAGGCCGTGGGCGCGGTCCTCGAATCGGGCGCGCCGATGGTGTCCATCGCGGGCGGCGAGCCCCTGATGCACCCTCAGATCGACGAGATCGTGCGGCAGTTGGTCGCCAAGAAGAAGTACGTCTTCCTGTGCACCAACGCGATGCTGCTGCGCAAGAAGATGGACAAGTTCACGCCCTCGCCGTACTTCGCGTTCGCCGTCCACATCGACGGGCTGCGCGAGCGGCACGACGAGTCGGTCGCCAAGGAGGGCGTGTTCGACGAGGCGGTGGCGGCGATCAAGGAGGCCAAGCGGCGCGGCTTCCGGGTCACCACCAACTCGACCTTCTTCAACACCGACACCCCGCAGACCATCATCGAGGTGCTCGACTTCCTCAACGACGAGCTGCACGTGGACGAGATGATGATCTCGCCCGCCTACGCCTACGAGAAGGCGCCCGACCAGGACCACTTCCTCGGCGTCACGCAGACCAGGGAGCTGTTCAGGAAGGCCTTCGCGGGCGGCAACCGGCTGCGCTGGCGGCTCAACCACTCCCCGCTCTTCCTGGACTTCCTGGAGGGGAAGGTCGACTTCCCGTGCACGGCGTGGGCGATCCCCAACTACTCGCTGTTCGGCTGGCAGCGCCCCTGCTACCTGATGAGCGACGGGTACGTGCCGACGTACCGCGAACTCATCGAGAAGACCGACTGGGACAAGTACGGGCGCGGCAAGGACCCGCGCTGCGACAACTGCATGGCGCACTGCGGCTACGAGCCCACCGCCGTCCTGGCCACCATGGGTTCGCTCAAGGAGTCGCTGCGCGCGATGCGCGAGACGGTCTCCGGGAACCGGGAGTGACCCGGTGACCGCCGTCTCCCTGGGCGTGCCCGCGCTCCCGCCCCGGCCGATCGCCGAGCGCCGCCCCTCGCGGCGCATCGACGTCGGTCCGGTGGCGGTCGGCGGTGGCGCCCCGGTGTCGGTGCAGTCGATGACCACGACGCGCACCTCCGACATCGGCGCCACCCTCCAGCAGATCGCCGAGCTGACGGCGTCGGGGTGCCAGATCGTGCGGGTGGCGTGTCCGACGCAGGACGACGCGGACGCGCTGTCGACGATCGCCCGCAAGTCGCAGATCCCGGTCATCGCCGACATCCACTTCCAGCCGAAGTACGTCTTCGCGGCGATCGAGGCCGGATGCGCCGCCGTCCGCGTCAACCCCGGCAACATCAAGCAGTTCGACGACAAGGTCAAGGAGATCGCCAGGGCCGCCAAGGAGCACGGCACGCCCATCCGCATCGGCGTCAACGCCGGTTCGCTGGACCGCCGTCTGCTCCAGAAGTACGGCAGGGCGACCCCCGAGGCGCTCGTCGAGTCGGCGCTGTGGGAGGCGTCCCTCTTCGAGGAGCACGGCTTCCGCGACATCAAGATCTCCGTCAAGCACAACGACCCGGTCGTCATGATCGAGGCGTACCGGCAGCTCGCCGCCCGCTGCGACTACCCGCTGCACCTGGGCGTCACCGAGGCCGGGCCCGCCTTCCAGGGCACCGTCAAGTCGGCGGTCGCCTTCGGCGCGCTGCTGTCCGAGGGCATCGGCGACACCATCCGGGTCTCGCTGTCCGCGCCGCCCGCCGAGGAGGTCAAGGTCGGCATCCAGATCCTGGAGTCGCTGAACCTGCGGCAGCGGCGTCTGGAGATCGTCTCCTGCCCGTCCTGCGGCCGCGCGCAGGTCGACGTCTACAAGCTCGCCGACGAGGTCACGGCGGGCCTCGACGGCATGGAGGTGCCGCTGCGGGTCGCCGTCATGGGCTGCGTCGTCAACGGCCCCGGCGAGGCCAGGGAGGCGGACCTCGGCGTCGCCTCCGGCAACGGCAAGGGCCAGATCTTCGTCAAGGGCGAGGTCATCAAGACCGTCCCCGAGTCCAAGATCGTCGAGACCCTGATCGAGGAGGCGATGAAGATCGCCGCACAGATGGAGCAGGACGGCGTCGGAGCGGGGGAGCCGGCCGTCACCGTGAGCTGATCGAGCACGGACCGAAGGGGGCCCGAGCGTGACGATTCTGGAGACCATCCGGGGACCACGCGACCTTAAGGCGCTGTCCGAAGCGGACGTCGGTCGACTGACCGAGGAGATCAGGGAGTTCCTGGTGCAGGCGGTGGCCAGGACCGGCGGGCACCTCGGGCCCAACCTGGGCGTGGTGGAGCTGTCCGTCGCCCTGCACCGCGTCTTCGAGTCGCCGGTGGACCGCATCGTGTGGGACACCGGCCACCAGAGCTACGTGCACAAGCTGCTGACAGGGCGTCAGGACTTCTCCAAGCTGCGCGGCAAGGGCGGCCTCTCCGGCTATCCCTCGCGGGAGGAGTCCGAGCACGACATCGTCGAGAACAGCCACGCCTCCACCGCGCTCGGCTGGGCCGACGGGCTCGCCAAGGCCCGTCAGGTGCTCGGCGAGAAGGGCCACGTGGTCGCCGTCATCGGCGACGGCGCGCTGACCGGCGGCATGGCCTGGGAGGCCCTCAACAACATCGCGGCCGCCAAGGACCGGCCGCTGATCGTCGTCGTCAACGACAACGAGCGCTCCTACGCGCCCACCATCGGCGGCCTCGCCGACCACCTCGCCACCCTGCGCACCACCGACGGCTACGAACGGGTCCTCGCCTGGGGCAAGGACGTCCTGCTGCGCACCCCGGTCGTCGGCGGCACGCTCTACGAGTCGCTGCACGGCGCCAAGAAGGGCTTCAAGGACGCCTTCGCGCCGCAGGGCATGTTCGAGGACCTGGGCCTGAAGTACATCGGCCCGATCGACGGGCACGACATCGGGGCCGTCGAGTCCGCGCTGCGCCGCGCGAAGCGCTTCCACGGGCCCGTCCTCGTGCACTGCCTCACCGAGAAGGGCCGCGGCTACGGACCAGCCCTCGCGCACGAGGAGGACCACTTCCACACCGTCGGCGTGATGGACCCGCTCACCTGCGAGCCCCTCGCACCCGCCGCCGCGCCCTCCTGGACGTCGGTGTTCGGCGAGGAGATCGCCGCGATCGGCGCCGAGCGCGAGGACGTCGTCGCGATCACGGCGGCCATGCTGCACCCGGTCGGGCTCGGCCCGTTCGCCGCCCGGTTCCCCGACCGGGTCTGGGACGTCGGCATCGCCGAGCAGCACGCCACCGTCTCCGCGGCCGGTCTCGCCACCGGCGGGGTCCACCCCGTCGTCGCCGTCTACGCCACCTTCCTCAACCGGGCCTTCGACCAGCTCCTGATGGACGTCGCGCTGCACCGCTGCGGCGTCACCTTCGTCCTGGACCGGGCCGGGGTCACCGGCGTCGACGGCGCCTCCCACAACGGCATGTGGGACATGTCGATCCTCCAGGTCGTCCCCGGCCTGCGGATCGCCGCCCCGCGCGACGCCGCCCAGCTCCGCGCCCAGCTCCGCGAGGCCGTCGCGGTCGACGACGCCCCCACCCTGGTCCGCTTCCCGAAGGAGTCCGTCGGCCCCGAGATCCCGGCCGTCGACCGGATCGGCGGACTCGACGTGCTGCGCCGCGACGCGCGGCCCCAGGTGCTCCTGGTCGCCGTCGGCGTGATGGCATCGGTCTGCCTCCAGGCCGCCGACCTGCTGGCGGCGCGCGGCATCGGCTGCACCGTCGTCGACCCCCGCTGGGTCAAGCCCGTCGACCCCGCACTGCCCGAACTCGCCGCCCGCCACCGCCTGGTGGCCGTCGTCGAGGACAACAGCCGCGCCGCCGGGGTCGGTTCGGCCGTGGCACTCGCCCTCGGGGACGCCGAGGTCGACGTCCCCGTACGGCGGTTCGGCATCCCCGAGCAGTTCCTCGCGCACGCCGGACGCGCCGAGGTCCTCGCCGACATCGGACTCACGCCCGTCGAGGTGGCCGGGCGGATCGCCGCGAGCCTGGCCGCCGGGGAAGCGACGGACGGCACAGTCAAGGAGAAAGCTGAATGAGCAAGGAGTTCGACCTCGGCGCCCTCCTGGCCGAGCGCGGAGCCGAGCGCTACGAGCTGCACGGCAGGTACCTCAACCACCAGCTCCCGCGCATGCTGCGCACCCTCGGCTTCGACAAGGTCTACGAGCGCGGCGAGGGCGCCTACTTCTGGGACGCCGAGGGCAACGACTACCTGGACATGCTCGCCGGGTTCGGCGTGATGGGCCTGGGCCGCCACCACCCGGTGGTCCGCAAGGCGCTGCACGACGTCCTGGACGCCGACCTCGCCGACCTCACCCGCTTCGACTGCCAGCCGCTGCCCGGTCTGCTCGCCGAGCGGCTGCTCGCCCACAGCCCGCACCTGGACCGGGTCTTCTTCGGCAACAGCGGCACCGAAGCCGTCGAGACCGCCCTGAAGTTCGCCCGCTACGCCACCGGCAGGCCCCGCGTCCTCTACTGCGACCACGCCTTCCACGGCCTGACCACCGGCTCCCTCTCGGTCAACGGCGAGTCGGGGTTCCGCGACGGCTTCGCCCCGCTGCTGCCCGACACCCCGGTGCCGCTGGGTGATCTCGACGCCCTGGCACGGGAGTTGAAGAAGGGCGATGTCGCCGCCCTGGTCGTCGAACCGATCCAGGGCAAGGGCGTGCACGAGGCGCCGCCCGGATACCTGCGCGCCGCCCAGGAGCTGCTGCACCGGCACAAGGCGCTGCTCATCGCCGACGAGGTGCAGACCGGCCTCGGCCGCACCGGCGACTTCTACGCCTACCAGCACGAGGACGGCGTCGAACCCGACCTGGTGTGCGTGGCCAAGGCGCTCTCCGGGGGGTACGTGCCGGTCGGCGCCACCCTCGGCCGGGACTGGATCTTCAAGAAGGTCTACTCGTCCATGGACCGGGTGCTCGTGCACTCGGCGAGCTTCGGCTCCAACGCCCAGGCGATGGCGGCCGGTCTCGCCGTGCTGTCGGTCATGGAGAACGAGCAGATCGTCGCGGGCGCGCGCGCCACCGGCGACCTGCTCAGGTCGCGGCTCGCCGCCCTCGTCGACACCTATGAGCTGCTCGCCGACGTGCGCGGCCGGGGTCTCATGGTCGGCATCGAGTTCGGGCGCCCCAAGTCCCTCAAGCTGCGCAGTCGTTGGACGATGCTCCAGGCGGCCCGCAAGGGCCTCTTCGCGCAGATGGTCGTGGTCCCGCTGCTCCAGCGGCACCGGATCCTCACCCAGGTCTCCGGCGACCACCTGGAGGTGATCAAGCTGATCCCGCCGCTGATCATCGGGGAGCGGGAGGTGGACCGGTTCGTCGAGGCGTTCACCGCGGTCATGGACGACGCGCACAGCGGCGGCGGACTGATGTGGGACTTCGGCAGAACCCTGGTGAAGCAGGCGGTGGCCAACCGGTAGCGGAGGGGCGCGCGGCGGACCCGCTCGGGAGGCGTGCGCCCGGCGGGTCCCTGGCTTTTGCCTCTGAGGCAAGGAAATTGCCCCAGGGGCAAAGTTCGGGCTGAATAGAGGGCATGAACGCTCCCGAGACCGATCCCTCGGGCGGGCCGGACACCGACGTCACGCCCGTCGTCGCGCCTCACCTGCGCGAGCTGCGCCGCAGGGCCTCGCTGACCCTGGAGGCCGCGGCCCGCACCGCGGGTCTCTCACCGGCGCACCTCTCCCGGCTGGAGACGGGCCAGCGCCAGCCGTCCCTGCCGATGCTGCTCGCCCTGGCCCGCATCTACGGTACGACGGTCTCCGAGGTGCTCGGCGAGACGTCCGCCGACCGGGACGCCGTCGTCCGGGCCTCGGACATGGAACCGACCGCCGCGGGCGGCTGGACCTACTGGCAGGCCGGGGCCTCCGGGCGCGGCATGCAGGCCCTGCGGGTGCAGGTGCCGCACGGCGCCCAGGGGGACATCGTGCGGGTGCACCCCGGCGAGGAGTGGCTGTACGTCCTCGGCGGCCGGCTCAGGCTCCGCCTCGGGGAGACCACCCACCTGCTCGGGCCCGGGGACAGCGCGCACTTCGACTCGCTGACCCCGCACCGCATCGCCGCCCAGGACCCCGCCGGGGTCGAGCTGCTGTTCGTCCACACCCTGCTCCAGAGCCCCGCGGCCACGCTGTGCCTGGGACCCACCACCGGAGGTATGTCATGACCGACATGGAGGAGAAGTTCCCCCGCGCCCTGTGGGTACGGCTGATCATCTACATCGCCGTGGGGCACCTCTTCGCGGCCTTCATCTACCTGCTGTTCGAGGTGGGCGCCAAGTAACGGGCGGCGGGGTCAGTCGAGCAGGCGCTCGCGCAGCCGCTCCCGCAGCGGCGGGGTCAGGCCGAGCCCCTGCTCCAGGTAGGCGTCGACACCGCCCCAGGTCGACCCGATCGTCTCGAAGGCCGCCGACAGGTACTCCGCGCGGGCGTCGAAGAGGGGGCTGAGCAGCTCCATCACCTCCGGCGTGTAGGCGGACGGGGAGTCGTCCCCGCGCCTGACCCGGTAGCGGCGGTGCTTCGCGTTCGACTCCAGGTAGTCGGCGACGATCGCCTCGCGCTCCACCCCGAGGGCGAGGAGCGTCACCGCCACGGACAGGCCCGCGCGGTCCTTGCCCGCCGCGCAGTGCATCAGCGCGGGCACGCTGTCCTCGGCGAGCGAGCGCAGGACGCGCCCGTGCTCGGCGGTGCGGTCCCTGATGATCGAGCGGTACGAGGCGATCATGCGCTCGGCGCCCTTGCCGTCGCCGAGGATCGTCCGCAGCTGCGCCAGGTCGCCGTCGCGCACCATCCGCCAGAACTCGGCGCCGTCGGCCGGGTCGGAGAGCGGCAGGTTCACGTTGCGCACGCCCGGCAGCTCGACGTCCGGGCCCTCCAGCCGCTGGTCCGCCGCGTTGCGGAAGTCGAAGACGGTGTGCAGGCCGAGCCCGGCGAGGAAGGCCGCGTCCTCGGCCGTCGCGTGCGCGAGGTGGCCGCTGCGGAAGAGGACGCCGTGCCGTACCCGGCGGCCGTCCGTGGTGGGCAGGCCCCCCACGTCGCGGAAGTTGCGTACCTGGGACAGCTCGGGCTCGGTCGACGGGATCTGCTGCGTCAAGGGGGCTCCCTCCCACTCGGGCCCGCCGACGCGGCTCTGAGGAATGGCCGGCGGATCCGCACCCGACGATACGACATACGTACCGGCGCGCCCGGCGACTCCGGAGGCGTCGTCCACCGCCCCCGAGGCCCGCCCGGATCCGCTCGCGGCGCCCCGGAGTGCGCGGGTCCGTACCCTCCTGTCGCGAGAGTGCCGCATGTGGGCCATCTGTCCGTATTAGGTGTGTGGGTGGCGTTTCCAGCGTCTTCGTGTCAACTCGCTCTGGAATGGGGGAGGGTGGCCGAGTGCCGCGTGAGGAGCGTCATAGTCGTGACCGTCCGTGGCCCGTCATGTTCACGTAATTCAGGTTCTTCGCTTGCGAGTTCACGGCGGGCGCGGCGAACGATATCCACGCAGGGTGACGGCGAATTCCGGTAAGGGATCAAGAGAAAGGCGGGAAAGGGGAACCGCGGCTTGTCCGTTCGCGTCTTCGTCGCTTACGTTCGCCACCACTCCGGACGGACGCCCAATCCTGCCGCCGACCGGAATTCCGCATCAATCACCCGTACTCGGCAGGAGCGGGGGACCCACAGGTACCACCGCCTGTTCCGGTCTCCGGAACGGCTCGGGGTAAAGCCGCGTCGCACGACGCGGCCGGGCATCTCCAGTCCGCACCCGACAGCTCACCTCGCAGGCGCCGGAGAGGAATTCGTCATGCCCGCGAAGGGTAAGCACCGCCGTCCGAAGGCCCTGCGCCTCACCCGCTCGATAGCCGTCGCCGGAACCGGTGGCGCCGCTCTCGCCCTCCCGCTCATGGGAGCCGCGAACGCGCACGCCGCCGCGCCGCACTCCGCCGCCCAGCCGGTCTCCGGAAAGGCCGTCGCGGCCCTCCAGACCGCCGGGACGAAGTCGGCCGCGTCCGCGAATTCGACCGCCACCAGGACCTATTCCGTCCGGGTCGGCGACTGTCTCTCGAAGATCGCCGACGAGCAGAACGTCCAGGGCGGCTGGAAGCGGCTCTACGCCGACAACCGCCAGGCCGTCGGCGGGGACCCGTCGCTGATCCGCCCCGGCCTCGAACTCGCCATCGGCGCGAAGGCCGCGACGACCGGTGACACGCCGGCCGACACGTCCGGCTCCTCGAAGACGGCGGACGCGACGGATTCCGCCGCCTCCTCCGACCCGGCCGACTCCACCGGTTCCGGCGACTCCTCCACCGCGTCGGCCCCGCAGTCCTCCACCGCGTCGACCGGCTTCACCCTCCCGGTCTCCGGCGCCTCCGTCGGCACCGCCTACCGCGCCTCCGGGTCCATGTGGTCCAGCGGCTACCACACCGGCGTCGACTTCGTCGTGCCGACCGGCACCTCCCTCAAGGCCGTCGGCGCGGGCAGCGTCGTCTCCGCGGGCTGGGGCGGCGCGTACGGCAACCAGGTCGTCATCAAGCTCGCCGACGGCCACTACGCCCAGTACGCCCACCTCTCCCAGCTCTCCGTGTCGGCGGGCCAGAGCGTGAGCGCCGGGCAGCAGGTCGGCCTCTCCGGGGCCACCGGCAACGTCACCGGACCGCACCTGCACTTCGAGATCCGCACCACCCCGGAGTACGGCTCCGACGTGGACCCGCTCGCCTACCTCCGTACGCAGGGCGTCCAGGTCGGCTGACCGCACCCACCCGAACGCGCCGAAGGCCGGACCCCGATCCCCGGGTCCGGCCTTCGGTGCACGCGCCCCCGGCGCCGCGGTTGCGGCCTCAACCGCCTTGGACCACGTGTTTATTCCTGGCTTGGGCAACACTTTAGGCGTGGCTTATCTCACCGTTCGTCAACCCTTTCCTACGGTCGCGTAGGCCACATTCGACGGTGTTCCATGGCGGACGTGACAGACGATTCGAAGAGTGACAGCAGAGCGGTGATCGGGTCGTACGTCGCGGTGGGGGACAGCTTCACCGAAGGCGTCGGCGATCCCGGCCCCGACGGAGCACTCGTCGGCTGGGCGGACCGGTTCGCGGTCCTGCTCGCCGATCGGCGCCCCGAGGGCGACTTCACGTACGCGAACCTCGCCGTGCGGGGCAAGCTGCTCGACCAGGTGGTCGAGGACCAACTGCCCCGAGCCGTCGAACTCGCCCCCGATCTGGTCTCCTTCTGCGCGGGCGGCAACGACATCATCCGGCCCGGCACCGACCCCGACGAGGTCGCCGAGCGGTTCGAGCGGGCCGTCGTCCGGCTCACCGAGACCTGCGGCACCGTCATGGTGACCACCGGCTTCGACACCCGGGGCGTCCCCGTCCTCAAGCACCTGCGCGGGAAGATCGCCACCTACAACGGGCACGTGAGGGCCGTCGCCGACCGGTACGGCTGCCCGGTGCTCGACCTGTGGTCGCTGCGCACCATCCAGGACCGGCGGGCCTGGGACTCCGACCGGCTGCACCTCTCGGCGGACGGGCACACCCGGGTCGCGCTGCGCGCGGGCCAGGTCCTCGGCGTCGACGTACCGGCCGACCCGGACCAGGCGTGGCCGCCGCTGCCGCCGCGCGGGACCCTGTCGGTGCGCCGCGACGACGTGCACTGGGCGCGCGAGTACCTGGTGCCGTGGATCGGACGGCGGCTGCGGGGCGAGTCCTCGGGGGACCACGTGACGGCCAAGGGCGCGCTCTCCCCCGACGACATCAAGAGCCGCATCGCCCCGGTCGCCTGAGCGGGGGAGCGGCCCCGGTCACCCCTCGGGCGGCAGGTCCAGCTCGCGGACCAGGGCCGCGTCCGCCCACCGCTGGGCCTGGGCGCGGGAGACGCCGCCCGGGTAGGACGTCAGCTGGACCGCGAGGCCGTCGAGGAAGGCCGTCAGGCGCAGGGCGGACGCGGACGGGTCGGCGCACCGGAACTCGCCCGCCCGCACGCCCTCCTCGATCACCTCGGTGATCGCCGCCTTCCACCGCCGGTCCAGGTCCCGGGTCACCTGCTGGAGGACCGGGTCGCGCAACGACGCGGCCCAGCCCTCGATCCACAGGCGCCACCCCTTGGCCTGGCCGGTCGGCGCGTACCAGCGCACCGCCGCGCGCAGCCGCCGCAGCGCCGTCGTGCGGCGGGCCAGGAGTCCGCGCAGATGGGCCAGGTCGTCCTCGGTGGCGTGCGCGAACGCCGCCGCGACCAGGCGTTCCTTCGTGGAGAAGTGGTAGAGCACCAGCGCGTTGCTCACCCCGAGCGCCGCGGCCACGTCGGCGATCCGTACCGCCGCCACGCCCCGCGATTCGATCTGCTCGATGGCGGCCCGCAGCAACTCCGCACGCCGCTCCGCCACGCTCAACCGCACCCGTGCCACGCCGTCAGACTATGCCGTCGCCGTATGCCGGTACGGGGTGACGGCGGTTCCCGGCCACCTGCCCCTCCGGCCCTCCGGGAGGTCGCCTCCCGCGCGGGACGCCGTCGACCCGGCAGCGGGGGTACTGCGGCCGCCCGCGCGGGACTTCGTCACCGGTACCAGCCGAAGCGTTCCGCCAGGACCGGCAGGCGGTCCGCGACCAGGGCGTGGGCGGCGGCCCGCGGCGAGATGCCGTCCCGCTCGGCACGGGCCAGCGTCCGGTCGATCAGGGCCCGCATCGAGCGCCGGGTGTGCGCGAACGCCTGCTCGGCGTCCGGCCCGATGTCGCCGAAGAGGGTCCACCACCACCAGGCGTTGGTACCGGAGTTGACCACCACGTCGGGCAGGACCGTCACCCCGCGGGCCGCCAGCAGCTCCTCCGCCGCGGGCAGCACCGGCATGTTGGCCGCCTCCACGATCCAGCGCGCGGTGACCGCCCGCTGGTTGTCGGCGTCGATCGCGTACGACACCGCGGCCGGCACCAGCACCTCCGCCCCGGCCGACAGCCAGGCGTCGGCGGGCAGTTCGGCGTCCCCGGGGCGCAGCGCCGCGCGGTCGACGGTGCCGTACGCGTCCCGCGCGGCGAGGAGCGCCTCGACGTCGAGCCCGTCCGGGTTGGCGATCGTCCCCTTCACGTCGGCGACGGCGACCACGGACAGCCCGGCGCGGGAGAGGAAGCGCGCCGTCGCCCCGCCCATGGTGCCCAGACCCTGGACCGAGACCCGGGCCCGCGCGTACGGCAGCCCGGCCCGGTCGAGGGCGGCGAGCGCGGACTCGGCCACCCCGCAGCCGCCGACCAGCGCGTCCAGGCCGATGCCGTCCACCTCGACGGCGAAGGCGTCCGCGAGCCGCCGCCTGGCGGCCCGCTCGTCGTCCAGGAGCGGGTACACGGCCTGGATCGACGAGACGAGTCCGGCCTCGGCCGCCGCGCGGTCCACCAGGTCCTGGGTGAGCCCGAGGTCCTCGCCCGTGGTCCAGACGCTCTCGACGGTCGGCCGCATCGCCCGCAGGAAGCGGACCAGGACGCCGTACGCGGCGGGGTCGCGCGGGTCGCAGTCGATGCCGCCCTTGGCGCCGCCGAGCGGGATGTAGCGGCCGTCGGGGTCGTAGTGGAGCGCCTCCTTCATGGTCATGCCGCGGGCGAGCCCGGTCACCTCCTCCAGGGTGCAGCCCGCGCGCATCCGCAGTCCGCCGCTGGCCACCCCGCGCACCAGGCGGTCGACGACCAGGAAGCCCCGGTGGCCCGTGACGTGGTCGGTCCAGGTGATCGACATCAGGGGCGCGGGCGGCGCCGCGCTCGCGGGGGCGGTCGAAGGGGCGGTCACAGGGGGCTCCTCGCTGGCGGCGGCCGGGACACCGGCCGACCGACGGTTACTGAATCGTCGGTCAGTATCGGAAGCGGTGTCGCGCGCTGTCAACGGCGGTGGGCGGGCGGAGCGCGGGCGCGGGTCCGGACGCGGGACGTTTCCCCGTCGTCACGCTCCGTCGTATCTTTGGGCTTTCCTTGGAAACCGCCCGCCGGGCACCCTCCCGCCGGGTGGTGTCGGCGGGGGCGACCATAATGGAATGCCCCACCGTCTCCCCCTGGAGGTACCGTGTCCGGTTTCCGTTCCCTGAGCTCCGGGCTCAGCTCGCTGCAGCCCGCGGCCTTCGGCGCGGACCCGAGCGGCGCGCGGATGGCCCGTATCCGCAGATCACCGCATTTCAAGGACGGTGTCTTCCAGAACCCCGGGGGCACCGCGAGGACCCGCCCCTCCGGCTCCGTCAAGAGCCTGGCCAAGGTCTACGTCGACAAGGAGAGCAGGCCCCGCCGCGCCCCGCAGGGGACCGTGCCGGTGCACGCCACCACCCTCGCCGACATCGCCCGGCCGCCCGCCACCGGGCTGCGGGTGACCTGGATGGGCCACTCCAGCGTCCTCGCCGAGATCGACGGGCAGCGGGTGCTGTTCGACCCGGTGTGGGGCGAGCGGTGTTCGCCGTTCCCGTTCGCCGGGCCCAAGCGCCTGCACCCGGTGCCGCTGCCGCTGGCCGCGCTGGGGCCGGTCGACGTCGTCGTGATCTCCCACGACCACTACGACCACCTCGACATGCCCACGATCAAGGCGCTGGCCGGAACGGACACCCTGTTCGCGGTCCCGCTCGGGGTCGGCGCCCACCTGGAGCACTGGGGCGTCCCCGCCGACCGGCTGCGCGAGCTGGACTGGCACGAGGAGACGCGGGTCGGCGGCCTCACCCTGACCGCGACCCCGGCCCGCCACTTCTGCGGCCGCGGCCTGCGCAACACCCAGCACACCCTGTGGGCGTCCTGGGTGGTGGCCGGGTCCGAGCACCGGGTCTACCACAGCGGTGACACCGGCTACTTCGAGGGCTTCCGGGACATCGGCGCCGCGCACGGCCCGTTCGACGCGACGATGATCCAGATCGGCGCGTACAGCGACTTCTGGCCCGACATCCACATGACGCCCGAGGAGGGCATGCGGGCCCACCTGGACCTCCAGGGCGGCGAGCCGCGCGGAGTGATGCTGCCCATCCACTGGGGCACCTTCAACCTCGCCCCGCACCCGTGGGCCGAGCCCGGCGAGGGCACCCTCGCCGCCGCGCGCGCCACCGGCTCCCGGGTCGCGCTGCCCCGTCCGGGCGAGCCCTTCGAGCCGACGTCCGCGACGGTGCCCGCCGACCCGTGGTGGCGCGGGGTGGCGCTGCCCCCGTCGGGCGGCTGGACGGAGACGGACGCGCCCGCTCCGCTGGCGGACACGGTGAGTGACGTTCAGGGGAAGAATTCCACGGGCACCGGCGAGCCCGAAACGGTCCAGGCGGGCTGACGACCGGACAGAAAACGGCAACCGGCGCGCGCCGGTGAGGGCCGGGGAGCAGTCGCTCCCCGGCCCTCACGCATGTCCGGGGATCGGTTCTGACCAGGTCTGATCGATTGACGCACCCAGTTCATCCGCTCGCACGTCCGGATTATCGATCGACCGTTCGTCAGCTCATACCAGAGGGGGATGCTCGCGGGGGGAGTTTGCGAACTGCCCCTCACGCACGATCCGTTCGCAACTACTGTGAGTGCCCGTCGAGCGGTACCGGGCCGAGACCGACGGCGTCGGCCGTCCCGCGACCTCTCGACCGACATCGCGATGGCACACACCCGACCGCGCCCCACGCGCGTGCCGGGCACCGACGGACCAGTTCGAGGAAACCGATGGCTCACCTCCGCGCACCGGCCCCCCGCGCAGACCGCCGCGAGGGCGGGCGGCACGGGCGGCCGGCCGCCCGCACCGCGCCCGTGCTGCCCGAGGCCCACATACGTTCGCAACTGCGCAGGCTCGCGGTGCTGCCGCCGACCGCGGTGGCCCTCAGCGCCTGCGCCGCCGTGCTGTTCACCGTCCGCTCCACCGGGGCCCAGCCAGGACTCGCCCTCTGGGGCGTGCTCGCGGGGGCCTTCTCCGTGGCCCTCGCCGGCATCCTGATCGCCGCCGTGGCCGCCGACCGCGCCGCCCGCGCCCTGAGCGACCGCGTCCTCGCCCTGCGCAGGGGCAGCGCCCGCGGCGAGGCCGACCTGCGCGCCCTCGTCACCGCGCTGCGGCGCGGCGAGACCCCGCCCGCCCGCGCACCCCGCGGCGGCCCGCCCGACGACGCCGACGACCTCGACCTCCTCGCCTGCGACCTCGCCCGCGCGCACGACGGCGCCGTCACCGCCGTCGTGCAGGCCGCCCAGCTCTCCAGCCAGGCGGGCGACGAACAGAAGCTGGAGGTCTTCGTCAACCTCGCCCGGCGCCTCCAGTCGCTGGTGCACCGCGAGATCTCGACCCTGGACGAGCTGGAGAACTCGATCGAGGACCCCGACCTGCTCAAGGGCCTCTTCCACGTCGACCACCTCGCCACCCGCATCCGACGCCACTCCGAGAACCTCGCCGTGCTCGGCGGCGCCGTCTCACGGCGGCAGTGGAGCCACCCCGTCCCCATGACCGAGGTGCTGCGCTCCGCCGTCGCCGAGGTCGAGCAGTACAGCAGGGTCAGGCTGGTGCCCCCGGTCTCCGGCACCCTGCGCGGGCACGCCGTCGCCGACGTGATCCACCTGCTGGCCGAACTGGTCGAGAACGCCACGGTGTTCTCCGCCCCGCACACCCAGGTCCTGCTGCGGGCCACCCTCGTCACCTCCGGGCTCGCCGTCGAGGTCGAGGACCGGGGGCTCGGCATGCCCCTCGCCGAGCAGCGGAAGATGAACGCCCTGCTCGCCGACCCCGACCAGGTCAACGTGGGCCATCTGCTCGCAGACGGACGCATCGGCCTCTTCGTCGTCTCCCAACTGGCCCGCAGACACGGCATCGAGGTCCGCCTCCAGAGCAACATCTACGGCGGCGTGCAGGCCGTGCTCGTCGTGCCGCAGGAACTGCTGGGGGCGGACGCCGCCACGGTCGCCGGGGGGACCGGCGGCCTGCTGGTCGGCGACGGGTGGGCCGACGCCTCCCTGACCGGCACCGGCACCGGCGCGGGCACCGGCACCGGGAGCCACCGCGCGGCCGGCGGCTGGAACGACGCCGCCCACCGCACCGCCGACGCCGTCCCGGCCGGAGCCGGGGACTACGGCAGGGCGGGCACGCGGCCCGACGCCCACACGGCGGGGCCCGGCGGACACGCGGCGGCGGGCATGCGCCCCGACGCCCACATGGCGGCAGGCGGTGGGCATCCGACGGCGGACGCGCGCCCCGACATCCTCGCGGCCGGGACCGGGGGACACCCGGCGGGCGCCGGGTACTTCGGCGCCGTCCCGCAGGACATCCCGCCCGGGGCCGATCCGCTGCCCGTCCGCGACGCCCATCAGGAGCGCGCCAACCCCGCCGAGGCCGTCCCCGGCATCGGGCCCGACCACCGGCGGCTGCTCGCCGAACGGCCCGCCGAACCCCTCACCCCCCGGGGCGGGCCGCAGCCCGGCGTCCAGGACAAGCCCCATCTGCCCCGGCGCCGCGCCCAGGAGCACCTCGTCCCCGAACTGCGCGGCGGACCCCTGCCCCGCCCGGCCGACGAACCGCCCGTGGACCACGACCCCGGACTCATGGCCGCCTTCCGGCGCGGGGTCGGCCTCGCCGAGGCCCAGCAGCACCTGAAGGGCGACAACCGCGACCCGGGCATCCTGCGCATGGAGTCCGCCTACACCGGGCCCGTGGAGATGGACCGGGAGTCGCTGCTCGCGGGACACGCCCCGCTGGAGGTGCGGCCCACCGGACCCGGCGCCCGCACCCCCGGTCCCGCCCACGCCAGGACCGTCCCCGGTCCTGGACCGGCCCACGGCGCGAGCGACCCGCACGCGGGTGCCGCTCGGGCCGCGGCCGTTCCCCGGCCGGGACAGACCCACGACGCCGCTCGGGCCGCGGCCGCCGTCCCCCGGCCCGCCCCGGCCCACGACACGACCGTCCCCCACCCCCGCCCACCGCCGACCACCCGCACGGACCGGACCCCGCGGCTCTCGACGTCACCACCGTGGGACCGGCCCGCCCGGCCGACGCCCCGACCGCCTCCGCGCGCGGCGGCGCCGTCTTCCACCGGCACGACGGGAACCCCGGCGCCGGATGACCACCCCCGCTCCCGCAGACCTTCGTAACCCAAGGAGTCGATCCACCATGGCGAGCGACGCGCCGACCAGCCAGGTATCCGATCTCGACTGGCTGATGAGCGGCCTCGTGCAGCGCGTGCCGCACACCAACAGCGCGGTACTCCTCTCCTGCGACGGCCTCGTGAAGTCGGTCCACGGCCTCGACGCCGACAGCGCCGACCACATGGCGGCCCTGGCCTCCGGCCTCTACTCCCTCGGCCGCAGCGCCGGGGCCCGGTTCGGCGACAACGGCGACGTCCGCCAGGTCGTCGTCGAACTCGCCTCGACCCTGCTGTTCGTCACCACCGCGGGCTCCGGCACCTGTCTCGCCGTGCTGGCCGACCGGGAGGCCGACGCCGCCGTCCTCGGCTACGAGATGTCCATGCTGGTCAAGAGCGTCCGCCCGTACCTCGCCACCGCCCCCCGCCGGCACGCCGTCGAACCACCGGCGATGAGGCTTTGAGCGTGGCGACGGCCGGTGACGGGCCCTGGCTCGACGAGGCGGCCGGCCGACTGGTGCGGCCCTTCACGGTCAGCAACGGCCGCACCCGGCCGACCATCACCCTCGACCTCCTGTCGCAGGTGATGGTCACCGGGGCCACCCCGCTCGGCTATCTGGGCCCCGAGCACACGCTGGCGCTCGACCTCTGCCGCGCGCCCGTCCCGGTGGCCGAGGTCGCCGCCCATCTGAAGCTGCCGGCGGCGGTCACCAAGGTGCTGCTGTCGGACCTCGTCGACTGCGGGGCGCTGACCACCAAGCCCCCCGTGTTCCACGACAACCCCACCGACCGGGCCCTTCTGGAGGCAGTGCTCGATGGACTACGACGACAGCTCTGACCCCTTCCCCACCGCGCTGAAGATCCTCGTCGCGGGCGGGTTCGGGGTGGGCAAGACGACCTTCGTGGGCGCGGTGAGCGAGATCGCGCCGCTCAGCACGGAGGAGCTCCTCACCACGGTCAGCGCCGCGACCGACCGGCTCGACGGGATCGAGAACAAGGTCGAGACGACGGTGGCCATGGACTTCGGCCGCATCACCCTCGACCCGCGGCACGTCCTGTACCTGTTCGGCACGCCGGGACAGGAACGGTTCTGGTTCATGTGGGACGAACTCTCCGAGGGCGCCCTCGGAGCGGTCATCCTCGCCGACACCCGCCGCCTGGAGGAGTGCTTCGCGGCCGTCGACTTCTTCGAACAGCGCGGCGTCGGCTTCATCGTCGCGATCAACGAGTTCGACGGCGCCCACCGCTACGACCCCGAGGAGGTGCGCGCCGCCATGGACCTCCCCCCGCAGATCCCGGTGGTCCGCTGCGATGCCCGCATCTCCAGTTCGGGCATCCAGACCCTGCTCACCCTCGTGCAGCACCTCATCGCCCATGCGCCGGCCGCCGCGCCGAGTCATGGCGCCCACACGTGAACCCCGCCCACCGCCAGGGAGCCCGGATATGAACCGCGTCCACCACGACGGAGCCCGCCCATGACGTACGACCCGTTGTCGGGTCCGGCAGGCCGTCTGCTGCTCACCCCCGAGGACAAGGAGGCCCCGGCCAGGACCAGGCGGCTGCGCGGCCTTGGGCTCGGCGAGCGCCCCGACCCGTCCCTCGACGTGTACGCGGACCAGCTCGCGGAACTGACCAGCGCGCCCTACGCCATGGTCAACTTCATCGACGAGCGGGGACAGTTCTTCGCCGGGCTGCACACCCCGCCGCTGCCGCCCGCCGCCCCCGACGGCGGTGCCGCCAAGCCCGGCCTCGGCCGCAGGCTCGCCCGCGACCACGGGTTCTGCCCGCACGTCGTGGTCCGCCGCAGGGCCCTGGTCCTGGAGGACGTGCGCGACTACCCGCGGTTCGCCTGCAACCCCGTCGTGGACGGCTACGGCATCCGCTCCTACCTGGGGGCGCCCCTGATAGAGAGCACCGGCATGGTCCTGGGCACGGTGTCCGTCGTCGACGTGCGACCGAGGCCCTGGGGGAAGCCGGGTCTGGCGGCGATCAAGAACTCGGCGGCGGAACTCGTCGCCCGACTGGAGCACCGGGAGGTGGACGGAACGTTCCACTGAGCGCGGCCGTCCGGGGGAGTGCGTCCCCGGGGGCGCCGGTGCGGGAGATGTCCGGGGCCGCCGCGCGATCGTCCCGCGGGCCGCTTCCGCGGCGCGTGGTCCGGCGGGGACCGGTGGGAGCCATGACGCCTCTCGGGGCCGGGTGCCGCAGGTGTTCTTCGCGCGGTTCCTACAGCCCGCGCCACACGTTCTCGTACGCCGCGTCCTCGACGGCCCTGCGGCGCCGTACGCCCTCCAGCTCCGTCACCGCGCCGCCGACCGCCGCGAGCACCCGGTCCACCGGGTCGTCCGGCTGCTCCCGCTCCTCCGGCGCCGCCTCCACCGACTCGCCCGACGCCCCGACCTCGCCCGTCCCGTCGGACTCGTCCGTGGCTCCCACCTCGCCGGTCCCGTCGGACTCGTCCGTGGCGTCCGTCCCCTCCTTCTCCTCGGTCCCGTCGTCGGCCGGGAGCTGGTCGCGGACACCGACCTCCGCCGCGAGCGCCGCCAGCACCCGCTCGCCCTCCGCCAGGCGCCGCCCGGCCCTGGTCCGTTCCGGCGAGTCGACCAGCACGGCCCTGCGGCCGCCCAGCGAGATCCGGTGCTCCCGCCGGTGCGCGACCAGACCGTCCCGCTCCAGTTCCACGGCGTAGGCCGCCGCGAGCCCGCGGCCCCGGCGCCACAGCCAGTCCTCGACCGTCTCGTACGGCTCCTGGCCCAGCAGTTCCGCCGCCGCCTCCACCAGCAGCCGGTCCTCCGGGGCGATCGCCGCGCCGGGCACGATCAGGTCGCCGTCCAGGACCAACGCGCCCGCGTCGCCCAGGTCGAGCAGCTCGGCGCCCGCCAGCGCCAGCGACAGGTCGCCGGTCTCGACCGGACGGTCCTGGGGCACGTCCATGGCGACGATCACGAGGTCCCGGGCGGTGTTCATGAGCGCCTCCACGTCAGCCGGCCGTGCGGTGCGGGGCGACGGTGTCGGGACCGGCGTCCCGCGTCGGTTCCGGTCGCCGTCCGCCGTCCGTGTGCCGGGTCTCTTCCGGATGTCGTACTACGAGCATGTGGTGCGGGAAACCGATCCGCAGCACGGCCGCCGCTCCCGCCGCAGCGAGCACCACCCCCGAGGCCAGCGGCAGCGCGCCCCGGTAGCCGTGCTGGAGCAGCGGGGCGACGGCCAGCGGGCCCACGATCTGGCCGACGCTGTACCCGGCGGTCAGCAGGGCGACCGAGCGGGGGAACCGCAGGTGGGCGCCGGTCGCCAGGGCGAGGGTGCTGATCCCGATGAACGTGCCGCCGAAGAGGACCGCCGACACCAGCGCGGCGGCCGTGCCCCCGACCAGCGCGGGCAGCGCGATGCCGACCGCCTGCACCAGCAGCGCCGCAAGCAGCAGATCGGGGCGCGACCGGCGCCGTCCCAGCCACGCCCACACCGCCGCCGACGGGACGGCGGCCAGCCCGACGAGCACCCAGGCGCCGTTGCCCACCCAGCCGGGGGAGCCCTGGCCGATCGCCGCCACCAGGAACGTCCCGGCGACGATGTAGCCGACGCCCTCCAGGCCGTAGGAGACGAACAGCGCCCCGAACCAGCGGTGGGTGCGCGGTCCCGGCTCCGCGACGGCGGCGGCCGGGGTCTCGGGCGCGGACTCCGGCCGCAGGTTCCACGCCGCGCAGGCGAGGACGGCGGTCAGCGCGGCCGACGCCCACCAGGCGGCCCGCCAGTCGGTGACCGACCGCAGGGCCAGCACCAGCAGCCCGGACAGGGCGATCCCGCCGCCGACCCCGCCGAACGCCCAGCCCGGCAGATGCGGCGGGCGGTCGCGCAGGTGGTGCAGGAGCGAACTGACGGCGACGACGAAGACGAGGGCGCTCGCCACCCCGGCGACCAGGCGCAGCAGCAGCCACCCGGCGACGGACTCGCCGAGCGGCATCGCGGCGAGGGTCGCGACCAGCGCGAGCAGCGACCCGCGCAGCACGGCGCGCGAGCGGACCAGGGCGGGGGCGAGGATGCCCGCGAGGGCGCCGACGAGGTAGCCGACGTAGTTCGCGGTGGCGACGTTGGCCCCGGCGGCGGCCGACAGGCCCGCCTGGGCGTGCATCAGCGGCAGGATCGCCGTGTAGACGAACCGGCCGATCCCCATGGCCGCGGCGAGCGCGGCGGCGGTCCGCACGACATGCGGCCACGGGGCGGGGGAGGAGAGGGCGGACGCGGCGGACGGGTGGGGCGACGGTATCGGGGTGCTCATGCGGCGGCGGCTCGGATTCCGTGTGGGGGACGAGGGAGGGGCGACGGGGGACAGGAGTGACGGGGGTGGCGGGTGCTCGGTGGAGCGGGGCGTACGGGAGGGGCGGGGATGTCGGCTCACGGACTCCCGAGCCGGGCGTCCGTCGGTCACGGAGTGCCGGGCCGGACGTCCGTCGCTCATGTGCTCCCGGGCGGCCGGGCGCCGTCCGGCGGGTCCTCGGTGGGGTGCGGGGTGAGCGGGCGGGCGTCCTTCGGGTACGGGGCCGTGGGGTGCGGGGTGACCGGGCGGGCGTCCTCGGGGTACGGGTCGGTGGGCTGTGCGTCCTCGGGGTGGGGGTCGTTGGGGTGCGACGTGAGAGGCGTGACCTCCGAGGTCATCCAGCCGTGCAGCGGCAGGGTGTCGAGCACCTTCGCGCGCAGCTCCTCCTCGTCGGCCGCCCGCCACAGGCCGACGCTGGTCAGCTCGCCGACCGGGCGCCACAGCCGCCCCAGGTGCCCGGTGGCGGCCAGCTCCGCCGCCCTGACCGCCTCGGCCGCCCGCAGCCGGTCGACCTCCTCCCGGGGCACGTCCGCCGGGACGTCGGTGGTGATGCGGACCAGGAACTCGCGCATGGCCTCTCCCGCTGCTTCCGTGGGACGGCCGGGGCCCGGCCGGGCGTCGCCGCCACCCCCCATCGTCTCCCCGCCCCCGCGTCACCGCCACGACCCGCTGCCTAGCTGCTGAGAGGCACAGCCTCCCAGTCGCCGTAGCATGGCGGGCGTGGAGCTGCGTCAACTGCGGTACTTCGTCGCCGTCGCCGAGGAGCTGAACTTCGGGCGCGCCGCCGAACGGCTGCTCATCGCCGGGCCGTCCCTCTCCCAGCAGATCAAGGTGCTCGAACGGGACCTGGGCGTCCGGCTGTTCGACCGGGACCGGCGTTCCGTCTCCCTCACCCCGGCGGGCGCCGCGCTGCTGCCGCACACCCGGGCGCTCCTCGACCGCGCCGACGACCTGCGCCGCCGGGCCGGGCGCCTGTCGGGCTCGGAGCCGGTGCGGCTCGGCTACGTCAACTGGCTCCCGCCCGACCTCACCGCCCGCACCGCCGCCGTCGCCGAACTGCACGTCGACGCCTGGGTGGCGCCCTCCCACACCCAGGCCGCCCGGGTGGCCGCGGGGAGCCTGGACCTCGCGGTGTGCTGGGCGCCCCGCGCCGACCTGGAGCGGCTCGGGCTGCGCTCCCGGCTCCTGGGCGCCGACCGTCTCTACGCCGTCGACGTCGGCCTCGGCTCCGACGCCCAGGGCTCCTCCCGCGCCGTGGCGGCCCGCGACACCGTCGTCCTCCTCGACGACGACGCGACCTCGTGGTCGTCGTGGAACGTGTACGGGCGGGAACTGGCCGGGACGACCGGGGCCCGCGCGGTGCGGATCGGCGACGGCGGGGTGACCGGGCCCGCGTTCTTCGACCATGTGCGGCGACTGCGCCGTCCGGTCGTCAACTGCCCCAAGGGACAAAGCAGTCCGCTCCCGCCCGACCTGGTCCGCCGCCCGATCCTGCCGCCGGAGGTGTACTGGACCTGGTCGCTGGTCCGGCGCGCGGGGGAGGAGCGGGCCGCGGTGCTCGGCGTCGTCGACGCGCTCTGCGACGGGGTCGGCGACCTCGGCACGCGCGAGCCGCAGGCATGGCTGCCTGCGGACGACCCGCACGCGCCGACGGGGTGACGGCGGCGCCCGGAGGGCCGGCGGGCGCCGGGGTGGTGGCGGGGCCTCGACCCCGATCGAGCGGATGGCGCGTGGGCTCCCGCCCTTCCGGACGCGCCCCGGGACGGAGCGCGTGTCGTCGTCCCGGGCGCCCCCGTGCCCGGTCGCGCTCCCGATGATCCATGCGCCCCCTTGGCTGGGCGCGTTCCCTGCTTGCGCGCGCCCTCTTGGCTGCGCGCACCCCCGGCCTGCGCGCACCCCCGGCCTGCGCGCACCCCGGCCTGCGCGCACCCCCGGCCTGCGCGCGCCCTCTGACTGTGCGCGCTCCCCCGATTGCGCGCGCTTGCGACGACCGTTGGCTCTCCTCTCCGCGGTCCGGCGCAGGGCTTCGCGGTCTTTCATGATCCTCCGTGGACCCGCGCGGTCCCGCGCGGTCGTTCGTGGTCGGATTCCGGTGGGTCTGAAGTCGATCTACGACGGCGCTTAAGAAATCCTCGATGGACCCGGGGCGCCCGATACGGAAGATTGCACTGCGATTCCATCCCCCTCCCCGGTCGCGGGCCGCTGCGGCGTGCCCTCCGCCGGGTCCTCATGCTCGGGAGCCGCACT
The DNA here is from genome assembly GCF_900091845.1 of Streptomyces sp. SolWspMP-5a-2. GTDB lineage: Bacteria > Actinomycetota > Actinomycetes > Streptomycetales > Streptomycetaceae > Streptomyces > Streptomyces doudnae. Next base: position 35,979 of record NZ_FMCI01000304.1, read on the forward strand.
GTGAAGGCGCTGGTCAAGGAGAAGGCGGAGCCCGGTCTCCGGCTCGCGGACGTGCCGGAGCCCGCCGTGGGGACAGGCGACGTCCTGATCAAGGTGCTGCGCACCGGCATCTGCGGCACCGACCTGCACATCCGGGCCTGGGACGGCTGGGCGCAGCAGACGATCCGCACCCCGCTGGTGATCGGGCACGAGTTCGTCGGCGAGGTCGTGGAGACCGGCCGGGACGTCGCCGACGTCGCCGTCGGCGACCTGGTCAGCGGCGAGGGCCACCTGGTCTGCGGCAAGTGCCGCAACTGCCTCGCCGGGCGCCGTCACCTCTGCCGGGCCACCGTCGGGCTCGGCGTCGGCCGCGACGGCGCCTTCGCCGAGTACGTCGCGCTGCCCGCCTCCAACGTGTGGGTGCACCGGGTCCCGGTGGACCTCGACGTGGCCGCCATCTTCGACCCGTTCGGCAACGCCGTGCACACCGCGCTGTCCTTCCCGCTGGTCGGCGAGGACGTGCTGATCACCGGCGCGGGCCCGATCGGCCTGATGGCGGCGGCCGTCGCCCGGCACGCGGGCGCCCGGAACGTCGTCGTCACCGATGTCAGCGAGGAGCGTCTCGACCTCGCCCGCAAGATCGGCGCCAGCCTCGCGCTGAACGTGTCCGACGCGCGCATCGCCGACGGACAGCGGGAGTTGGGGCTGCGCGAGGGCTTCGACATCGGCCTCGAGATGTCCGGCCGCCCGGCCGCGCTGCGCGAGATGATCGCCAACATGACGCACGGCGGCCGGATCGCCATGCTCGGCCTGCCCGCCGAGGAGTTCCCCGTCGACTGGGCGCGGATCGTCACCTCGATGATCACTCTCAAGGGCATCTACGGCCGTGAGATGTTCGAGACCTGGTACGCGATGTCCGTCCTCCTCGAAGGCGGCCTCGACCTCGCCCCGGTGATCACCGGACGCTACGCACACAGCGACTACGAGGCGGCCTTCGCCGACGCGGCGAGCGGCCGCGGCGGCAAGGTCATCCTCGACTGGACCCTCTGACGAGACCCAAGGACTGATGATGTTCGACTCCGTGCGCGACGACCTGCGCGCCACCCTCGACGAGATCCGCGCCGCCGGACTGCACAAGCCGGAGCGCGTGATCGGCACCCCGCAGTCGGCCACCGTCGCCGTCACCGCGGGCGGCCGCCCCGGCGAGGTCCTCAACTTCTGCGCCAACAACTACCTCGGCCTCGCCGACCATCCCGACGTGGTGGCCGCCGCCCACCGGGCGCTGGACCGCTGGGGCTACGGCATGGCCTCGGTCCGCTTCATCTGCGGCACCCAGGAGGTCCACAAGGAACTGGAGTCCCGGCTCTCCGCCTTCCTCGGGCAGGAGGACACGATCCTCTACTCGTCCTGCTTCGACGCCAACGGCGGTGTCTTCGAGACCCTCCTCGGCCCCGAGGACGCGGTGATCTCCGATGCCCTCAACCACGCGTCGATCATCGACGGCATCCGCCTCTCCAAGGCCCGCCGCTTCCGCTACGCCAACCGCGACATGGCGGACCTGGAACGGCAGTTGAAGGAGGCGGCGGGCAGCAGGCGCACGCTGATCGTCACCGACGGCGTCTTCTCCATGGACGGTTACGTGGCACCGCTGCGCGAGATCTGCGACCTCGCCGACCGGTACGGCGCCATGGTCATGGTCGACGACTCGCACGCCGTCGGCTTCGTCGGCCCCGGCGGACGCGGCACCCCCGAGCTGCACGGCGTCATGGACCGCGTCGACATCATCACCGGCACCCTCGGCAAGGCGCTCGGCGGCGCCTCCGGCGGCTATGTCGCGGCCCGCGCCGAGATCGTCGCCCTGCTGCGCCAGCGCTCGCGCCCCTACCTGTTCTCCAACACCCTCGCCCCGGTCATCGCGGCGGCCTCCCTCACCGTCCTCGACCTGTTGGAGTCCGCGGACGACCTCCGGGTGCGGCTGGCCGAGAACACCGCGCTGTTCCGGCGCCGGATGGCGGAGGAGGGCTTCGACATCCTGCCCGGCGACCACGCCATCGCGCCCGTCATGATCGGCGACGCGTCCAGGGCGGGCCGCCTCGCGGAACTGCTGCTGGAGCGGGGCGTGTACGTGATCGGCTTCTCCTACCCGGTCGTCCCGCAGGGGCAGGCCCGGATCCGGGTGCAGCTCTCCGCGGCGCATTCCACGGAGGACGTCCACCGCGCGGTCGACGCGTTCGTCGCGGCGCGCACGGAGCTGGACGGCGAGACGGCCGGGGTGTCCGGTGCGACGGCCGACGGGGTCGACGGGGCCGGTGGGGCGCGGGCCGAGGTGTCCGGTGGGGCGTCCGGGGGTGCCTCAGACGGGTCCGGTGGGGCGTCCGGGGGTGCCTCAGACGGGTCCGGTGGGGTGTCCGAGGCGTCCGGCGGGGCGCGGGCCGGGCTGGGCGGCTGACGGGGCAGGCGTCGGGCACCCCGGACATATTGCGATAATCGGTCGCATGATCGAAGCGCGGCGGCTCCACATCCTCCGTGCGGTGGCGGACCACCGCACGGTCACCGCGGCGGCCGCCGCGCTGTACCTCACGCCCTCGGCCGTCTCCCAGCAGCTCACGGCCCTGGAGCAGGAGACCGGCCACCGCCTGGTGGAACGCGGTGCCAAAGGGGTGCGGCTGACCCCGGCGGGCGAGATCCTGCTCGGGCACACCCATGAGGTCCTGGCCCAACTGGAGCGGGCCGAGGCGGAGTTGGCCGCCTACTCCGCGGGCGAGGCGGGTACGGTCGCCGTCGCCTCCTTCGCGACCGGCATCGCCCAGGTCGTCGCGCCCGCCCTGACCCGCCTCGCCCGCTCCGCGCCCGGCATCCGGGTGCGGGTCCTGGACGCGGAGGGTGACGCCAGCCTGCCGATGGTCCTCGACCGGCTGGTCGATGTCGCCGTCGCCGTCGAGTACCGGGGCGCGCCGCCCGCCGACGACCCGCGGCTCACCCCGTTCCCGCTCTACGCCGAGCCCTTCGACGCGGTCGTGCCGGTCGGCCACCGGCTCGCGGGTGCCGCCGAGGTCCCGCTCGCCGACCTGGCCAAGGACGCGTGGATCGGCCCGTACCCCGGCAATCCCTGCCACGACGTGGTCGTCCTGGCCTGCGAGAGCGCGGGGTTCCAGCCGCGTCTCGAACACTCGTCCGACGACTTCCGTGCCGTCGTCGCCCTCGCCTCCGCCGGGGCGGGGGTCGCCCTGGTCCCGCGTTCGGCGCTGCGCGGCGTGGATCTCGCGGGGGTGGTCGTGCGCCCGGTCGACGGGGTGGCGCCCACCCGGCGGGTCTTCGCGGCGGTCCGCCGGGGCGCGGAGGGGCATCCGCTGATCAGGCCGGTGCTGGAGGCGCTGGCGGAGGCGGGCCGCTGAGCCGCTCGGCCGTCGCTGTGGGGTGACGGCCCGGTGTCCGTCCTCGCCCCTTGCGGGTCGACGGCTCGATGGCTGTTGCGGCTGCTTCCGGTGATCGACGGTCCGATGGCTGTTGCGGCTGCCTCCTCGCGGCTCGGCGGCTCGACATCGGGCTGGTCCTCCACCGTCTTCGTCCCGAATATGGGATAGCATCCCGAATATGGGTGACGAAGCGAAGGGTGACGCCGACGCGGTCGAGCGTGCCGACGGTGTCGTGGGCAGAGCAGAGGGGCCGGACGCCGTCGATGTGCGACTGGGGGCCCGGCTGGCCGAACTGCGGGCCGAACGCGGCTGGTCGCTGGGGGAGGTGGCGGAGCGCGGCGGGGTGAGCCGGTCCACCCTCTCCCGCGCCGAACGCGCGGAGATCAGCCCCACCGCCTCCCTGCTCAACCGTCTCTGCCACGTCTACGGCCGGACCATGTCCCAGCTCCTCAGCGAGATCGAACCCGAGCCCGCCCTCCTCGTCCGGGCCGCCGACCAGCGGATCTGGCGCGACCGCGCGGCCGGTTTCGTCCGCAGGTCGGTCTCCCCGCCGCATCCGGGGCTGCGCGGCGAACTCGTCGAGGGCCGCCTCGCCGCGGGTGCCGACCTCGCGTACGACCGTCCGCCCGTCCCCGGTCTCGAACAGCACATCTGGGTCCTGGACGGCACGCTCGACGTGACGGCGCGCGACACCGAGCACCGCCTCGGCCCCGGCGACTGCCTGCGGCTGCGGATCTGGGGGCCGACGCGGTTCAGGTGCCCGGGGCCCGAGGACGTCCGGTACGCGCTCGCGGTGGTGCTGCCGTGAGGGTGCGACGCGTGGGCAGCGCCGAACTGCACGCACGCGTGGAGACGTTGGCGGACCTCCTGATGGACACCGTCGACGGCGGCGCGTCCGTCGGCTTCCTCGCGCCGCTCGACCACCCGACGGCGCTCGCCTGGTGGCGGGAGCGGGCCGAGGGGGTCGCGGCCGGGCGGCTCGCGGTGTGGGTCGCGGAGGACGGCGGGCACCGGGTGCTCGGCACGGTCGGCCTCGACTTCCCGGGTCGGCCCAACGGTGTCCACCGCGCGGAGGTGGTCAAACTGATGGTGCACCGGGACGCGCGCGGACGCGGCCTCGGCCGGACCCTGCTCGCCGCCGCCGAGGAGTCGGCCGCGTCGACCGGGATCACCCTCCTGCACCTGGACACCGAGACCGAGTCGCCCGCGGAGCGCTTCTACGACGCCGCGGGCTGGACCAGGGCCGGTGTCGTGCCGGACTACGCGGCGGCCCCCGACGGTGTGCTGCGGCCGACGTCGATCTACTACAAGCGCCTGGCGGACACCCCTCCGACCAGCTGACTGTCGGTGGCAGCGGATACCCTCCGGGGCATGCCGGATGCCGAAGACGTACGCCGTATCGCCCTCTCCCTGCCGGACACGACGGAGAAGATCGCCTGGAGCATGCCCACGTTCCGGGTCGCCGGGAAGATGTTCGCCACGCTCCCGGAGGAGGAGACGTCCATCGCCGTGCGCTGCCCCAAGGAAGAGCGCGACGAACTGGTCCTGGCCGAGCCCGAGAAGTTCTGGATCGCCGGGCACGAGGCGCAGTTCTCCTGGGTGCGGGCCCGGATCGCCGCGCTGGACGGCGAGGAGGAACTGCGGGACATCCTGGCCGACTCCTGGCGCCAGGCGGCCCCCGTGCGACTCCTCGACGCCCACCCGGAGTTGGGGCTTCCGGACGCCGGCTGACGTCCCCGCGGCCGTTGTCAGTGGCGCGTGGCATGATCCGGAGGCGGGTGGAAATCGGGGCGGGCTGGTCTGCGGCTGCGGTTCGAGTTCAGGTTCGGGCTGGGCTGGGCCGAGGGGCGAGGCTCCGGTGGTGAAGGGATCGGGTCCGGGGGACGGGGCGGGGCGGAGGCGTACGCATGGGGATGCGGTGGGGGGACGAGGAGCGGTCCGGCGACGGGCGGGGGCCCGAGCAGCACGTCGGAGCGCCCGGCGGTGACGCCGGGGACGGCGGGACGGGGGAGGGCCACGGGGGGAGTGGACGCGCGCGGCCCTCGGGGTCGCCCGGAGAGTCCGAGCCGCGGGCGTTCCCGCTGACCGGCGCGCCGGTCACGGAGCCGACGCCGCTCGGACAACCGCCGTCCTCGACCTCGTCCCCGTCCCGGGTCCCGTCCTCGCCCCCACCCCTGCCACCAGCCCGTTTCTCCACACCGTCCCCCTTTCCCTCCGTCTCCCCGGCGCCCGTCTGGTCGCGGGACTTCGGGCTGTTCTTCGTCGCGCGGGCCGTCGCCCGTCTCGGCGACGCCGTCCTGCCGGTGGCCCTCGCCGCCGGGCTGCTCCAGCACGGGTACGGCGCCGGAGCGGTCGGCCTCGCGATGGCGGCGACGGCCGCGGCCTTCGCCGGGCTCGTCGTCTTCGGCGGGGTGATCGCCGACCGCTTCGACACCAGGAAGCTGATGATCGGCTCCGACCTGGTGCGCCTGGGCACCCAGTCCGTCCTCGCGGCCCTCTTCTTCACCGACCACGTCGTCCTCTGGGAGGTCTGCGCGATCGGCTTCGCCAACGGCGTCGCGGGCGCGGTCTTCCAGCCGGGCGTGGCCAGCACGGTCCCCCGCCTCGCCACCGACATCCAGGGGGCCAACGGCGCCATCAGGATCGCCGAGTCCGCCGCCCAGCTCGTGGGCCCGGCCCTCGCCGGAGTCCTGGTCGGGCTGTCCTCGCCCGGCGGTGTCTTCGTGGCGCACGCCGCCACCTACGCCGTCAGCGCCCTGTGCCTGCTGCTGCTCAGGCTGCCGCCCGCGCCCGTGCGCGCCTCCGTCGGCCGGGCCGGTGCCGTCTTCAGGGCCGATCTGGTCGAAGGCTGGCGGGAGTTCAGGGCCAGGAGCTGGCTCTGGGGCGTGATAGCCGTCTGGTGCCTGTACATGATCGCCGTGTGGGGACCGACGGTGCCGCTGGTGGCGACGGAGGTGGTGCAACGCCACGGCGCGGGGGCCTACGGACTGATCAACTCCGCCCTCGGCGCCGGGACGGTCGTCGGCGGCTTCCTCGCCCTGCGGCTGCGCCCCCGCAGGATGCTGCGCGCGGGCGCCGTCTCCCTCTTCCTCTTCGCCGGGTTCCCCGCGACGGTCGGATCGGGCCTCGGGGTCCCGGCGATGGCGGCGGGGGCGGCCGTCGCCGGGGCGGGGATGTCGTTCTGGGGCGTCATGTGGGCGACCAGTGTCCAGACACAGGTGGCGCCCGACGTCCTCAACCGCATCCACGCCTACGACGTGGCCGGTTCGCTCGCGATGATGCCGGTCGGACAGGCGCTCGCGGGCCCGGCGGCCCTCGCGCTCGGCGCCGATCACGTCCTCCTCGGCGCGGGCGTCATGAGCCTGGTCGTGCCGGTCGTGCTGCTGTCGGTGCCCGCGATACGCGATCTCGTCCGGGTCGACGGGACGAAGGTGCGGGCTCCCGAGGAGATACGCGACCGGGTCCCGCCCCGCCGGAAGGGCGAACGGACCTCGTGAGCCGGGCACGTGTCTCCGAGCCGAAGCACGTGTCTCCGACCCGGGGCAAGACCCCCTGAACCGAGGGCGCAGACCCCCCACGCCCGGGGCATGGCCCCCGTGACCCGGGGCGGGTCGGTCGCGCGGTCGGCGGGGGAGTCCGCTCGGGCCCCGCTCGGGCCGTCGCTCAGGACGCTGCGGGGACCGCGTCCCGCCGCGCGAGGAAGGCGCTGATCCGCTCGCGCAGCGACCCCGCGTCGAGCCCGTGCGCGGCCACGTGCTCCTCCAGCGTGCCGTAGCGCCGCAGCTCGCCGCGCCCCACGCCCAGGCCGAGCACCCGGTGCGGCAGGTCGGCGAGGGCGTCGTTCACCACGGCGGTCGAGGTACCGGCCAGGTACGGCTCGACGAGGACGACGTCCGTTCCGGCCGACGCCGTGGCCCGGCGCAGCGCGGCCGTGTCGAAGGGCCGCACGGTCGTCGTGTACAGGACGCTCACGTCGAGCCCCTCGGTGGCCGCCAGGACGGCGTCCAGCATCGGTCCGACGGCGACGACCACCCCGGAACGCCCCTCGCGCACGGTGAGCGGGCGCTTCCCGTCGACGGGGTGCCCGGCCCGGTTGGCCTGGAGGGAGAGCCGGACGTACACCCTGTCGTCACCGGCGGCGATCGCGTGCCGCAGCAGGGTCTCGGCCTCGTCGGGGTGGCCGGGGACGTGCACGGTCCAGCCGTCGAGGGTGTCGAGCAGCGCCACGTCTCCGGGCGCCATGTGGGTGAACCCGCCGGCCGGCCAGTCGAAGGAGGCGGCGGCGCTGACCAGGACGGCGCCGAGGCCCTGGTGCCCGAGGTCCAGCTTGACCTGCTCGAAGGGCCGCTCGACGAGGAAGCTGGCGAAGGTGTGCAGGACCGGCCGCATCCCGGTCAGGGCCAGCCCCGCGCCCGCCCCGACGAGGAGCTGCTCGCGGATGCCGACGTTGACGACCCGGTCGGGGTGGCGGCGGGCGGTCTCCTGGAAGTCGGCGGCGCCGATCTCGGCGAGGACGACCGCGACGCGCGGGTCCTCGTCCAGCACCTGGGAGACGACGGGGGCGAAACGGTCGCGCATGGTGTCCATGGCAGGCGGAACCTCTCTGAAGTGCGGTGCGGCGGACGGGCGTTCAGGAGTTCTTCGGCTCCACCCGGGCGACGACCAGGTGCGGTCGGCCGGGGTGCGGGGCGGTGAAGGCGTCGTACAGGGCGTCGTGGTCGCGGCCGTCGACGGTGGCCGTGGACCAGCCCGCCGCCTCGAACCGGGCGGCGATGCCGCCGGGGCGGGCGTGGCTGGCGGAGGAGTTGTCGACGACGACGGTGTGCAGACGTTCCAGCCCGGCGGGCCCGGCGTAGGCGATCGCCTCGTGGTTGCTGCCCTCGTCCAGCTCGGCGTCGCCGACCAGGACCCACACCGCGGGCTCGTGCCGTTGCCGGGCCCGCAGCCCCAGCGCCGTGCCGACGGCGATCGGCAGCCCGTGTCCGAGCGAGCCGCTGCCGATCTCGGCGCCGGGCACCAGCGTCCGGTCGGGGTGGTGGCCGAGCGGGGAGTCCCAGGAGCCGAACCCGGGCAGCAGGTCGGTGGAGAGGAACCCCTTCGCGGCGAGCACGGCGTAGTAGGCCATCGGCCCGTGCCCCTTGGAGAGCAGGAACCGGTCCCGGCCGGGGTCGTCGGCCGTCTCGGGGCGTACCCGCAGCACGCGGTCGTACAGCACCCACAGCACGTCGAGGGTGGAGGTGGCGGCGGGCCCGTGCTTCTCGTCGCCGGTCATCGTGCCCATGAGGCGGGGCAGGTCCGCGTACCCGTACGCCCGCGCTTCCTCGGTGATCGTCGTCATGGAACCGATCGTGCTACCTCAACCGAACTTCAGGTCAAGGGCGGCCCACGGGAAAGGGGTGCGCGACCACCGACCCGAGTGCGGTATGGTTTCTGTGCACGTTCGGCCAGGGGAAACCCCAGGTCAGACAGCATCGGGACGTGGCGCAGCTTGGTAGCGCACTTGACTGGGGGTCAAGGGGTCGCAGGTTCAAATCCTGTCGTCCCGACTGGAGACAGTCGTTGTTCGAGGGCCGGTATCGGAGACATCCGCTACCGGCCCTTGATCATTCTTGGGGACCAGTTGGGGACCATGCTGCCTTGACCGGTGTCAGCGGGTGAGGACGGTCGTCGCGGGCAGGGTCCGTGGGGCGCGCAGCACGCTGATG
>NZ_FMCI01000301.1 GCF_900091845.1 Streptomyces sp. SolWspMP-5a-2
CCCGCGCCACCGCCGACGGCGAGCCCCAGCGGGCGGCCACCGCAGCGCGCGCCGCGTTCCCCGGCCCGCCCGTGGTGCTGCCCGCCCGCGACGGCACCCCGCTCCGATGCTGGGCGGTGGGCCCCGAGGACGCGCCCGCCGTGGCCGTCGTCAGCGCCTGCGGCATGCCCGTCGGCCTCGCGGTCCCCTGGCTGGCCGCCCTCAGCGACCGCTACCGGGTGGTGACCTGGGAGAGCCGGGGCCTGTTCGCGGCGGACGACGGCAGCGGCCTCGGCGCCCAGCCCGCCCACGACCTCGACGCCCAGAGCGACGACGTGCTCGCCGTCCTCGACGGCTTCGGCATCGGCCACGCCCACGCGCTCGGCCTCTGCGGGGGAGCGGTGATCGCCCTCTCGGCCGCCGCCCGCTCCGACCGCGTCAGCTCCCTGAGCCTGTGGCACGGCGACTGGGAACTCGGCGCCGAGGCCCCCAAGACGGCCCACCAGCACGACATCGCGTCCCTGCTCGCGCTGGTCGCCAGGGGCCGACCGCAGGCAGCCGCCATGCACCGGCTGATGAGCAGGCCCACCGCCCTCCAGGCGCTGCGCCCGGACATCGCCCACTACCTCATCCACCCCTACGCCACCCCCGAACTGCTGCACCGCTACGGCCTGTTGAACGGCGCCCTGATGACCGCCGACTGCCGACGGCTGCTCGACGCCCCGCAACCCGCCCTCGTCGTCACCAGCGGCCGGGACACCACCGCCCATCCGGCGGGCTCCGCCTTCGTCGCCCGCCACCTGCCCCGGGCCCGGCTCTGCTCGCTGCCCGAGGGCGACCACCTCACCGCCTTCGACGCGGGCGACGAACTCGTGGCGCTGGCACGGGAGTTCCTGCACTCGGTGACCGTCCCCGACCGGAGGGCCACATGACCGACATCGACCCGCACCTGGCCGACGTGCTCACCGCACACCCCTCGGTGGCCGCCGCGCAGGTCACCGCCGACCCCGACGGCACCGGCGGCCACGCCCTGCTGGTCGCCGACCCGCGCACCGCCCCCGCGCTGCACCGCTCCGCCGAGCTGGAGGCGGCGGGCCGACTCGGCACCCTCGGCTGGCACGAACCCGCGGGCGTGCTGCGGGTCG
>NZ_FMCI01000300.1 GCF_900091845.1 Streptomyces sp. SolWspMP-5a-2
TCCGGTGCGGCGGGCGGGCCGTCGCGGGAGCGGGCGGGAGCGCCGGTGCCCGTGCGGGTCGGCGCCTTCGCGCGGTCCGTGCGGTCCGGCGCGTACGGACCTCCCGCCCTGGAGGGCGCGCGGCCGATCGAGCGGGCGCTGCGTCCGCTGCGGCTGCGGCTGCCGTCCGGGCGCGTCCGGCTGCTCGACGAGGAGGCGACCGCCGAGTCCCGCGCGGAGCACGGCAGTTGGTTACCCGTCCTCCGCCCGGCCGCGGAGCGCTGGCTGTCGCTGACGCTGGTCGTCGACAGCGGCCTGTCGATGGGCCTGTGGACGCGCACCGTCCGGCAGTTCGAGGCGACGCTCCTCGGCTCGGGCGCCTTCCGCGACGTCCGGGTGTGCCGCTGGGACGACGTGACGGGCCGCGGGCGCCGGGCCGTCGCCCCGGACCGCCCCGGCCGCCGCGCGGTGCTGGTGGTGACCGACATGTACGCGCACCACTGGCGGGACGGCAGCGCCCACCACCGGCTCGCCCGCTGGGCCGCGACGATGCCCACGGCCGTCGTCAGCACCCTGCCGGAGCATCTGTGGGCGCGGCTGCCCACGGTGCCGCTGCGCAGCCGGTTGCGCAGTCCCGGCCCGGCCGCCGCCAACGCCGTCTGGTGGCACCGCCCGGACGACTTCGCGCTGCCCGGGTTCCCCGAGGACAGGCAACCCCCCTGGCAGCCGGTTCCGGTGCTGGAGCTGACGCCGGACGCCGTGGCGCAGTGGGCGCGGCTGGTGCGGCACGAGCGGCCCGCCGAGTACGCGATGCGGGTGCTGCCGGTCTCCACCGGGACGCCGCCGCTGCCCCGGCCGCCGACCCCGCCCCGCCCGCTCTCCGCCGCCGACCACGCCCGCCGTCTGCGCGCCCAACTCAGCCCGACCGCATACCACTTGGCGCAGCTCGGGGCGGCCAGCCCGCTCAACCTGACGATCCTGCAACTGCTGCGGCGCACCCTGCTCCCGGAGGCCAGGCCGTGGCATCTGGCCGAGCTGCTGGTGAGCGGGCTGCTGCTGCCGTCGGCCGCGGGCCCCGACACCCCCGAGGTGCCGGGCCCCGCCCGGGTCGACCTGGAGTTCGCGACGGCGGGGCTGCGCCAGGAGCTGCTGGCCGAGGGGACCCGCGGGGAGACCGCGCGGGCGCTGCGGCTCGCCTTCGACCACCTGGCGGACACCGTGCCGGGCGCCACCGGGGGCGTACTGCGCCAGGTGCGGGACCTGGTCGCCGATCCGGAGAGCGCCGCGCGGCTGCCGCTGGAGGGGGTGCGGACCTGGCTGACCCCCGTCCTGCCCGCGCTGACCGCGCTGGACGGGCGGCACACGGCCGCCGCGGTCCTGCTGGACCGGCGGCTGCGGCACGACGCGCAACCGGCACCACCACCAGCGTCAACTGTGACCCAGCGTCACAACAGTGATACACAGGGCGAAGATTCCAGCGCTCCGGTCCCCGACCGCACCGTCGGCGGGACCCCGGCCGACCCGCGGGGAGAGGACGGGACCGGAGCACCCGAGGACGATGGAGGGAACGTGTCCGTGACGGGCGTGCGGTCCGATGCCGCGACGACAAGGGGGGACGGGACCCGGAAACCGCCGCCCGTCTGGGGCAACGTGCCCCCACGGAACCGCGCCTTCACCGGACGCGAACAGTTGCTCGAAGACCTGCACCGACGGCTCCAGGAGGGCACCACCGCCGTCCTCCCCGAGGCGCTCCAGGGCATGGGCGGGGTCGGCAAGTCGCAGCTCGCGGTCGAGTACGTGTACCGCCATCTGAACGAGTACCAGGTCGTCTGGTGGATTCCCTCCGAACAGTCCCAGCAGATCCGCCAGGTGCTGGTGGAACTGGCGCGGCGGCTGGGACTCGACGTCGGCACCGGCGAGGCCAACACCGCCGTCCCCGCCGTCATCGAGGCGCTGCGGACGGGCGAGCCGTACAAGAACTGGCTCCTCGTCTTCGACAACGCGGAGGTTCCCGAAGCCGTTCGCGAGTTCTTCCCCACCAACGGTCCAGGACGCATTCTCGTGACTTCCCGCAATGCCCAGTGGGCCACCGCAGCCCGCCCGCTGGAGGTCGACGTGTTCGCCCGCGAGGAGAGCCGCGAGCTGCTCCAGCTCCGCGCCCCGAGCCTCGACGACGACACCGCCGACCGGCTGGCGGAGACGCTCGGCGACCTGCCGCTCGGCATCGAGCAGGCCGCCGTCTGGCTCTCCGAGACCGGTATGCCCGCCGACGAGTACCTGCGCCTGTTCGAGCGGCAGGCCGCCGACCTGATGGTCAGCGACCCGCCCCCCGACTACCCGCTGTCGGTGGCCGCCGCCTGGAACGTCTCCCTGGAGCGGCTCCAGAAGAACCACCCCGCCGCCCTCCAACTCCTCCAGGTCTGCGCCTTCTTCGCGCCCGAGCCGATCTCCAGGCGGCTGCTCACCGGCGTCCGCGACGCCCCGGTGCCGCCCGAGCTGGCCGCCGCCCTGAGCGACCCGATCCGGCTCGGCCGGGCCATCCGGGAGATCAACCGGTACGCGCTCGCCCGCATCAACCACGCCACCAACACCGTCCAGTTGCACCGACTGGTCCAGCGCGTCCTGATCAACCAGATGTCGGACACGCTCAAGGAGCAGATGCGCAACGGCGCCCACCGGCTGCTCGCCAAGGGCGACCCCGGCGCCCCCTCCGACTCCGGGCAGTGGCAGCAGTACGGCGAGCTGCTGCCGCACGTGATCAGCAGCCACGCGGTGGAGTCCGGCGACCCGTGGGTGCGCCAACTCGTCCTGAACGAGATCCAGTACATGTTCACCTGGGGCGACCACGAGGGCTCCCTCGAACTCGCCAAGCAGGCGTACGAGACCTGGCGCGCGGTCGACGGCGAGCGTGCCGAGCCGGTCCTGATGGCGGCGAAGCTCTACACCGACGCGCTGCGCATCCTCGGCCACTACCGCGTCGCCTACGAGCTGGACCAGCGCACCCTGGAGCTGATGACCGAATCCCTGGGCCCCGAGCACGAGATGACCCTGGAGATCACCGGGATGCTCGCCTGGGACCTGCGGATGCGCGGCGACTTCGGCGCCGCCTCCGACCTGGACCGGCAGTGCTTCGACGCGTGCAGGCGGCTGTTCGGGCCCAACGACCTGTCCACCCTGATCGTGGCCCACCGGGTGGCGCTGAACCTGCGGCTGACCGGCGACTTCCGCGAGGCGCTGGAGCTGGACCAGGACACCCACCGCCGCAAGGTGGAGGAGCTGGGCGAGAACGCCCTGTCGACCCTCGGCACCCTCGCGGGCGTCGTCGTGGACCGGCAGGAGGCGGGCGAGTACATGCAGGCGCGCGACCAGCAGCAGGACGTGGTCGGGCGCTACGAGTACAACTACGGCGTCAAGAACCCCACCACGATCTCCGGTTACCGCGGCCTCGCGGTCGCCGAACGGCGGGCGGGGCGGCACCCGGAGGCCATCGAGCTGTCCGCGAAGGCGCTGCGGATGTTCCGCAACCGCTACGGCGACCACTACCCCGACACGCTGGCCGCGCTGCTCGCCCACTCCGTCGACGTCCGGCACAGCGGCGACCTCCCGCGCGCCCTCGACCTCAGCGCGCAGGGCTGCGCCGGGTACCAGCGGCTGTTCGGCGCCGACCACCCGCACACCCTGGGCGCGCAGGTCAACCACGCGGTCTGCCTGCGGCTGCTGGGGCGCGGGGAGGAGGCGCGGCAGCTCAACGAACGGCTGCTCGCGGCCCTCGCCGGGGCGGTCGGCGAGGACCACCCCAACACCCTGGCCTGCGCCACCAACCTCGCCGCCGACCTGTACGAACTGGGCGAGGTCCAGGCGTCGGTGGAGCTGAGCACCGCCACCCTCGAACACAGCCGCCGACGGCTCGGCGAGGACCACCCGGCGTCCCTCGCGGCCTCCGTCAACCTCGCGGCGGGACTGCGGCTGCTCGGCCGCGCCGAGGAGGCCGACGCCCTGCACGCCGACACCGTCACCCGGTACGGCCGCACCCTGGGCGACGACCACCCGGCGACGGCGGCGGCAGCGGCCCACAAGGTGGCCAACTGCGACATCGACCCGATGCCGCTGTAGGACGGGAGCGTCGGACCGTCCCCGTGCCGGGACCCGTCCCCGTCACGGGGTGGCGCGGCCCGGGGGGGCGGTCCCGAAGGTCGCCCGTCGTCATCGGGACCGCGCCGTCCCGCCGGGCACAGCGGCCGCCGTCACCGGGACCACGCCGTCCCGCCGAGTGGACGGCGGCCGTCGCCCGCCCGCGTCGTGCCCCGGGCAGGATGGCCCCCCGTCCGGCCGGTGACGGCCCCTTCGCCCCGTCGGCCGTGCCGGACGGCCTGCGTCACCCCGCCCCTCCCGTCGTCCCGCCGAGCCAGGCGGCCGTCGCGGCCGGGTCGGCGGGGCCGGGGGCGTGCGCGTGGAGCGCTCTGACCAGTTCCGGGCGGCGCAGGAGGGCGTCCGCGGCGGCCGGGGGGCCGCAGTCGCGCAGGGCGAGGCCGAGACCGGCCCACGCGGACACCGCCTCGGGGCGGTCGGCCAGCACCGCCCGGTAGGCCGCGGCCGCCTCCCGGGCCGCACCGCGCAGCAGCAGGACGTCCGCCTCGGCCAGCGCCACGGACCGGGTGGCGGACGTCGCGAGGCGGGCCTGCCGCTCCAGCGCGTCGGGGTCGGCCAGCAGCACCCGGCGCAGTTCGCTGCGCGGATCGGGGACGACGACGCCCGGGTCGGGGCTGACCACGGACCGCACCGCGGGGACGGCGCGCGGGTCGGCGCCGGAGCGCAGGGCCTCGGCCAGCGCGGCGGTCCCGGCGGGGTCGGGCCGCAGATGGTGCACCCGCCACACCGCGCGCAGGTCGGCGAGTTCGGCGCGGGCGAGCGCCCCGGGGCGGGCGGGCACCGTCTCCCGGTCCCAGGTCGCGGCCCGCGCCGCCAGCCGCCCGGTGAACAGCCGCCCGGCGGTGGTCAGTCGGGGCGAGGCGAGCAGCGTGGCGAGCGTCTCGGCGACCGCGGCGCGCCACACCGCGAACTCGAAGTGGGCCAGTTCCGCCGCCGGTCCGCGCAGCGCGTGCCGTTCGACCCGCCAGAAGTCGGCGACCCCGGCGAACGCGTAGGCGCCGTGCAGGAGTCCGGAGAGCGGGCGCGGATCGCCGCGCCACGGCGCGTACAGCAGCAGCTCCTCCTCCCCGCTGTGCAGGGCGAGTTGGTGGAGCAGGCCGTTGAGCACCGAGTGCCGGGCCTCGTGCACCAGGGTGACGGCGAGGTCCTGCGGGGTCGGGGGCAGCGAGAGCAGGGCGCTGCCGACGGCCTCCTCGTAGGAGGCGCTCGCGGTGCGGAAGCGGGGCGCGGTGGGCAGCGGCACCAGGACCCGCAGGGTACGGGCGAGCATCCCGGCCGCCTCCGGGTGCCGTTCGCGCAGGAGGTCACCGGCCGCGCGCAGCAGCAGGTGCCAGTCCCGGGTCTCGGGGCCGGTGAGCGGGGGCGCGGTGGCGGGCGGGAGCGCGGTCCTGAAGTCGCGGTAGGGGTCGGCGTCCTCCAGGGTGAGCGGCGGGTCCTGCGGCCGGGGGCTCCAGGCGATCCGGCGGGACGGTTCCCAGGGGCCGCGCGCCCGGCGCAGATCAGCGGGGAGCGCGAGCGGCAGCTCCCCGGTGAGCAGCAGCGCGGGGCCCGCGCCCGCGGCCGGGACGCGCAGGGTGACGACGGCGGGCGGTCCCGGCAGCGCGGTGCCGGGGAGGCGGACGCGGCCCAGGGTGGGGAAGGCGACCAGGGTGCCGTGCACCGGTAAGCGAATCGTTCCTTCGATGCCGGAGCGCAGCGCCCCCGCGGCGGCCAGGCAGTGCAGGTACCCGACCTCGGCCCACAGCGGCGGCGCCGGCGCGCGGGGCCGCTCGGCGGAGTTCAGCCGCTCCAGGGCGCGGACGGCCCAGACACCGGTACCGGGGTGTTCCAGCAGGTCGGCGACGACGTCGGGGCGGACCCGGTCGACGCGCAGCAGCAGGTCCATCGCGGCGTCGGGGGGCAGCGGCGCGGCCGGGGCGCGGCGGCGGGCGAGGTCCGTGACCGCGCGCAGCATCAGCAGCCTGCGGCTGCGCTCCACGGCCCACAGACGGCGGGCGGCGCCGGGGGTGACGCGGCCTGCGGCCAGGTCGTCCAGATCGGTCGCGGGCGTGCGATGACGCCCCAGCACGGTCCGGGTGCGGGCATGCGGCTCGGTCATCCCGGGCTAGTGCTCGGCGCCGTCGCAGTCCGCGGCCAGGTACGGGCTGTTGCCTGCTCCGCTGTTGCTCTGGAACGTCGGCCGCTCGCCGAGATGCCGCACCAGGACGTCCAGCGCGTCCACGAACAGCGGGTCGTGGAGGGTCATCACCTCGTGGAGCCCGCATCGGCTGAGATCGACCAGATCGGACTCGAACTCGGTCGCAGTAGTCGTCACGTCCCGCTGCCCCCTAGTCGGCGCGTTGGAGAGGTCGCCTCGCATCCGCGGGCTCCCCCTCATACTGACCCCTCGATTGCGTCACCGAAAGGGCACCCGGCAGCCACCGGGGCCGGAACTGGGCCGTCCACGCGGGGTGTTCGGGCCTCCGGGCGCCCGGCGCGCGAGGGTTCGCGGGGCCCGGCGCGGGGCACAGTGAACGCGTCCGGGACGGCGGTCGAGCGGGGCGGGGGCGCGTTCGTGGGGGAGTTGCTGCGTTTCGAGCTGGAGGACGGCGGGTCCGTGGTGGCGCGGATGGACCCCTTCGACAGCGGTGTGGTGGAGGCGACGGGCGCGTCGGACGTGGTGGCGCGGGCGACCGGCTCCTTCGAGTCGGCGCTCGAAGGCGTGCGCAGGGCCGCCGCCGCGACCCTGCGCCGGATGGGGGACCTGCCCGAGCGGCCCGACGAGATCACCGTGGAGTTCGGCATCCAGCTCGACGCGGAGGTCGGCGCGGTGCTCGCCCGCACCGGCGCGCAGGGCCACCTCCAGGTGCAGGTGACCTGGCGCCGCACTCCCCCGCCCACGGGTCCGTCAGCAGGGCTGCCGCCAGACGTCTAGGTCCAGCCGCTTGCGCATGGAGGAGAGGCCGAGCCTGCGGGACTCGGCGCAGAACGCGCTGTTCTTCTCCTTGTACTCGACGTGGAAGACCGCCTTGCCCGCCTCGATGAACGGGGTGAGCCGGGCGCACTCGCCGTACTGGGCGCACTCCTCGTTGACGGCGAAGTCGAAGTGCGCCAGGAGCTGCGGGATCTGCGGGAGGTCGTTCTTCAGCCCGACGGAGAGGCCGCGCCGGTGGGCGAGGTCGGCGATCATCCGGTTGAACCTGAGCTGGTCGCCTGCGGTGAGCGGGAACCCGGTGTCGTTGCCGTAGCCCTCGACGAGGTCGGGTTCGACGGCGTCGAAGCCCTTCTCCCTGCACATGTCGAACCGGCGCTCCATGATCGGGCGCAGCACGTCCAACCGCCGGATGTCGAGCCAGCGTTCGCCCTCCCAGCCGTTGGTCCGGCCGAGCACGGAGGCCGGGAAGTCGGCCTGGTCGGGGCGGAACCTCTCCCAGGCGCCGACATTGATGTAGCAGATGACCTTGCGGCCGTCGCGGTGCAGCCGGGCGACGTCGTCCCGGGAGTTCTCGAAGCCGTCGATGTCGTAGACGGGCACGTCCGCCGACGGCGTGACCCTTCCGTCGAGTTGCCACTGCCAGGCCAGGCCGGGGGCGGGCCGCCAGCGCCGGTCGGCGGGTTCCGGCGGTGCCGTCCGGCCCTCGGTGCGCGCGCATCCGGCGAGGAGCGCGGCGGCCAGCAGCAGGGTGGCCAGCGTCCCCGGCCTCGTCCTCATCGTTCGGCTCCCGTCAGGGCGGGCGTCAACGCGGCCCAGGGGTTGGGGGGTTCACCGGTGACCGGGCCGCAGACGGCCGCGCCGCGCTCGTGCGCGGTGCGCACCGCGAGCGGGACGAGCGCCTCGGGCACCCCGTACACCAGGTGGCAGAGCCGCTCGGGCGGCTGCCGCACCGTCCAGTCGGGCCTGCTGAAGGCGGAGACGTACGTCGACCAGTGGCCCTCGAAGGTGACGGTCAGGTCGGCGATGCGGGCGTACCCGGCGGCCGGGTGCACCCCGGGGTTGAGGACGACCGTCGCGGTGCCCGAGCGGCGCACGGCGCGCACCAGGCGGCGGCAGGCGGGCAGCGCCTGCGGGGTCGCCGTCACCCGGTCGAGGAAGCAGCCGTCGGCCGCGTACCACTCGCGGTGGCGGCGCAGGTCCTCGGTGATGTCGGCGGTCGCGCGCATGCCGTAGTCGGTGTCGACGTAGCCGAGGAGGCGGGCGCCCGCCGCGCGCAGCGCCGAGGCCGCCGCGGTGAACGCGGGGTCGGGCCGCTCCCCCGGGCCGTCGGCCGGGTTGAGGACGACGCCGTAGGTGCGGGTCGCCGCGGAGATCAGGCGGTGCCAGGCGCCCGGGTCCTCGGCCGGATGGACGTAGAGCGGGACGAGCAGGTTCACGGGGTGCCGCCGCCTTCCCAGAGGGCGGCCAGCGCGTCGTCCAGGGTGTGCGCCGGGCGCCAGCCGAGGGCCTCGCGCGCGGCGGTGATGTCGGAGCACTGCCAGGAGACCCGAGCGGAGCGTACCGAGCCCGCCCGGTCGTCGGCGCTCTCCTCGATCCGGCCCCGGAACCCGGCGTGCCGGGCCAGGCCGTGCACCACCTCGCGCACCGGGACCGCGGCGCCGCCCCCGATGTTGAGGACGGGCGGCAGCGGTCCGGGGGCGGTGACGGTGCGGCGCACCGCGTCGGCCAGGTCGCGGACGTCGACGAAGTCGCGGTGTGCGGAGAGGTCGCCGAGGCGCAGCACGGCCCCGGGGTCGGCCCCCGCGTCCCGCAGCAGCGCGGCGACCCTGCCGGGCAGTCCCGCGGCCGGTGCGCCGTGTCCGACGGGGTTGCCGACCCGCAGCACCACGGCGTCCAGGCCGGAGGCGGTGACGGCGGCCGTGCCCGCGAGCTTGGTCGCGCCGTACGGGCCCACCGGGCTGGTGGGCGCCGTCTCGGTGACGTAGGTGTCCTGGACTCCGGGGCCGTACTCGGCGGCCGAGCCCAGGTGGACCAGGCGGGCGGCCGGGGCCGCGTCGCGGAGGGCCGCGCACAGCACCGCGGGGCCGCGCGCGTTGGCCTCGGCGAGGGTGACGGGGTCGCCGCCGGTGGCGCCCGCGCAGTTGACGACGGCGTCGGGCGCGGCCGAGGCCAGGGTCTTCGCCAGCCGTTCCGGCCGTACGGTGGCGAGGTCGACGCGGTGTTCGGCACCGGCCGAGCGGCCCGCGCCGAGCACCCGCGCGCCGGGCAGGGCGCGCAGGTGCTCGGCGACATGGCCGCCCAGGTAGCCGGTGGAACCCAGGACGAGAATGCGCATGGGGTGCTCAGGCTCCCTTGAGCAGAAGCGACTTGCGGGTGGTGAACTCGGCGTTGGCCCGGTCGTAGTCGTCGGGGCGGCCGATGTCGAGCCAGTACCCGTCGAAGTCGTAGGCGTGCGGCGGGGTCCGGGCGGCGAGCAGGTCGAGGACCAACTCGTCGAATCCGAGGGGCAGTCCGGGCGTGTACTCCTCAAGGGTGGCGCGGGAGAGTCCGTAGACGCCCATCGAGACGCGGTAGTCGACGCTGGGCTTCTCGGTGAAGGCGACGACCTTGCTGTCGGTGGTGGTCAGTACCCCGAAGTCGATGTGCACCTTGCGGGCGTAGGTGGCGATGGTGAGCGGGGCGCCGGAGGATCTGTGGCGCCGCAGGACGTCGGCGTAGTCGAGGTCGGTGAGGACGTCGCCGTTCATGACCAGGAAGGTGTCGGGCAGCCGGTGGCGCAGGTTGAGCAGGGGGCCCATGGTGCCCAGGGGGCTCTCCTCGGTGGCGTAGTCGACGGCCAGGCCCCACTGGGAGCCGTCGCCGACGTAGGCGCGGATGATCTCGCCGAGGTGCCCGATCGCCAGGGTGCAGCTGGTGAAACCGGCGGCGGAGAGCTGCCGCAGCACGATCTCCAGGATGGCGTGCTGGTCGCCGATGGGGACGAGCGGCTTGGGCAGCGCCGTGGTGTACGGCCGCAGCCGGACGCCCTTGCCTCCGGCCAGGATGACTGCGTGCATGGGGCTCCTCCTTCGTTGACGTGCGCAGACGCGCGCAGAGGTGCGCGGACGTGCCGGGCGGGTCAGATGTTGTAGATGCCGGTCTTGTAGCGGGCGAGGTTGGCCGGGTCGCGGAAGAACGCGACGGTGTGCGCGAGTCCTTCCTCCAGGGTGTGCGCGGGCTGCCAGCCGGTGGCGGCGGTGAGCCTGCTCGCGTCGGCGACCAGGCGCATCACCTCGGAGGCGGCGGGCCGGATGCGGGCCTCGTCCGCGCGGACGTCGAGGGCGGTGTCCATGACCTTGCCGATCAGCGCGACCAGGTCGCCGACCGAGATCTCGCCGCCGGTCCCGGCGTTGAAGGTGCGGCCGACGACCCGTTCGGCGGGCGCGGTGCCCACGGCGAGGAAGGCGCGCGCGGTGTCCTTGACGAACGTGAAGTCGCGGGTGGGGCGCAGGTCGCCGAGGGTGAGGGTGCGCTCCCCCGCGGCGACCTGGCCGATGACGGTGGGGATCACGGCGCGCATGGACTGGCGCGGTCCGAAGGTGTTGAAGGGCCGCAGGGTGACCACGGGCGTCTCGAAGCTGGCGTGGTAGCTGTCGGCGAGCCGGTCCCCGCCGGCCTTGGAGGCGGCGTACGGGGACTGGGTGTTGATGGGGTGGTCCTCGGTGATGGGCACGGTCCGCGCGGTGCCGTAGGTCTCGCTGGTGGAGGTGTGCACCAGCCGGGGTGTGCCGAGGGCGCGGACGGCTTCGAGGACGTTGAGGGTGCCGGTGATGTTGGTGTCCACGTAGCTGTGCGGGGCCTGGTACGAGTACGGGATCGCGATCAGGGCGGCCAAGTGGTAGGCGGTGTCGGCGCCTTCGAGGAGGCCGCGGACCGACCCGGGGTCGCGGACGTCACCGAGGACGATCTCCACCTGGTCGAGGACGTCCGGGTGCAGGGACTCCAACCACCCGTAGGAGGAGAAGGAGTTGTACTGGGCCATGGCCCTGACCCGATGGCCGGAGGCGACGAGGGCCTCGGTGAGGTGGGAGCCGATGAAGCCCTCGGCCCCGGTGACGGCGGCGAGCGGTGCGGAGGTCAACTGCGGTGTCCTTCCGGTCGGTTGTGCGTGGGCGTACGGGTGGGCGCGGTGGCGGCCGCGGTCAGGCGTGCGGGGCGGGACGGCCGAGCAGCCACAGCGCGCACCCCGCCAGGCAGAGGGAGGCGGCGCCGCAGCTCACGGCCAGGGCGGTGGTGGCGCCCGCCAGGCCGAGGAGCGGTGCGCCGGTGGCGCAGGCCGCCGCGGTGAGGCTGACGACGGCGGAGGGCCAGGCCACGCCGAACGCCTGGAGCAGCAGGGCGGTCCACAGGGTGGCGGCGAGCGGCAGTAGGGCGGCGGGTTCGGCGCCGGTGAGCAGGGCCGCGGGCAGCAGCGGCAGCAGGTAGGCGGTCAGGCAGAGGGCGAGGACCGCGGCCGAGCGGAGCAGGAACGCGGCGGGGGTGGCGGTGGCGCGCAGCGCGGCGACGGACAGGCCCCGGTAGCGGTAGAGCAGCCATTCGGCGGGTCCCATGGAGACCGTCAGCACGATCACCGCGTACGGCTCCTGGCGCCCTTCCAGCAGCACCATCGCCCCGGCGGCGAGCCCGAAGAGGCCGTAGGGCAGGGACCGCAGCGGGCGGGGCCGGGCGGCGCCGGTGACGGGTTCGGCGGCCAGCGTCGTGCGCAGGACCAGGGCGGTGACGACGAGGGTGGCGAGCAGGGCGAGCAGCGGGAGTCCGGCCCTGGTCGGGGTGCCGGGGTCCCACCAGGGCAGGGCGGCGGCGCCCGCGATCAGCGGGGTGAGCGCGGCCAGCAGGAGCCGTTCGCGGGCCAGCACCAGCAGGACGCCGGCCGCGGCGAGGTAGGCGGACTGGGCGGCGGCGACCAGGGTCACCGGGCCGCCGCCGGTGGTGAGGGCGGCGGCGGTCGTCGCGAGGACGGCTCCGACGGGGGCCCCGGCGAGCAGGGTGCGGCCCGCCTCCCGGCGTCCGGTGGCCATCCGCAGGTGGGCGCGGTGGCCGAGGGCCTGGCCCCAGGCCCAGGAGACGAGGCCCGCGACGATCAGCGCGCGGGTGTGTCCGGCGGCGTTCCACAGGGGCGCGGTGAGCAGGTAGGCGAGTCCCGGCAGCGCGAACAGCACCCCGCGCAGCAGGCAGCGCACGGTGTCGGGGCGCCAGGGGTCGGGGGCGGGCGCGGGCTGCGGGAAGGTGCGCGGGACCCGGTCGTAGAGGGCGGCGGCGAGCGAGAAGAGGGTGGGGTGGCCGTAGCGCTCCTTGATCTGGGAGGCGGAGAGCCCTTCGGCCTCCAGGAGCGCGGCGACCTCGTAGGGGTGGACGGCGGGGCCGACGCGGTCGGCGAGTTCGGCGGCGAGTTCGCTGACCGCCGCCTCGTCGGGGCCGTGCCGGGGCAGCCGGATGGCGAGCGTGGCGTCGTCGAGGGCGCCGCGGGCCCAGCCGGGACGGCGGCGGGGCGGCCTGGTGTCGGCCAGCCGCAGGGCGAGGGTGTCCTGTTCGGCGCCGCCCGGCTCCAGGGACATCGGTCCGCTCACAGCGCGAGGCTCCCGGTGCCGGTGACGGTCGCGGCGGGCAGCGGTGCCGGTACGGGCACGGTTCTGCGCTCCGGGGTGAGGTGGGGCAGTTCGTGGTAGATGGCACGGAAGGTGTCGATGGTCTGGCGCAGGGTGAACTGCTCGATCACCCGGAGCCTGGCCGCCTCGCCCATGGCCCTGCGGCGCGCGGCGTCGGCGAGCAGGTCGAGGGCCGCGGCGGCCATCGCGTCCGGGTCGCGCGGCGGGACGACGAGTCCGGTGTCGCCGACCGCCTCCCGGACGCCGCCGACGTCGGTGGAGACGGTGGCCCGTCCGCACGACATGGCCTCGATCAGGGTGAAGGGGAAGCCCTCGCTGATGCTGGAGAGCATCACGACGTTCCCGGCCGCGTAGGCGTCCTTGATGTCGTCGACCCGGCCCTCGAAGGTGACGGCGTCGGCGTGGCCGAGGTGCGCGGCGAGCGCCTCGCAGCGGTCCCGGTAGCCCTCGCCGCCGCGCGGGGTGCCCCCGAACAGCCGCAGTCGGGCGTCCGGGAGGCGGTCGCGGACCAGGGCGAAGGCGCGGATCAGGGTCTCCAGGTCCTTGATCGGGTCGACCCGTCCGGCCCAGCTGAGCACGGGGGTGTCCGGTTCGGGCCCGGCGGCGGGGAACGCGGCCGGGTCGACGCCGTTGTAGACGGTGCGGATGGCCTCGGGGGCGGCGCCCCCCTCCTCCTCCCAGAGCCGGTTGTAGCGGTTGCCCGGGGTGATCAGGGCGGCCCGGCGGTAGGTCTCCCCGGCGAGCAGCCGGAAGAAGCCGAGGACGACGGCCTTGACGGGCCAGCGGTAGGGCGCGGTGCGGTAGCCGAGGTAGCGCTCGCGCAGGTAGACGCCGTGCTCGGTGAGCAGCAGGGGCACGCCGTGCCGTTCGAGGGCGGCGAGTCCCGGCAGGGCGGCGACGCCCCCGCTGACCGCGTGGGCCACCCCGGTCTCGGGCGGCGGGGTGGCGAGCGGGCGCAGGGCGTGTTCGAGCAAGGCGGTGGCGGTGAGCGCGTCGTGCAGGGTGGGTCCGGCCTCGCGCACGGCGAGTCCGGGCCGGTTCCACAGTCCGGTCAGCACGGTGATGGCCTGGTCGGAGCGGAGGAACGGGCTCAGGGTCCGGTCGGCGGCGGCGCGGGCCAGGGCGTAGAGGGCGGGGGCGAAGCCGTCCTCGGCCCGCGGGTCGAGCAGCGCGGTGAGGAACTGCTCGTAGGAGGCGGCGAGTCGGCGGCGGGCCCGGCCGCGCGGCGGGGCGCCCGCGGGCGGCGCGCCCCACATCGGGACGGACCGCACGGCCGAGACGTGCGCGGGCAGGTCCCAGACGACGGGTTCGCGGCCGGTGCCGGTGACGGCCACGACGTCGAACTCGACGTCGGGCATGCCCTGGACGAGCTGGTCGCACCAGACGCTGACCCCGCCGTGGCTGTGCGGGTAGGTGCCTTCGGTGAGCAGGGTGACGCGCGTCGCTCGGGTACGTCGCGCGCCGCGGTGAACGGACATCGTCTGTGCTCCACGGCCGAGGTGTGGGTGGTCGTGCGGGTCCCGGCCGCCTGGTGGGCGGCCGGGACCGCGGACCGCGGCCGGGCGCCGTCCGTGACCGGGCTCTGCGGTCACGGGCGCGGCGGGCGGCGGTCCCTGGTGTGGAGCGTCGTTCAGTTGTCCGCGGTGGCGTGGACGTGCTCGCGCGCCCCGGCGGGGACCCGGGTGCGGGGTGCCGGGGCGGTGGTCCGGGCGGTCTTCGCCGGGGCGAGGGCCGGGGCCGCGGCGGAGGCGGGCAGGGTCAGGGTGATCGCGGTGCCGGTGGAGGCGGTCCAGCCGGAGACGGCGCCCGCGTAGGCGGTGCCGAACGCCGTGCCGTTGCGGGTGGTCCCGGTGGGCAGGGTGGCGGTGACCTGGAGGCCGGAGGGCGCGTTCACGGTGACGGCGGTGCCGATGCGGTAGGCGGTGATCTGCCCGGCCTGGACGGCGGTGTTCCAGGCGGCGCGGCGCTTCAGCTCGGTGCCGATGTCCTTCATCCGCAGGTTGACCACCGGGGTGCTGGTGGCGAACAGGTCCTGGTAGCCGTCGAGGACGCCGTCCAGGACGGGGTAGGCGATGCGTTCCTCGGCGAGGTTGGACTGGTGGATGAAGTGCGGCCTGGGGTCGTTGGACAGCACGTGGCCGAGGGCGATCCTGGTCTCCAGCGGCACGATGTGGTCGGCGTAGCCGGTGGTGGTGCTCAGCGGCGCGGACAGGCAGGTGGTGGTGGCGGGGTTGTCCTCGCAGACGCCGCTGCCGCCCTGGGCGCGGCTGGTGTAGATCCAGTTGTACTCGTCGACCTGCTCGGCGGCCTTGCCCGCGTTGTAGAAGACGTTCATCGGGTAGCGGGGCACGGTGGTGGCCTGTCCGACCGCACGCTGGACGGGCTCACGGGAGTTGTCGGAGCCGAGCCAGGCGACGCCGTTGTCGGCGAGGGCGGGCGCCAGGTTGGGGTTGTCGTCGGGCTGCTGCGGCAGGACGCGCATGCCGGAGTGCTCGCCGGTGACCAACTCGTCGTTCTGCAGCGGGAGTCCGACGCCCTGGCCCCAGATGCGGTTGTTGGATATCTCGGCGGATATCTCGCCGCGGCCGACCCACTGGGTGGAGCCGTTCGCGTTGGTGGCGCACTTCCAGGGGACGACGGCGGTGTCCTGGACGCAGCCGAGGAAGGTGTGCGTGTAGGTGTGGTTGATCCAGCGGAACTTGGCGCGCTGGGCGATGAGTCTGTCGGCGAGCAGGTCGACGCCGTTGTTCTCCGCGCGCTGGTCGACGGTGCCCACGGCGTTGTAGGCGAAGTCGAGGGTGAAGTTCTTGCTCTGCTCCCAGGCGACGGCGTGGTCCACGTCGGCGGGGGTCATCCGGATCGGGTCGGGGGTGGCGTTCGGGTCGGTGCAGTCGACGTCGCCCGGGGTGCAGTTGAGGTCGCTGTTCCAGCGGTCGTCGGCGGCGAAGACG
Organism: Streptomyces sp. SolWspMP-5a-2; assembly: GCF_900091845.1. Lineage (GTDB taxonomy): Bacteria > Actinomycetota > Actinomycetes > Streptomycetales > Streptomycetaceae > Streptomyces > Streptomyces doudnae. Next base: position 15,639 of record NZ_FMCI01000300.1, read on the forward strand.
TCGTCCACGTGGACGGCGAAGTAGTTGCGGGAGGCGCCGAGGTGCACGCCGCCGGTCATCCACTCGACGATGCCCCGGGCCAGCAGCCGGAACTGCTCCTGGTACTGGTTGTAGACGAAGGTGACGACGAGTTCGCGGCGTCCGTCGTGGCGGTACTCGCCGACCAGGGAGCCCTTGGTGGTCTGCCCCGGGATCGCCGCCTCGACGTAGGGGGTGAAGTCGGCGCCGGCCACCGGCTGCGACAGGTAGGCGTAACTCTCGCCGACAGCGGGGTCGTTGTCCTCGAACGGGACGCTTCCCTTGAGGTACCCGAAGGGCCCGGCCTTGCCCGCGGCGGTCACGTCGGCCTGCGCGCCGTCGAGGCTGCCGGAGTAGCCGCCGTAGACGGGGTACTGGAGTCCGGCCTCGGGACGCGCGTAGGTGTAGGCGTCGACCTGCGGCACGGAGTAGGCCTGCTCGTACGCGGCGAGGGCCGCCATCTCGGCCGAACCGGCGGGGAAGGGATTGTCGTTGGGCAGGACGACGGCCTGGAACTTGGCGCGGGGCCGGCCGCCCACGGTGTCCGCGAGGAACCCGGCGTCGATGGTCTGCCGACCGGCCTGGGTGAGGTCGATCCTGGTGAACGGGGTTCCGGCGGCGCCGAGTTCGGCGGCTATCGCGTCGGTCGACGGGCCGCCGTCGCTCACCACGAGGACCCGCAGGTCGACTCTGGGTGCGGTGTCGGCGTGGGCCGTGCCGGCCGGCAGGCCCAGCGCGGCGATCAGCGCGCCCGCCGTGAGCACGGCGGTGCGTATGGTCCGCTTCATGCGGTGAAGTCCCCTCCCCGGGCAGGGGTGAGCATGGCTCCGCAGAGCGGACGCACCCCCTGGTGCGACGCCGGCGCCCCCTCAGAAGCCAGTCGTCGACACATCCGTCGGGTCACATTGTGGTGGCTGTGTGTAGCTTTCATGGTCATGTCGCGAAACATGACGGAAAAGAGCAGGTGTCCAACGGGGCTTCGGGGGAACCGAATTGCTGATTTTTCCCTCCGGGGCATGGCACGTCACACGATGTCCTGGCGCGTCCGTCCGCTGGTCCGGGGCCAGGACGGCGCACCGGCGGACCCGTGGGGCCCGCCGGCGGGAGCATCGGAGGCGCGTACCGCGACGATCAGCGGCTCATGCATCATTTCAGGTCAACCGCCGTGCGGCCGAGGCCCGTCACGGGTGGTCCGTCAGGCGCAGAGGACGCGGGTCTCGGGGGTGTAGACCGGGCCGCCGCTGAGGTTCGTGGAGTCGCTGAACTCGGCGTAGAAGTACGAGTAGAAGCCGATGTTCCCGTTGCAGCCGGAGTCGGCGGCGACGGTGAGCGCGAGGGTGACGGTGCGGCTCTGACCGGGCGGGACGGTCGTGCCGTAGTTGCCGCCGAGGTTGGCGGGACCGGTGCCGGAGCACGGGGTGGAGCCGGTCGCGGTGGCGAGGCTGCACCCGGTGAAGGAGTACTTCAGGTCGGGGCGCTGGGTGGTGAGGTACGTCGGGTCGATGGTCTGGTAGACGAACCAGATGTCGTAGGTCTTGTGGTTGGTGATCGTCATCGACAGGTTCACCGTGCCGCCGGGCGTGGTGGTGGCGGTGTCGGTCGCGAAGGTCAGCTCGGCCGGGGCCGGGTCGACCGCGCTCGCGGTCGGGGCCGTGCCGAACAGGGCGAGGGCCAGGACCGCACCGACGCCGAGACGTCTCATCAGGGGTGATCGCATGGCCGGGAGGCTAGGCAGCGGCAGACCCGGCCGTCTCCCCTCCGTGACATGTTCACCACGCCACGTGACCGAAAGTGTGTACATCGTAAAGGTCGTGCGATGAAACGATGAAGGCCTGAAAGGGCGGCCATATGCGCACGTGACCGACGCGCACCCGTACGGCGGGATCCGCCCCGGGCCGCCGGGCCCCGCCGGGAGGGCGCGGATGATATTGGCGCGTACCGGACGGTCCGGACCACCGTCCCGCCGGACGGCGTCCCGGGGCTTCTCGGCCATTCACCGCTTTCCGGCCGCCCGGCACGCCACCGCGCGCCGGGACCTCCGTTCGACACGGACCGGCGCGCGGGGACGGACCGGACCGCTCACGGTGTCAGGTAGGCCTCCACCTCACTGAACTGGGCGGCGGGCCACGCGGTGTTGGCGCTCACCGAGAGGCGCAGGTACCGCAGGTCGGTGCTCGCGGGCAGGGCGACGGTGGCGGTGTTGCCGGTGGCCGGGTCGAACCGGTAGCCGGTGGCGCCGACCGCGGTCGACCAGGACGAGCCGTCGGTGCTGCCGAGGACGGTGACGGTCTGGGTGCGGGCGCCCCAGGCCGCGGCCGGGGGCAGCTTCAGGACCAGCCGGCGCACCGCGTAGGAGGAGCCGAGGTCGACCGTCAGGGCCTGCGGGAAGGCGTTGTTGGCGGACTCCCAGTAGGAGGTGGCGTCCCCGTCGACCGCCCTGCCCGGTGTGTAGACGTCCTGCGAGCCGGTCGCGGTCGCCGTGCGGCCCTTGGCGAGGTTGCGGGCCGGGTCCGGGTCGGGGTTGCTCTGGCCCGGCTGCGGCCAGGCCGAGCAGTTCGACCAGGTGCTGTTCCAGCCAGAGTTGCCGCCGCCGTCGGTGAGCGTGAAGGTGCCGCTCGGGTAGGGGCAGTTGTAGACGCCCGCGGCGCCGACCGAGGTGGCGGTGACGTTGCGCAGGGTGGCGGCTCCCTGGGTCTCGGCCTGGACGACGACGGTCCCGGTGTTGCGCACGGTCGCGCCGTCCACGGTGACGTTGCGGACCGGGCGGCCCTGGCCTCCGCCGGAGACGAACTCGAAGGCGCTGTAGGGGCTGTCGATGATCGTCGTGTTGGTGACGGAGACGGTGGCGTCGATGGCGCTGTCGTAGGAGTCGACGCGCAGGGCGCCCATCGGATGGCCCCAGTTGGGGTTGATCGCGCCGGTGCGCACCAGGGTGTTGCCGTCGACCGTGATGGTCCCGGCGAGCGGGGAGAACGGGTCGGCGAACTTCTGGTTGGAGACGGCGATGCCGCTGCCGAGGGCGTTGGTGTCGGAGACCAGGTTGTTCCTGACGGTGATGTTCGTGCCGCCGTATATCGCGATGCCGTTGGCGAGGTTGGGCTGCGAGACGGTGTTGTTGACGAAGCTGCTGTCGGTGTCGGCCGCGTACAGCGACCACATGGCGAGGGAGTCGTCGCCCTGGTTGCGCAGGAAGTTGTTGCTGACCCGGACGCCGCGCGCGTTGCCGTTGAGGTTGAGGCCGTCGGCGGTGGTGTCGAGGATGCGGTTGTTCTCGACGACCAGGTTGTCGTTGTTGCCGGTCAGCCAGAGGCCGACCTTCAGGTGCTGGATCCACATGCCGGAAACCGAACTGTTCGGTCCCAGGCTCCCGTTGACGAAGTTGTCGGGGCTGGAGTCGACCCGTTCGGTGACATCGCCGATGACCGCGAAGTCCTTGATGCGGACGCTGCCCGCCGAGCTGCTCTGGTCGATGAAGCGGGAGGTGCGCAGCACGGACCACCAGTTGCCCGCGCCCTGGAGCGTCACGTTCTGCACCCCGCTGAGCGAGGAGGTCAGCCGGTACTCGCCCGGCGGTATCCACACCACCCCGCCCCGGGCGGCGGCGATCGCGTCGCGGAAGGCCTGGGTGGAGTCCCCTGCGCCGCTCGGGTCGGCGCCCTTGGAGGTGACCGAGACCGATCCGGCGGGCTGCGCGGACGCCGCGGCGACCTGCTCGAAGTCGGCGACGTCGACGGTGACCTGGGTGCCGGTCGACTGGAAGGCGACCTTGTCGCCCGCCTGCACGTTCTGGCCGAGCAGCAGGCGGGCGTTGTCGAAGAAGTGGTGGGTTCTGGAACCCGCGATCCAGCCGGTGTCGACGTAGGAGTACCGGGAGGTGACGGCGAGGGTCCTGGCGATCCGCTGGCCGTTGACGTACACGTCGAGCGAGCCGGACTGGCCGTCCGGGACGCTGTAGGAGACGTTCACCGCGTTGGCGGCGCGGGGCACGGTGAACTCGACGCGCTGGCCGGAAGTCAGCCTGACCGCCTGGCGGCCCGACGCCTCGGAGGCGAGGCTGCCCTGGGTGTGGTCGGGGCCGATCCGGGTGCCGGTGGTGGTCGCGGACTCCGCCTCGACGGAGGTGAAGGGCAGGGTGGCGCCGACCGCCGCGTGGGCCGCGGGGGCGGTGGCGGTGAGCAGGCCGGCGGAGAGGGCGACGACCAGTGCGGCGGGCATGCCTCTGACGGTCCTGTGCATGTGCTGATCCCTTCGTGGTGGGGGTGCGGGGATAGCGGGAGAGAAAGGGGGGGGCGGCGGGGCGGTGACCGCGGTCCGGCCGCGGGGTCAGGGACGCAGCCAGACCGCGGTGTCCTTCGGCAGCCGCCCGTCCCCGTCCAAGGGGGCGCTGGAGAGCAGGAGCGCGGAGTGGGTGGGCAGCTCGGCGGGGGTGTCCGTCAGGTTGACGGCGCAGACGCCGCCGTCCGCGCGGCGGAAGGCGAGGACCCCGTCGGGCGCCGGGAGCCAGTCGAGCGGGCCGTCGCCGAGGGCGGGCCGCAGCCGGATCGCCTCGCGGTAGAGCGCGAGCATGGAACCGGGGTCGGCGGCCTGCCGGTCCGCCGCGTACCCGGCCCAGCCCGCGGGCTGCGGCAGCCACGGTTCACGGTCCGCGCCGAACCCCGCGTGCGGGGCCCCGGCGCTCCAGGGCAGCGGCACCCGGCAGCCGTCGCGGCCCGGGTCGGCGCCACCGGAGCGGAAGTGCATCGGGTCCTCGATGCGGTCGAGCGGGATGTCCGCCTCGGGCAGGCCGAGTTCCTCGCCCTGGTAGACGTAGACGGCCCCCGGCAGGGCCAGCGACAGCAGTGCGGCGGCGCGCGCCCTGCGGGTGCCGAGGGCCAGGTCGGTCGGGGTGCCGAACGCCTTGGCGGCGAAGTCGAATCCGGTGTCGGCGCGGCCGTAGCGGGTCACCGTGCGGGTCACGTCGTGGTTGCAGAGCACCCAGGTGGCCGGGGCGCCCACCGGGGCGTGCTCGGCGAGCGTGGTGTCGATCGAGGCGCGGAGCCGGTCGGCGTCCCAGGGGCAGGACAGGAAGGCGAAGTTGAAGGCGGTGTGGAGTTCGTCGGGGCGCAGGTAGCGGGCGAACCGCTCGGTGTCGGGCAGCCAGACCTCGCCGACGAAGACACCGCCGTACTCGTCGGCGACCGCGCGCCAGGAGCGGTAGATGTCGTGGAGGTCGTCGCGGTCGACGAAGGGGTTGGGGTCGCGGCCCTCGACGAAGTCGGGGAGTGCGGGGTCCTTGGCGAGCAGCGCGGCGGAGTCGATGCGGACGCCCGCGACCCCGCGCTCGAACCAGAACCGCAGGATGTCCTCGTGCTCCTGGCGGACGGCCGGGTGGGCCCAGTTGAGGTCGGGCTGTTCGGGGGTGAAGAGGTGGAGGTACCAGTCGCCGTCGGGCAGGCGGGTCCAGACCGGCTCGGTGGAGCCGACGAACTGCGACGGCCAGTCGTTGGGCGGGAGTTCGCCGTTCTCGCCGCGCCCGGCCCTGAAGTGGAACAGCTCCCGCTCGGGGCTGCCGGGTCCGGCCGCCAGCGCCGCCCGGAACCAGGGGTGCTGGTCGGAGACGTGGTTGGGGACGATGTCGACGATGGTGCGGATGGACAGCTCGCGGGCCTCCGCGATCAGCTTCTCCGCCTCGGCGAGGGTGCCGAACGCCGGGTCGATGGTCCGGTAGTCGGCGACGTCGTAGCCGCCGTCCTTCAGCGGGGACAGGTACCAGGGGTTGAACCACAGGGCGTCCACGCCGAGTTCGGCGAGGTAGGGCAGTCGCGCCCGGACGCCTGCGAGGTCGCCGGTGCCGTCGCCGTCGCCGTCGGCGAAGCTGCGGACGTAGACCTGGTAGATGACGGCGGAGCGCCACCACTCCGGCTGGGCATGGGTGGGCTGTCCCACGGTGCCTGCCTTTCTGTTCGTCAGGAGGGCGTCAGCCCTTGGTGCTGCCCGCGCTGATCCCGGCGATGATGTGCCGCTGGAAGACCAGGAACATCACGACCATCGGGATGCTGGCGATGACCATCGCGGCGATCAGCACGGTCAGTTGGATGTTCTGCGAGAGCTGCACCAGGGCCACGCTGATCGGCTGCCTGTCGGTGTCGGAGAAGACCATCAGCGGCCACAGGAAGTCCTGCCAGACGGCGACCAGCGCGAAGATCGAGACGACCCCGAGCACCGGCCGTGACATCGGCAGCACGATCGACCACAGGACGCGCAGCGTTCCGGCGCCGTCGATCTCGGCGGCCTCCAGCACGTCGCGCGGGATCTGGTCGAAGAACCGCTTGAGGAGGTACAGGTTGAAGGCGTTCGCGACGGCCGGCAGCCAGATGGCGAGCGGGTCGTTGAGCAGGCTGACATGGATCAGCGGGAGGTCCGCGACGGTCAGGTACTTGGGGACGACGAGGGCCTGCGCCGGGACCATCAGGGTGGCGAGGATGCCGCCGAGCAGCACCTTGCCGAACGCGGGCCGCAGCTTGGACAGGGCGTAGGCGGCGGCCGTGCAGAGCACCAGTTGGAACAGCCAGGCACCGGCGGCCTGGACGACCGTGTTCCAGAGGTGCTCGGGGAGCTGCATCAGGTCCCAGGCGTCGGTGTAGCCGCCGGGGTGCCAGTCGTGCGGGACGAGGGTGGGCGGGGTCCGCGCGATCTCGTCCGGCGACTTCATCGCGCCGGAGACCATCCAGTAGACGGGGAAGAGGAAGGCGAGCGCGAAGAGGACGACGACGCCGGTGAACACCGTCCAGTAGACGGCCCGTCCGCGCGGGCGGGCCAGCGTCGCCGGGGAGACGAGGGTACGGGTGCTCATACGTCCTCCCCGGACCGGGTGAGCCGCAGGTAGAGGGCGGCGAAGGCGCCGAGCAGCACGAGCAGCATCACGCTGAGCGCGCAGGCGCCGCCGAAGTCGTTGTAGAGGAAGGCGTACTTGTAGATCAGGTAGAGCACGGTGACCGTGGCGTTCTCGGGTCCGCCGCCGGTGATGACGAAGGGCTCGGTGAACACCTGCATGGTGGCGATGATCTGAAGGAGCATCAGCATCAGGATGACGAACCTGGTCTGCGGGACGGTCACATGGCGCACCCGCTGGAGCAGGCTCGCGCCGTCCAGTTCGGCCGCCTCGTACAGCTCGCCCGGGATCGACTGGAGGGCGGCCAGGTAGATCAGCACGGTGCCGCCCATGTTGGCCCAGGTCGCCACGATCACCAGGGAGAGCAGGGCGGTGTCGGCGCCGTTGGACCAGTTCGAGGTGGGCAGGTGCAGGAACCGCAGCGCCTCGTTGGCCAGGCCCGCCCCCGGGTCGTAGAACCACTTCCACAGCAGGGCGCTCACCACCGGCGGGATCATCACCGGCAGGTAGACGACCACGCGGAAGAAGGCCTTGGCGTGCCGGAGTTCGTTGAGCACCAGGGCCATCACGAACGGGACGGCGAAGCCGAGGAGCAGGGCGAGCACCGTGAAGGTGAGGGTGTTGCGCCAGGCCGCGGTGAACTCGGGGTCGTGCCAGACGCGGGTGAAGTTGGCGGTGCCGACCCACTCGGGGGACGAGCCGGGCGTGTACTTCTGGAAGGCGATCACGACGGCGCGGATCGCCGGGTACCAGGAGAACAGCGCGAAGCAGATCAGTCCGCCGACGAGGAAGGCGTAGGCGCGGGCCTGTTCGGCGAGGCGGCGCCGCCACCTGTCCCCCGTCGGCGGCGGCGCCTGCACCGGGCGCACGGCGACCGCCTCGACGGGCCGCCGCGCTTCGGTGGTCTTCGTCATGCCGGGTCAGCTCCGGGCCAGAATGCCGTCGATCTTGCCGGACGCGTCCTTGAGGAGCCGGTCGATGTCCGCGTCCTTCTTGGTGAGGACGGCGGAGACGGCGCCGTCGAGGACGGAGTAGATCTGCTGGGCGTCGGGCGGCTCGATCTTCATCTGGAGGCCCTGGTTGCCGTCGAGGAAGGACTGGTAGTTCTCCACGGGGACGTTCGCGTTGGCCTTCTTGACCTGCTGGTCCCTGGCGTCGGCGGCGCCGGTGAACAGGCGCGGCTCGGGGAGTCCGACGGGCGCGTCGGCGCCCTTGGCGCGGGCGTAGTCGCCGAGGAAGCCCTTGCCGGGGCTGAGGAACATGTGGTCGAGCCACTTCAGTCCGGCCCTGATCTGGGCGGGCGTGTCGTGCTTGTTGAACATGTAGCCGTCGCCGCCGATGAGGGTGCCCTTGCCGCCGGGCATCGGGGCGAGCGCCAGGTCCTTGTAGTTGCCGCCCTTCTCCTTGACCAGGATCGGGATGTTGTCCGGCGCGGAGAGGTACATGCCGAGCTTGCCCGAACCCATCATCTGCTGGACGTCGTTGATGACGAGGAGCTGCTTGCTGCCCATCGAGTCGTCGTTCCAGCGCATGTCGTGCAGGTTCTGCAGGACGGCCTTCCCCTCGGGGGTGTCGATGGTCGCCTTCTTGCCGTCGGCGCTGACCACGTCACCGCCCTGGGAGTACATCTCGGCGGTGAAGTGCCAACCGCCCTGGTTCTGGGCGCTGTAGTCGGCGTAGCCGACGGTGCCGCCGCCGAGCGCGGCGATCTTCTTGGCGTCGGCGCGCACCTCGTCCCAGGTGGCGGGCGGCCGGTCGGGGTCGAGCCCGGCCTTCTGGAAGAGCGCGCGGTTGTAGATCAGGCCCATCGAGTAGCCGGTGCGCGGGACGCCGTAGATCTTGCCGTCGACGGTGTAGATGTCCCGCAGTTGCTGCTGGAGGGTGCCGTAACTCTTCAACTCCTTGACGTAGGAGGTGAGATCGGCGGCCTGGTTGATGTCGACGACGTGCTTGGCGTCGGTGAAGTACGTGTAGAAGACGTCCTCCATCTGGCCGCCCGCCAGTTTGGCGTCGAACGTCTTGGGGTCCTGGCAGGGGAACGCGTCGTGGGCGACGACGTCGATGTCCGGATTCTGCTTCTCGAAGGAGGCGATGTCCTCCTCGAAGAACGTCCGGTCGACCTTGGCGCTCTTGGGCGGCATGCAGTTGACCGTGATGCGGGTCTTGCCGCTCGCCGCGTCGTCCCCCGAGCCGCAGCCTGCGGCGGTGAGGGCGAGCGAGCAGACGCTGAGCGCGACGACGGTACGGCGGATCCCGGTGTGTCTCATCGGTGGACCCCTCTGGGCAGGAGCGGTGGGCGCCGCACACTCAAGCACCGACGACATCACTTCGCAAGATGTCGCGCAGAATCTGTAATTGTTTGACAGAAGAGTGGATCTCGCTAACGAGGTACTTGCGCGGTCGATCCGCGGACCACCAGCTCGGGTTCGAAGAGGAGTTCGTCGGCGGCGACCGCACTGCCCGCGATCTGCGCGTTCAGCAGCTCCACGGCGGCCTTGCCCATCGACTCGATGGGCTGCCTGACGGTGGTCAGCGGGGGCTCGGTGCAGTTCATCAGCGCCGAGTCGTCGTAGCCGACGACGGAGATCTGCGACGGCACGTCGAGGCCCTTGCGGCGGGCGGCGCGCACCGCGCCGAGGGCAAGGGGGTCGCTGGCGCAGATGAGGCCGGTGACACCGCGGTCGATGAGCTTGGCGGCGGCCGCGTGGCCGCCCTCGATGGAGAACATCGCCCGCACCACGAAGGCGTCGGGCACCTCCCCGGCGACGGCCCGCGCGGCGGCCAGCTTGCGCGCCGAGGGGACGTGGTCGGCGGGGCCGAGCACCAGGCCGATCCGCTCGTGGCCGAGCGACGCGAGGTGCCGCCACGCCTGCTCCACCGCGACCGCGTCGTCGCAGGAGACGGCGGGGAAGCCGAGGTCGGCGATGGCCGCGTTGACCAGCACCACCGGGATGTTCCGCTCGGCGAGCCTGCGGTAGTGGTCGTGCGGCGCGTCGGCCTGGGCGAAGAGGCCGCCCGCGAAGATGACGCCGGAGACCTGCTGCTGGAGCAGGAGCGCCACGTAGTCGGCCTCCGAGATCCCGCCCTTGGTCTGGGTGCAGAGCACCGGGGTCAGGCCGAGCTGGGCGAGGGCGCCGCCGATGACGTCGGCGAACGCGGGGAAGATCGGGTTCTGCAGCTCGGGCAGGACCAGGCCGACCAGCCGGGCGCGTTCGCCGCGCAGCTGGGTGGGGCGCTCGTAGCCGAGCACGTCCAGCGCGCTCAGCACGGACTGCCGGGTGGCGTCGGAGACCCCGGGCTTGCCGTTGAGCACCCGGCTGACGGTGGCCTCGGAGACCCCGACCTTCTTCGCTACCTCGGCAAGTCGTCGCGTCATGAGCGCAAGAATAGCGCAAGGAGCGCAAACGGCTTGCGTCGAGGACGGCCGGAAAACGCCGACCGGCCGGGGGCGCCGGCCGGTCGGCCGGGGGCCGGGAACGGTACTGACAAGGCGCCGTCGGCGACCTGAACGCCGACGGTGCCCGTCAGGACTCGGGGGCGGGGACCACCCGCAGATGACCGGCCGGATGCCGGGCCGCCCGCGGACGCGGACGGCGGGACTCGCGCAGCACCAGCGTCAGCCGCGTGTACCCCAGCTCACCGAGCGTGCGCGGGGTCTCGTCCACCAGACGGCAGTCGGTGGCGCCCCAGCGCGGATCGGGGTGCAGCACCGGGCGGACGGCGCCGTCGTGGGCGACCGCCCGTTCGCCGACCGCGCGGATCCAGTGCGGCAGCCCCTGCCGGTAGGCGGCTTCCATGATCGGGTCCTGGGCGATGTCCCGGCGCACCGCCTGGAGGACGTGGTCGTGGGCGTACCGCTCGACGGCCGACGCGAAGTGCGCGAGCGTCGGCAGGAACCAGCTCGACTCGTGCTGCCCGAGGACCGTGCCCGCGTCCGGGTGGAACAGGACGAAACGGAGCAGGTTGTCGGCAGGCATCGCGGTCGGGTGCGGCCCCACCTCGCGGAAAAGTGACGCGAAAGCGCTGTTGGACAGGACGACGTCCCACCGGTGGTCGAGCACCACGGACGGGAAGGGGACGGCCTCCAGCAGGGACGCGTAGTCCTGCAGGTACGCCTGGGCCTCAAGACTCTCGGGGACGGGCCGCGGTGCCCGCCGCCGCCCTCCTGCCTGGTACGCCATCGGGAGGTCACCCCTCTTGCCTATGCGGCCTTCACGCGGCGCCCTGATCCTGCGGCCCCGACGCAAGTCATGTCAACTATCGTGGCATTCCATGCCGGTTCACGGCTGAAATGGGCCACAATTGTGGCGAGACCTGGATGAGGGTTCCTACCAACAGGTAGTGTCCGTCAGGTTCACGGCAAAGGCTCGTGAGAGGCCTGTGAGAAAAGTAGGAGATCTGTCGGTGACGGATGGCTTCGAGGGTCCGGGCACCACGGCGACCGCCGCCCTGCCGGCCGTCGTCGCTCGCGTCTCCGCGCTCGCCGACCGGCTCGGCGTCCCGCACGCGGAGGTCTTCCACACCGGCCGTCTCTCCGCCGCCTCCGGTGTCCCCGAACCCGTCGTCAAGGACCTGCTCGGCGGGCGCCCCGCGGGCGAACCCGACGTCCAGGCACGGTTCCTGCAGCGGCTCGGCCTGCTGCGCCGCACCCGGCTCAAGCCCAACGGACGCAAGTACACCCAGCAGGAGATCGCCGACGGCGCGGGCATGTCGCGCCAGCAGGCCGGAGCGCTGATCAACGGCGACCGGCGGCCCACCATGGAGCACTGCGACGCCCTCCAGCGCTTCTTCCGGGTGCACGCCGGGTTCCTCACCGCGGAGGACCCGGAGGCGCTCTCCGGCGCCCTCCAGTCGACCGAGCAGGAGCTGCTGCAGAAGCTCGCCGAGCGGGAGGCGGCGGCCGCCCTCGACGACCCGCTGGAGCGGCTGCTCCAGGACCACGGGGTGCGCGGCATCGCCTGGCGGGCCGCCCAACTCCCCACCGACCAGCACCGCGACAAGGTCGCCGAATGGCTGGACATGCTCCTGGAGAGCGTCAAACGGCCCGAGTCGTGATGCGGGGGAGAACTGTGGGCATCGGCAAGGACATGCGCCGTCTGTGCGGCGGACTGGTCGCGGAACTGACCCTCCCGGCCCCGCCCCGCCGGCGGAGCTGTACGGCGCCCTGTGCGCGGCGATGAGCAGACGGCGCGGACGCCCCGTGCAGTTCCGGATGTCCGCGTTCCCGCCCGGCACGGCGAGCGGGCTCTGGCTCGACATGGCCGACCGCGACCTCGTCGTCATCGAGGAACGCACCGCGCCCGACCACCAGTTGGTGATCCTCGGGCACGAGCTGTGGCACATGAGCGCCGGGCACAGCGGCCACGACGTGGAGGGCGCGCGGGTCGCGGCCCGCCTGCTCCTGGCCGCCGGTGACGGCATCGACGACGGCGCCCTGCGCGACACCGTGCGGCGGGTCGCCGCGCGCAGCCGCTTCGACCTGGCCGACGAGCGCGAGGCCGAGACCTTCGGGCTGCTGCTGGCCAGCAAGTGCCGTGCCTGGCTGGCGGGTTCGTCGCTGCGCGGCCCGGTCCAGCGCGACCATCTGGCGGGCCGCATCGAGGCGTCCCTCGGCTACCTCGGCCCGCAGGGCTGACCGCCACGGCGGACGGCCGCGCCGACCCCGCACCCGGGGCGGCCACGGCGTCCGGGACGGCGGCGGCCGTCCGCTCTCCGGCCCCTCCCCCGCCACCGGACCCGGGCCCGGCGCGGCCCCCTCGGGTGGAGGATGCCGCGGCGGTTTCACCTCCGCTAAGCGGGCGAACCGGGCTGCCGAGGTGACCGATTGTCAGTGCCGGGCGGCAAGCTGGGAGTGCGCCCTGTCGCGGGCCCGCCGGTCGGGCGGGCGGGGCCGGTCGGACAGGTTCCGGGCGGCGGGCGCGCGAGCCACGACGCCGACCACGGGGAGAGCCGACCGATGCACACCGACACCGCCGTACTGACCGACCGCGAGCGCGCCGCCGTCCAGGCGTACCTGCGGCTGCTGCACACCGTCAGGGCCGCCTTCGACGGAGCCCCGGCCCGCCCGCCGGTGGTGCCGCCCGCGGTGCTGGCCGAGGCGGAACAGGCCCTGGCGGAGGCGGGCCTGAGGGGCAACGAGGAGCGCTTCTTCCACCTGCTGCGGAGCTGGCACACCGGCCCCTGACCGCGGGGCGGCGCGGCTACGGGTGCGGGACCGCGATCGCCGTCGCCACGATGCCCCGGCGCACGCTCCAGCGGCCGTCGAAGTGGCCGATCCGGTGACCCGCGAGGACCGGTCCCGGGACCAGCAGCTCGGCCCGGAAGGTGCCGCGGGTGCGCTCCCCCGGGTCGAGGGCGATCTCGATGTCGGCCTCGGAGAAGTCGAGCCAGAGCCGGGTCAGCGGGAACCACGCCTTGTAGACGGACTCCTTCGCGCTGAACAGCAGCCGGTCCCAGTGGACCTCCGGGACCCGCTCGGCGAGGGCGCGCAGCCGGGCCGCCTCCGCGGGCAGTGCCACGGTCTCCTCGACGCCGTCGGGGAGCGGGCCGTTCGGCTCGGCGTCGATGCCGACGGAGGCGAGGTCGGTGGTGCGCACCAGCGCGGCGGCGCAGTAGCCCGCGCAGTGGGTCATGCTGCCCGCCAGGCCGGGCGGCCAGCCGGGGGCGCCGCGCTCGCCGGGCAGCAGCGGCACCGGCGGCACGCCGAGCTTCTCCATGGCCCGGCGGGCGCAGGAGCGCACCAGGGCGAACTCCCTGCGGCGCTTCTCGACGGCCCGCGCGACGACCGCGGCCTCCTCGGGGTACAGCGGCGCGGGCTCGGTGCCGTCGTCGCCGTGCACCTCCACGGCCACCACCTCGCCCGGCAGCAGTTCCTCGATCACGCGGTCCCGACCTCCTTCGGCAGGATCCGGCGCAGCTGCCCGGGGGGCCCGGACCGCTTGCGCCACTCACGGGGGTATCCGACGGACACCTCTTCGAAGCGGACGCCCTCGTGGAAGGTGGTCCGCGGGATGTGCAGATGGCCGTAGACCATGGCCTCGACCCGGAACCTGCGGTGCCAGTCGGCGGTCAGCCGGGTCCCGCACCACATGGCGAACTCGGGGTACCACAGGACGTCCGTGGGGTGCCGGTCCAGCGGGTAGTGGTTGACGAGGACGGTGGGCAGGTCCTCGGGCAGTTCGGCGAGCCTGCGCTCGGTCTCGGCGACCCGGGCCCGGCACCACGCCTCGCGGCTCGGGTAGGGGTCGGGGTGCAGCAGGTACTCGTCGTTGCAGACGACGCCGGTGCCGTGCGCGTACTCCAGGCCCTGTTCCTTGGTGGTGCGGCCGGGCGGCAGGAACGAGTAGTCGTAGAGCAGGAACAGCGGCGCGACGACGACGGGACCGCCGGGGCCCTCCCACACCGGGTACGGGTCCTCCGGGGTGAGGACGCCCAGCTCCCGGCAGAGGGCGACGAGGTGCTCGTAGCGCGCGACACCGCGCAGCGTCACGGGGTCCTTGGGGTGGGTCCACAGCTCGTGGTTGCCCGGGACCCACACGACCTGCCGGAAGCGTCCGGCGAGGGTCTTCAGGACCCAGCGGATGTCCTCGGTGGTCTCGGAGACGTCACCGGCGACCAGGAGCCAGTCGTCGTCCGAACCGGGACGCATCCGCTCGACCAGCGCGCGGTTCTCGGCGTAGCCGATGTGCAGATCGCTGATGGCGAGCAACTGCCCGGCCCCACCGGCCCTCGACGTCACTTTCCGCCACCTCCCGCGCGAGCTCGCGCGTCCGCGCACCCTGGACGTCGACCAAGAGAACACACCGAGGGGCTCCCGGACAAGGCGGGCCCGATCCGGAGCCCTCCGGACGGCGCGCGGGCACGGCTCGGGCGGGGACCGGGCAGCCGCCGGTGACAGGCGCGGGCGCAGGTCCGGGGCGGGTCCCGGCCCGGGACGGACAGGAGCCGGACACGCCTCGGGCACGGGCCGGAACCCGCAGCGGGCGGGACCCGGACACGGGTCAGGGGGCGGTGCGCGGCCGGGTCCGGGACGGTGGCGAGCGAGGCTCGGGGGCCGGGCGGGGACAGGGTCGGGCGGGGCTCAGGGGCGGCGCCGGGACGGTGGCGAACGGGGCTCGGGGGCCGGGTCGGGGCCGGGTCCGGTGGCGTCCGGCCAATGGCCGGAATTCCGTAACACGCGCGTTGCACGGGGTACCCCGGCGAAGCCGTATGATCGCCCCAACACCACCGCCCTGACTCCCTTCGCACGGGGGTTTTCGGCGACCCTCCCTTCCTTCTGCCCGGGCACGGGCCGCTTCGCCCTGCCCGCGAACCCGAAAGGCGGCCTGCATGGTCTCTCGCGTACGCGTCTGGCTCAACCGCACGTACGCGGAGAACGTGTTCTTCATGGAGCAGCTACGCCGAAATCCCAGCGATCGCGCGGTCGAGATCCACGCCACGCACGGCGACGCCGACTCCCCCGTGCTGGCCGCCGCCGACACCGCGGAGCTGGAGCCGGAGGGCCTCTCCCCGGCCGCCTACGCGGAGTTCGCGCTCGACCAGTGCGCGCGGCGCGGCATCGACGTCTTCGTGCCCCGGCTGCACCAGTCGGCGATCGTGGCGCACCGTGCGGAGTTCGCGGCGGCCGGCACCGCGCTGCTGGCGCCGACTCCGGAGGCCGTGGCCGTCTTCCACGACAAGGTGATCGCCTACGAGGCGGTGCAGGCGATCGGCGCCCCGGTGCCGCCGTGGTGGCGGGTGCGGACGGCGGCCGAGCTGGTGGCGGCCGTGGAGGCGCTGGAGGCGGACGGTCTGAAGGCCTGCTTCAAGCCGGCGTCGGGCGCGGGCGGGGTGGGCTTCCGGGTGATCACCCGGTCCCCCTTCTCGATGACCCAGCTCAACGGCTTCCCGAGCCCCTACGTGCCGCTCGACCTGGTGGTCGAGGCGCTGGAGTCGGCCGCGGAGGAGGTCGACTGGCTGGTCATGCCGCGGCTGGAGCAGCCGGAGGTGTCGGTGGACTGCCTCACCGGTCCCGACAACCGCGTCCGGCTCGCCGTGGGCCGCACCAAGAACGGCAGGCGGCGCGGGTTCACCCTGGACGAGCGGTGGCTGGAACCGGCCACCCGGATCGCCGAGGGCTTCGGGCTGCACTACCTGTCCAACATCCAGTTCCGGATGTTCGGTGACCGGCCGGTGCTGATGGACGTCAACACCCGACCGGCGGGCGGGCTGCACCAGCTCTCCCTGTGCGGGGTCAACGCCCCTTGGGCGGCTGTGCAGTTGGCGCTGGGCGAGGACCCGGGCGCGATGGTCCCGCCGTTCCTCGGGCAGGACTACACGGTGGTGTCGGGCCCGCGTCCGCTGCTCCCGCCGACGCTGCGCCCGCAGCGGATCGAGGAGGTCACCGAGCCGCTGCTGCCGCCGGTCCCCGCGGTGGCCGTGGAGCAGTCGGCCGCGGCGGCCGTCGAGGCGACGGGTCCGACGGCGGGCGCGCTGCGCCTCTGACCCCGCCCCGCCCTCCGCCCACCCGCCGTTCCGTCCACCGGTATGGACCAATTCCGTCGTTCTCCTTGACACGCGGATTGGTCCACACCAACTTGGTTGCGCACCTCCCGCTCCTCCCCGCACCCTTCCGTGCACTCCCGAACACCCCCATTCCTCCAGGGAGATCGCGTGCGCAACACACTCCGGCGGCACAGACGCCGCCTCCTCGCGTTCCTCGGCACCGCGGCGCTCGCGCTCGGCGGTGCCGTCGCCCTCCCGGGCACGGCCCAGGCGGCCAACGTCCTCACCAACCCCGGCTTCGAGTCGGGGGCGCTCTCCCCATGGAGCTGCACGGGCAACCTCGGTTCGATCGTCTCCTCCCCCGTGCACGGCGGCTCCAAGGCGCTCGCGGGCGCGGTGAGTTCGAGCGACACCGCGCAGTGCAGCCAGACCGTCGCGGTGCAGCCGAACACCACGTACAGCCTCAGCGGCTGGGTGCGCGGCTCCTACGTCTACCTCGGCGTGGACGGCGGCGCGTCGACGTGGACCAGCTCCCCGTCGGCCTACAGCCAGCTCAGCGTCTCCTTCACCACCGGCGCCTCGCAGACCAGCGCCACGATCTACGTGCACGGCTGGTACGCGCAGGGCACCTACTACGCGGACGACATCAGCCTGGACGGTCCCGGCGGCGGCGGGGGCGGTGACACCCAGGCGCCGACCGCGCCGTCGGGTCTGACCTCGACCGGCAAGACGTCGTCGAGCGTCTCCCTCAAGTGGAACGCCTCCACCGACAACGTGGGCGTCACCGCGTACGACGTCTACAGCGGCTCCTCGCGGCTGCTGAGCGTCTCCGCGACCAGCGCCACGGTCAGCGGGCTCTCCCCCAGCACCGCCTACACCTTCACGGTCAGGGCGCGCGACGCCGCGGGCAACACCTCGGGCGCCTCCAACGCGGTGAGCGTCACGACGGACGCGGGCAGCGGCGGCACCACCGGCTTCAAGCAGGCCGCCCCCTACCTGTACGAGGGCTGGGGCGATCCGCCGAACCCGGCGACGGTGATGAGCGCGACCGGCGTCAAGTGGTTCACGATGGCGTTCATGCTGGACTCGGGCGGCTGCAACCCGGCCTGGGACGGCAGCCGTCCGCTGACCGGCGGTGTCGACCAGAGCGCGATCAACCAGATCCGCTCGGCGGGCGGCGACATCGTGCCGTCGTTCGGCGGCTGGCAGGGCAGCAAGCTCGGCGCCAACTGCTCCTCCGCGAGCGCGCTCGCCGGGGCCCTCCAGAAGGTGATCGACGCCTACGCGCTGAAGGCGATCGACATGGACATCGAGAACACCGACGAGTTCGAGAACGAGGCCGTGCAGGCGCGCATCCTCACCGCGCTCAAGACGGTCAAGGCCAACAACCCCGGCCTGCGGACGATCGTCACGTTCGGCACCTCGACGACCGGGCCGACCTACTACGGCAACCGGCTGATCGAGCAGGCGCAGTCGCTGGGCGCCAACATCGACGTCTTCACGATCATGCCGTTCGACTTCGGCGGCGGCTCCGACATGTACGGCAACACCGTGAACGCGGCGGAGGGCCTCAAGGCCAAGCTGAAGTCGACGTTCGGGTGGGACGACGCGACGGCCTACGCGCACCTCGGCATCTCCGGCATGAACGGCCTCTCCGACCAGCAGGAGAACACCACCGCGGCGATCTGGACGAGCATCCGCGACTGGTCCAACAGCCACCACATCGCGCGCCTCGCGTACTGGGCGGTCAACCGTGACCGGCCGTGCCCCGGCGGAGGCGTGGTGAGCAACTGCTCCGGGATCAGCCAGGACACCTGGCAGTTCACCCGGATCACGGCCGGGTTCACCGGCTAGGCCAGACCCCCCAGGGGATCAGGGCGTGGGGGTGTCCTCCTCGGGATACCCCCACGCCTTCGCCAACTCCCGCAGCCTGGGCGGTAGTTCCACGCCCGGTGTGGCGGTGCGGGCCGGGCGGACGCGGCCCGACCTGATGGTCTCGGACCAGTCGCCGAGCTGCGGGCGGAAGGTGCCGTGGTCCTGGGCGCCGTAGTCGAGCATGGCGGGCTCCCAGTCGACGCCGAGGCGGTCGCAGAGGCCGCGGGTGACGCCCTCGGGGTCGGCGGTGAGGTCCTCGTAGGTGATCACATGGGGGTTCAGGTGGGTCCTGGCCTCGTCGAGGCGCTCCGCGTAGTCGAGGACCTCGGCGCGGACCGCCGCGGGGTTGGGGTCCTGGCGCCGCTCGGTGAGCGAGGCGACGACCGCGCCGGGGTGGCGCAGCAGCAGCACGAACCGCGCGTCGGGCCAACATCGGTGCAGGCGCGGCCAGATGAGGGTGTTGGGCGGCGTCTTGTCGACGATGACGTCCTTGCCGCTGCGGGTCAGCTCCAGGTGCAGCACCCTGTCCCACAGCAGGTGCTCCAACTCCGCCCGGTCGAGGTCGAGTTCCCTCATGGCGTCGGCGCTGAAGGAGCGGGAGAGCCGCACGTGCAGGGTGCGCAGGTGCATCTCGTGCGGGGCGCGGATCCGGCTGTGGCTGTTCAGCAGCACCCGCAGCAGGGTCGAGCCCGAGCGCACCGAGGAGAGCACGAAGACCGGCGAGGGGACCAGGCGCGGGGCGATCGGCGCCGTCCAGGAGGGGTCGGGGGCCGGTCCCGAGCCGGGGTCGGCGTCCGGGTTCCGGCGCGGCGGGCTCACCGCCTGGGCCATCAGCCGCCCCCTGCGCCTGAGCCCCTTGCCGATCGCGGACATGCGCGCTTCTCGCACCGTGACACCTTCCTCTCGCCGTTCGTGCGCATCTCAGGCGCGACGGGCGAACTCCAGGTGTCCCGGAGACGAACACCCCAGGTCACGGCGGCCGGAACACCCGCCGTGACCTGGGGACTTACCCTTTTCTTAATTGTTGATGGGAATCGCGGCCCCGGGCTCAGTCCCGCGCCGCGCGGCGCAGCCGCAGGGTGAGGATCTGGAAGGGCCGCAGCTCCACGGCCACGCCCCGGTCCTCGGTCCGCGCGCTCTCCAGGGTGCGTTCGAGCAGGTCGGTGACCTCGGCCCCGGCCAGCGGGAATCCGGTGCGCAGCACACCCCGGGCCCGGCCGCCGTGCGCCTCGTAGAGCCGGACGACGACGTCGCCCGAGCCGTCGTCGGCGAGCTTGACGGCCTCGACGGTGATGCCGTCGCCGTCCACGGAGACCACCGGGGCCGGTGCACCGGCCGCGTCGGCCACCCGCAGCGGGAGGTTGAGGGCGTACCCCTCGGCGACCGCGTCCTCGATGCTCGCGCCGGGCAGCAGCGCGTAGGTGAAGCGGTGCCGCCCCTGGTCGGCGCCGGGGTCGGGGACGCGCGGGGCGCGCACCAGGCTGAGCCGGACCGTGGTGGTGGTGCCGCCGTCCTCGCGGACCGTGCGGGAGACGTCGTGGCCGTAGGTGGCGTCGTTGAGGACGGCGACGCCGTAGCCGGGTTCGGCGATGTGCACCCAGCGGTGCCCGGAGACCTCGAACCGGGCCGCCTCCCAACTGGTGTTGGTGTGGGTGGGCCGCTGGACGTGGCCGTAGGCGATCTCGGCGGAGGTGTGCGCGGCGCGCAGGTCGACGGGGAACCCGGCCTTGAGGAACTTCTCGGCCTCGTGCCAGTCGATGTCCGTCTCGAAGTCGATGCGGGCGCTGCCCGCGCGGACGGTGATGGTCTGCACGACGGTCGAGCCGGCGCCGAAGGAGCGGGTGACCCGGATCGAGCCGAGCAGCGGGTCGCTGTCGGCGACCGTGACGGAGTCGGCGTCGAGGAGGTCGGTGTACCGGTTGCGGTAGTGCTTGTCGACGTCCCAGGCGTCCCAGTAGTTGGGCAGGTCGGTGTGCAGCCGCAGCAGGTTGCCCTGCCCCGCGAGGACTTCGCGGTCGGCGCGCAGGTCGCGCACGGAGGCGAGGGTGCCGTCCTCGGCGACCTCGACGCGGACGATGCCGTTGTCGAGGACGCGGCCGGTGACCGTCACCGGCTCGACGGGCTGGGCGTCCTCCAGCGGGGCGCTGCCGCCCGCCGGGACCTCCACGTAGGCGAGTTCGCCGCCGGGGGCGCGCACCACCTCGGCCCGGTCGCGGGGGCTGGTGTTGAAGACGCGGGTGGCTCCGGTGCCGAGCGCGGCCACCGCCTCGACCGTCAGCGTCTCCAGCTCCTCGGCGACCCGGGCGTACTCGGCCTCGGCCTCGCGGTGCACCCAGGCGATCGAGGAGCCGGGCAGGATGTCGTGGAACTGGTGCAGCAGGACCGTCTTCCAGAGCCGGTCGAGGCGCTCGTGCGGGTACCGGTAGCCGGGGGCGTGCAGGGCGGCCGTCGTCGCCCACAACTCGGCCTCGCGCAGCTTGTGTTCGCTGCGCCGGTTGCCCTGCTTGGTGCGGGCCTGCGAGGTGTAGGTGGCGCGGTGCAGCTCCAGGTACAGCTCGCCGACCCAGACCGGGGCGTCCTCGTACTCGGCACGGGCCTTGGCGAAGAACGCGTCGGGGTGCTCGACCTCGACCTTCGGTGAGCCCTCCAGGTCCTTGAGGCGGCGGGCGCGTTCCATGATCTCGCGGGTCGGGCCGCCGCCGCCGTCGCCCCAGCCGAAGGGGGCCAGCGAGCGGGTGCCGCCGCCCTTCTCCTGGTAGTTGCGGACCGCGCGGGACATCTCCTCGCCGCTGAAGCGGGCGTTGTAGGTGTCGACGGGCGGGAAGTGGGTGAAGATGCGGGTGCCGTCGATGCCCTCCCACCAGAAGGTGTGGTGGGGGAACTTGTTGGTCTGGTTCCAGGAGATCTTCTGGGTGAGGAACCACTCGTTGCCCGCCAGCTTGGCGAGTTGGGGGTAGGCGGCGTTGTAGCCGAAGGAGTCGGGCAGCCAGACGCCCTTGGTCTCGATGCCGAAGTGCTCGATGAAGAAGCGCTTGCCGTGGATGAACTGGCGGGCGACGGCCTCGCCGCCGGGCAGGTTGCCGTCGGCCTCCACCCACATGCCGCCGACCGGCGCCCACTGGCCCTTGCGCACGGACTCCTGGATGCGGGTCCAGACCTTGGGGTAGTTGTCGCGGACCCACTCGTACTGCTGGGCCTGGGAGCAGGCGAAGACGAACTCCTCGTACTCCTCGGCCAGCGCGGTGACGTTGGAGAAGGTGCGGGAGGTCTTGCGCTTGGTCTCGCGGATCGGCCAGAGCCAGGCGGAGTCGATGTGCGCGTGGCCGACGCCGGAGACGACGTGGGCGCTGGCGTGCGCGGGCTTGGCCAGGGCCGGGGCGAGGGCCGCGCGGACGGCGGCGGCCGAGCCGGAGACGTCGTCCAGGTCCAGGAGGTCCATCGCGCGGTCGAGGGCGTGCGTGATCTCGTGGCGGCGCGGGTCGTGCTCGCCCAGCTCCAGCATCAGCTCGTACAGCACCTGGATGTCCAGGTCGAGGTGGAAGACCTCCTCGTCGAGGACGGCGATGTCGGCGCGCCTGAAGGTGTAGAGCGGCTTGTCGCCCGCGGTGCGGACGTCGCCGAGCGGGGTCGGGCCGGCGAAGTCGTCGGCGAGGATGTCCGGGTTGGAGGCGGCCTCGACGAGGTAGTCGATCCGCTCGCCGCCGGTGGCCGGGTCGGCGATCGGCACGTACTGGTTGAGCGGGTTGACGGCCTTGAGCGGGGTGCCGTCGGTGAGGTGGACGAGGGCCTCGGCCTGGTTGCCCGGCCAGTCGCCGACGAAGCCGAGGTCGATGACGGCCTCGACGCGGCGGCCCGCCCAGGCGGCGGGCACCTGGCCGCGCATCCGGAACCAGGTGGTGCCCCAGGGCGGGCCCCAGGGGGTGTCCATGGCGAAGGGGGCGTAGGTCGCGGCGGCGGCCTCCTCGAAGGGGACCGGCTCGCCCGGCGCCTGCCACGCCTCGACCTCGAAGGGGACGCTGGCGGCGTGGATCGCGGGCTTGATGCGCTGGTTGTGGAGGCGCGCCACGCGCTCCTCGATCCGGCGGCGTTCGTCGTGCATGGAAGATCTCCAGGGAGGAAGCGGAGAGGTCGGCGGCTTGCGGGACGGGGAGCGCTCAGCTCAGATCAACTCAGATCAGATCGGCTCAGATCGACTCAGATCGACTCAGATCGACTCAGATCAGATCAGTGAGAAAGCGCTTTCCGTCGGGAGCTTACTTCAGGTAGGCGAGGCCGGGATGGACGGCCGTGTAGCCCTCGACCAGGCGGCGGGCCACGGTCACGGAGTCGACCAGCGGGTGGAGCGCGAACGCCTTCACCGCGGTGGTCCGCGAGCCGTTCTCGGCGGCGGCGAGCACCTCGCGCTCGACGCCCTTGACCGCGCAGACCAGCCCGGTGGCGTGGTCCGGCAGCGGGGCGACGGTGACCGGGTGGGCGCCGTTGGCGTCGACCAGGCAGGGCACCTCGATGACGGCGTCCGCGTCCAGGGCGGCGAGGGTGCCGTTGTTGCGCACGTTGAGGATGAGGGTGGTGCGCTCGTCGCGGGCGATGGCCCGCATCAGGGCGAGGGCGACCTTCTCGTACCCGCCGGAGAGGTCGTCGGCGTCGCGTTCGCCGGCGCCCGCGCTCTCCCGGTTCTCCGCCATGTAGGTCGCCTCGCGCTCGGCGCGGGTGCGGTCCCAGGCGGCCAGGGCGGCCGCGTCCGGGTCGCGCAGCTCCTGGTAGAAGCGCGCCTGCTGGTCGCGGAGGAAGGCGCCGCGGGTCTTCTCGGCCTGCTGGTAGGCGCGGACGGTCTCGCGGTTGAAGTAGTAGTAGTGCAGGTACTCGTTGGGGATCGCGCCCAGCGAGCGGAGCCAGTCGGCGCCGAACAGCTTGCCCTCCTCGAAGGAGCCGAGCAGGTCGGGGTCGGCGAGCAGCCGGGGCAGTTCGTCGCGTCCGGCGATCTTCAGACCGCGGACCCAGCCGAGGTGGTTGAGGCCGACGTAGTCGATCCACGCCTCGTTCGGGTCGCCGCCGAGCACCCGGGCGATCCGGCGGCCGAGGCCGACCGGGGAGTCGCAGATGCCGATGACCCGGTCGCCGAGGTGACGGGACATGGCCTCGGTGACCAGGCCCGCGGGGTTGGTGAAGTTGATCACCCAGGCGTCGGGCGCGAGCCGGGCCACCCGGCGGGCGATGTCGACGGCGACCGGCACGGTGCGCAGCCCGTAGGCGATCCCGCCCGCGCCGACCGTCTCCTGGCCGAGGACGCCCTCGGCGAGGGCGACCCGTTCGTCGTCGGCCCGGCCTTCGAGGCCGCCCACCCGGATCGCCGAGAAGACGAAGTCGGCCCCGGTGAGCGCCTCGTCGAGGTCGGTGGTGGCGCTCACCTCGGGGGCGCCGGGCACCGCGGCGGCCTGTTCGGCGAGCACCCGGGTCACCGCGGAGAGCCGCCCGGCGTCGAGGTCGTGGAGGACCACGCGGGTCACCCGGCCCTCGGCCCGGTCGCCCAGGAGCGCCCCGTACACGAGCGGTACCCGGAATCCTCCGCCGCCCAGAATCGTCAGCTTCACGCCTTCACCCTTCCTGCGACGGCCACCTCGACGCCCGCCTCCTCCAGCGAGGAGCGGGTCGCCGGGTCGACCGGCGCGTTCGTCACCACCACGTCCAGGTCCTCGGGACCGCAGACCTTCGCCATCCCGGTGCCCGGGAACTTCGCCTGGTCGGCGAGGAGGACGACCGTGTCGCCCGCCTTGATCATGGCCCGCTTGACCGGCACCTCGACGACCGTCGTGTCCATCACCTCGCCGCCCGGACGGACCCCGCTGGTGCCCAGGAAGACCCAGTCGGCGTGCAGCTGGCGCAGGTTGTCCTCGGTGAGGAACCCGACCAGGGAGCGGTACTCGCGGCGCAGCATGCCGCCGAGCAGCACCAGTTCGATGCCCTCGTCGTCGGCTAGCTCCTCGTAGACCACCAGGTTGCTGGTGATCACCGTGAGGCGGCGGCCGTGCAGCTGCCTGGCGAGCCGGTAGGCGGTGGTGCCGATGTCGAGCAGCACCGACTGGCCGTCGCGGACCAGGGCGGCCGCGTGCTCCGCTATGGCGTCCTTCTCGGCCACGCGCACCTCGGCGACCTCGGCGAACGGCTGGTCGCCGTCGTCCGCGACGGCGCCGCCGTGGACGCGGGTGAGCAGGCCGTCCTCCTCCAGCTTGACCAGGTCGCGCCTGATCGTGGCCGGGCTCACACCCAGCTCCTCGGAGAGATCGGTCACTGCCGCGGGGCCACCGGAGCGCAGGGCCCGCAGGATGAGTTGATGTCGTCGTTCTGCCAGCACGACACGAACACTACTCGTCATCTTCAATCATTTCTATGCTCAGTTCTGTTCGACTATTGACCAATCTCGTCCAAGGGCGCACGATTCCGTGCACTGAATTTGAACAGTTCTGACGAGAGGACGCTTGCGTGGACGACGACCGGCCCCAGGTGCTGCTGACCGGGCTGCTCTTCTACGACCTGGTCCTGACCGGGCTCGGCAAGCCGCCGACGCCGGGCGAGGAGATCTGGACCTCCGGCATGGGCTGCGGCCCCGGCGGGATCGCCAACCTCGCGGTCGCCGCGTCCCGCTTCGGCCTGCGCACCTCGCTGGCCACCGTCCTCGGCGACGACTTCTACGGCGCCCACTGCCGGCAGGTGCTCGCCGACGAGGAGGGCGTCGACCTCGCGCTCTCCCGCACCGCCGAGGGCTGGCCCACCCCCGTCACCGTCGCGCTCGCCCACGGCGACGACCGCGCCCTGGTCACCCACGGCCAGGAACCCCCGTACTCGCAGGACGCGCTGATGGGCGACCCGCCCGACGCGCTGACCGCCCTGGTGCACCTGGAGGCCGAGCCGCCCGAGTGGCTCGCCAAGGCCGCCGCGAACGGCACCCGGATCTACGGCGACGTCGGCTGGGACCCCACCCAGCAGTGGTCCCGCGACCTGCTCGACCAGCTCGCCCTCTGCCACGCCTTCCTGCCCAACGAGCTGGAGGCGATGGCCTACACCCGCACCGACACCCCGGTCGCCGCCCTCGGCGCCCTCACCGAGCTGGTGCCGGTGGCCGTCGTCACCCGGGGCGGCGACGGCGCTGTGGCCGTGGACCAGACCACCGGCGAGTACGCCGAGGTGCCCGCGCTCGACGTCGACGTCCTGGACGCCACCGGCGCGGGCGACGTCTTCGGCGCCGCCTTCGTCACCGCCTCGCTGGGCGGCTGGCCGCTGGCCGAGCGGCTGCGCTTCGCGGTCCTCGCGGCCGGGCTCTCGGTCGGACACCACGGCGGGGCGCTCGCCGCGCCCGGCTGGTACGGCGTCGACCGCTGGTGGCGCTCGCTCACCGACCCCGCGCTCCGCCGGGATTACGGCTTCCTGGCCGACCGGATCCCGGCCGACGTCGGCCCGCCGCGACGGCACGCCCCGGTCACCCCGCCCCTCCTGCGCCCCTGAGCCCGCGCGCCCCCTCCCCCCTCCCCCTCCCCCTCCCCCCGCACCGCAGTACCGACTGACTCCACCCCCCGCACCCCTGCGAACACCCGAACAGATCCGAAAGGCGGTGGGAGCTGTGCGGCTCTCACGAAGAGGCCTGCTCCGCGCCGGTCTGGCCGGTACGGCCGCCACGACGCTCGGCGGCCTGGCGACCGGCTGTGCCGTTCCGACCGGCTCGACCGGCCGGAACATGGTCCTGTGGTACTGGGACGGCGGTCTCGGCGACACGGTCGTGAAGAAGGCCAAGGCCCGCTACGGCGACTCGGTCGACCTCCAGGCCATCAAGATCGGCGGCTACTACCGGTCCAAGCTCATGACCACGATGACCGGCCGGTCCCACATCCCCGACATCGCGGGCCTCAAGGGCGAGGACATGGCGTCCTACCTGCCCAACGCGGACCAGTTCGTGGACCTCAGGACGCTGGGCGCCGAACGGTACAGGAGCCGCTACCTGGCCTGGAAGTGGGACCAGGGCATCGCCGACGACGGCAGCATGGTCGGCTTCCCCATCGACTGCGGGCCGGTCGCGCACTACTACCAGTACGGGGTGTTCCGGAAGGCGGGACTGCCCTACGACCCCGACGACGTCTCGGCCGAGCTGAACACCTGGGAGAAGTTCTTCACGGCGGGCGAGCGGCTGAAGAAGCGCATCCCGGGCACGTACCTGCTCTCGGACGTCAACATGGTCTTCGAGAACGTGGTGCAGCAGGGCGACCGCCGCTACGTCGACAAGGACCGGCACTTCATCGGCGACGAGCAGCACGTGCGGGACGCCTGGGCGCTGGCCGTCGAGGCCAAGCGGCGCGGGATCGTCTCCGACCTGGTGGCCGGGACGCCCGACCAGCTCTCCGCCGTCCAGGACGGCAAGCTGCCCAGCCAGCTCAACGCCTCCTGGGCGACCAACGACATCAAGAGCGGGGTGCCCAGGACCAAGGGCCGCTGGCGGGTCGCGCAGATGCCGGTGCGGCCGTCCAACAACGGCGGCTCCTTCCTCGCCGTCACCAAGGCGTGCCGGGAGCCGGAGCGCGCCTTCCAGATCATCACCTGGCTGCTGGACGCCGCCAACCAGGCCCAGGGGTTCGTCGACGCGGGTCTCTTCCCGTCCACGCCCGCCTCCTACACCCTCGGCGCGCTCCGCGAACCGGACCCGTTCTTCGGCGGGCAGATCACCATGGACGTCTTCGGACCGGCCGCGCAGCGGGTCGAGGTCGCCTACAACAGCCCCTTCGACGTGGCGCTCGGCCAGCCCCTCAAGGACGAGATCAAGAACGTCGGAGTCCTCGGCAAGGACCCACGGAAGGCCTGGAACGACGCCATGCGCAAGTGCCGCCGCATCGCCACGCACCTGGGGGTGAGCCACTGATGGCCACCACGCTCCGCAAGCCCCCGGTCGCCGACCCGGCGACGGCGGGCGGCAGCAGGCCCCGCACCGGCGCGCGCAGGTACTGGCACCTGTACGCCGCGATCTCGCCGTTCTACCTCCTCTTCCTCTGTTTCGGCCTGATCCCGGTCGGGTTCTCGCTCTACGTCTCGCTGCATCGCTGGGACGGCCTCGGCTCCATGGAGTGGGCCGGTCTGTCGCAGTACCAGTACCTGCTGGGCGACTCCGACTTCTGGACCGCGGTCGGCAACACCATCGTCATCTGGGCGCTGGCCACCTTCCCCATGATCTTCCTGGCGATGGTCACGGCCGTGATGCTCAACTCGGCGGTCCGCCTCAAGAACCTCTACCGGTTCGCCTACTTCCTGCCGAACGTCACCTCGGTGGTGGCCATCGCGATCATCTTCGGCTCGGTCTTCTCCACCAACTTCGGCCTGGTGAACGCCCTGTTGCAGGCGGTCGGGCTGGACCAGGTGGCCTGGCTGAACACCCCGTGGGGCATCAAGATCGCCGTCGCCACGCTGATGACCTGGCAGTGGACCGGCTACAACGCCATCATCTTCCTCGCGGGCCTGCAGACCATCCCGGGCGAGCTGTACGAGGCGGCCCGCATGGACGGCGCCGGACCGGTGCAGACGTTCTTCCGGATCACCCTGCCGATGATGCGCCCGGTGCTGCTGTTCGTGCTCGTCGTCTCCACCGTCACCGGGCTCCAGAGCTTCTCCGAACCGCAGGTGCTGCTCCAGACCACCTCCAACGACTCGACGTTCGCGGGCGGTCCGGGACACGCGGGCCAGACGATGGTCCTCTACTTCTTCCAACAGACCTTCGACAACAACGACTTCGGGTACGGCGCCGCCGTGGCCTGGGGCGTCTTCCTCGTCGTCGTGCTCTTCTCGATCATCAACTGGCGCCTGGTGCAGCGCCGGGGCGAAGACTGAAAGGCCCGGACCCATGACCTCCATCAAGGGAACCCGCCGCAAGGGCGTCGCGCTGCACGCCGTCCTGCTCGTCGGACTGCTGCTCTCGGCCTTCCCGTTCTACTGGGCCGTCATCATGTCGACGCACACGTCGTCGGAGATCTTCACCTACCCGCCCAACCTGCTGCCCGGCTCGCACTTCCTGGAGAACCTGCGCGGCCTCTTCGACGCCGTGGACTTCTTCGGGTCGATGGGCAACTCCCTGCTCGTCGCGGGGAGCGTCACCTTCCTGGTGCTCCTCTTCGACTCGCTGGCCGCGTTCGTCTTCGCCAAGTTCGACTTCCCCGGCAAGCGCGTCCTCTTCGCGCTGCTCATGCTGATCTTCATGGTCCCGGCCCAGCTCGCCGCCATCCCGCAGTTCGTGATCATGGCGAAGCTCGGCTGGATCGGCTCCATGACCTCCCTGATCGTGCCCGCGGCGGCCAACGCGTTCGGCATCTTCTGGATGCGCCAGTACATGACGGGCGCCATCCACGACGAACTCCTCGACGCCTCCCGCATCGACGGCGCCCACTTCCTGCGCCAGTACTGGCACGTGGCGCTCCCGGTGGTCAGGCCCGGCCTCGCCTTCCTCGGCATCTTCACCTTCATGGGCCAGTGGAACGACTACGCCTGGCCGCTGATCGCGCTCACCAACCCGGACAACGTCACCCTCCAGGTCGCGCTCTCGCAGCTCAACGGCACCCACGGGACCACCGACTACGGGATGGTCATGACCGGCGCGCTGCTCGCCCTGATCCCGCTGCTGCTGGTGTTCGCGATCGGCGCCCGCCAGATCATCGGCGACCTCGCCAAGGGAGCCATCAAGTGACCGACCCGCTGATCGCGCTCCGCCCCTGGCAGGCACCGGAGCTGACCTCCTGGCGGCGGCTGCCGATGAACGCCGTCGACCGGCGGCCCGGCGCCCTCGGCCTGGACGGCGACTGGCGCTTCCACCTGCTGCCCGCCCCGGACGCCCCGCTGCCCGCGGACGCCTGGACGACGTCTGCCGTGCCCGGTGTGTGGACCGTGCAGGGCACCGACGACCTGCCCGGCTACCTCAACGTCCGCATGCCGTTCCCGCAGTTCCCGCCGCACACGCCCGACGCCGACCCGACCGGCGTCTACGAGCGGGAGATCGACGTGCCCGCCGAGTGGGCCGGGCGGCGGATCGTGCTCCAGGTCGGCGCCGCCGAGAGCGTCCTGCTCGTGCACGTCGACGGCGAGCCCGTCGGCGTCTCCAAGGACTCCCACCTGGCAGCCGAGTTCGACCTCTCCGGCACGGTACGGCCCGGCAGGCCGAGCACCCTGCGGCTGACGGTGGTGAAGTGGTCGGACGCCTCGCACATCGAGGACCAGGACCAGTGGTGGCACGGCGGGATCACCCGCTCCGTGCTGCTGTACGCGACGGACCCGCTGCACCTCGCCGACGTGGGCGTGCGGGCCGGGCGCGACGGCCGGCTGCGGGTCGACTGCCAGGTCAGGGACGCCCGCGGCGCGCTGCCCGCGGGCTGGTACGTCACCGGCGACCTCGACGGCCGCCCCCTCACCCAGGACACGGAGTTCGACCGCGCCAACGCCGAGGACGAGCGGGTCTCCGGCTTCCTCGGCGAGGCCCGGATCGAGACCGTCGTACCGGACGTGCGGACCTGGAACGCCGAGACGCCCGAGCTGTACACGCTCACCGTGCGGCTGCACCGCGCGGACGGCACGGTCGCCGACACCGCGACCCAGCGCGTCGGCTTCCGGGACGTCGAGATCGTCGGCCGCGACCTGCTCGTCAACGGCGAACGGGTGTACATCCGGGGCGTCAACCGGCACGACTTCCACCCGCTGACCGGCCGCACCGTCTCGCGCGAGGACATGCGCGCCGACCTGGCGCTGCTCAAGCGGTTCGGCTTCAACGCGATCCGCACCGCGCACTACCCGGGCGACCCCGCGCTGTACGACCTCGCCGACGAACTCGGCCTCTACGTCGTCGACGAGGCGGACATCGAGGCGCACGACCACGCGCACGAGATCGCCGACGACCCCCGCTATTTGGCCGCGTTCGTCGACCGGGTGGCGCGGATGGTGCTGCGGGACAAGAACCACCCCTGCGTGATCGTCTGGTCGCTCGGCAACGAGTCCGACTACGGCGCCAACCACGACGCGGCGGCCGGCTGGGTGCGCCGCCACGACCCGAGCCGCCCGGTGCAGTACGAGGGCGCCGCCAAACGCGGCTGGGCCGACCCCGGCGTGGCCTCCGACATCGCCTGCCCGATGTACGCGCCGCTGGAGGAGTGCCTCGCGCACGCCCTGTCCGGGACGCAGACCAAGCCCCTCATCCAGTGCGAGTACTCGCACGCCATGGGCAACAGCAACGGCACGCTCGCCGACCACTGGGCCGCCATCGAGGCCACGCCCGGCCTTCAGGGCGGATTCATCTGGGAGTTCTGGGACCACGGGATCCTGCAACGCGTGAGCGACGGACGACCGGCCGGGCCCGCGGGCACCGGACTGTACGGCGGCGGAACGACCGCGCCCGGCTACCGCTGGGCGTACGGCGGCGACTTCGGCGAGGCCGACCACGACGGCGCGTTCATCGCCGACGGCGTGGTGTTCCCGGACCGCACGCCCAAGCCGGTGCTGTTCGAGCACCGGGAGATCGCGGCGCCGGTGCGCATCGAGTCCTACCGCCACGAGGGCATCGTCCTCGGCAACCACCAGCACTTCCGCGGCCTCGAATGGCTCGCCGCCACCTGGGAGTTGGCGCTCGCCGACGGCCGGACGCTGACCGCTCCGGCCCACCTGCCGGCGCTGCGGCCCGGCGAGACGGCCGCGGTGCAGCTGCCCTTCGCGCTGCCCGACGACGGCGGCGAAGCGTGGCTGACGCTGCGGGTGACGACGGCCGAGGACCAGCCGTGGGCCCCGCGCGGCACCGAGGTGTGCTCCCCGCGGACACCGCTGCGCCCGGCCGGACCGCCGAAGCCGACGCGGCCGGGCGGCGAGCCGGTCCGGCTCGACGGCGACGGCCTGCTGGTCCACCCGCTGCTGACGGCGGCCCCGACGCTGTCCCTGTGGCGGGCGCCCACCGACAACGACGAGCTGGGCGGGACGGCCCCGCGCTGGCGGGAGCTGGGACTCGACGCGCTGGTGCGCAAGCTGTCCTCGGTCGAGCGGGACGGCGCACGCGTCACCGTGGTCGCCGAGTACGCGGCGGCGGCCGGGGTGGTGCTGCACCGGCAGGTGTTCACCCCGTTCGCGGGCGGGCTGCGGATCGACGAGAGCGCCGAACTCCCCCCGGAGTTCTCGGACGTCGCCCGGGTCGGGTCGGTCTTCGAGACCGTCGCCGGGCTCGATCTGCTGGAGTGGTTCGGACAGGGCCCCTGGGAGTCCTACCCGGACCGGGCTGCGGGCGCCCCAGTCGGCCACCACGCGTCGCCGGTCGACGCGCTGTTCACGCCGTACCTGCGCCCGCAGGAGAGCGGCGGGCGGCACGGGGTGCGCCGGTTCACGCTGTCGGCGCCGGACGCCACCGGCCTCGCGGTGGAGCTGGACGCGCCGCGCCAGGTGTCGGTGACCCGGTTCCGCGCCGAGGACCTGACCGCCGTCACGCACCACGACCAACTGGTGCCGCGCGCCGGGTGCGTGGTGCACCTGGACGCGGCCCACCGGGGTCTGGGCACGGCGTCCTGCGGCCCGGACACCTTCGCCGCCTACCTGGTGCCGACCGGCGTCCACCGCTGGAGCTGGACCCTGCGGGCGCTGTGACCCCGGGCGCCGGTTTTCCGGTGGACGCGACACCGAGCGGGATGAGCGTTCCTGACGGAACGTCATCCGCATAAACACATTCCGTCACCGGCGGGTTCGGCGGCATGTGTGCACCGTATCCGAATGGCTACCCTGAGTGGAGTGGCGGGAGATTACGGGCATCCCGCGGCCCTCGACCACCGCGGTGGGGTGCGCGCCGACTCGGCGCGCACCCCACCGTCACGTCATGGCCCCATTTCGCGGTCGCACACACCGTGAGAGGCGCCGGAATCCGGGAGAATTCTTTTAGGAATTTCCCGCGCACCACTATTTTCGCGGGCGGTTGGCAGGTGAGGAAGTCGCGTCCGGCGGGGCCCGCGGCCCGACCGGGCCCGGCCGTGATCAGCGCCGCCGGGGGGCGCATAGATTTATGCACGCTACCGCCCGTGCGCCGTACAGATCGAACATTCGCCCCCAGAAGTGCGGCAACTAGGGGCGCACTCGACAGCCGAACCAAACAGCCTCCGAAACAAAACCGAACCACTGGGACAAACGAGGTCGATGAGGCGGCACGCGTTAGGCCGTGCGCCGTCGTCCGGCGACAGCAATGACGGGAAAAATCCCCTCCCGTGAGGGCGTCGCCCGCCCGAACCGGTACCCCGCTGTGACCTTTTCCTCGCTCATGGTGTTTACTGGTTCCCGGTCTGAACCTCGACGGGTCCAGGCCCTTTCCGGAGGCTCCGGGGTGGCCCCCCGGGGCCTCCTTTTATCCCGGACCAGGTCTCCGCAATTCGCGCGGCAAACCGCGAAAACAATTCCCGGCGCATTTCCAGGACGCGCATCGGGCCCGGGTGGTCCACACCACTGGGACCGCGAAGTCGGCGTTCCCCGATCCGCGGCTGGCTATTTCATCGCGCGAAGGAGTAACGTCACCCGGAACGTCTTCACCTCCGCACCCGGACCAGCCATCCGGATCGACGACGCGGTGGAGAGGGCACTGGACCCGTCGCCCGCGTGCGCGCCGCTCCTCGCGGACGCACCCGGGACCCCTGTTCCTCCGGACCGAAGGACCGCAGACCGATGACCACTGGCCTGACTCCGTGTCATCACGGCCATCCCCCGGGCGCCGTGCGCCCCGCCGCGCCCGCCCCGCCCCGCACCGGGGAGTGAGCGATGGTCCCCGACGTCGGGGCGTTCCGCACCGGTGACGTGCTCAAGGGGCTCCAGACCATGCCCGCCGGGAGCTTCCTGGCCCATCTCCCGCCCGAGCTGTGGCCGTTGCTCGTCGGCTTCTGGGGCCCGGTGAGCCGCGTCTACCAGCGGGAGGACTCCCTGCCGATCGGCCCGCGGGACAGCGACGTGCACATCGTGCTGGGCGGCTGTGTGCGCCAGGACCGCTTCCCGTTCGGCACCGGCGGCTCTCCGGACGACGGCGGCGACGGGAAGGACCCGCGGATCACGCGCTTCCGCGGCGTCGGCCAACTCCTCGGCGAGGCCAAGCTGATCGAGGAGCACGCCGCCGTCCGGACGACCTGCCTGACCACCACCTGGGTCATGTCCTGCTCGGCGACCCGCATGATGGCCTTCCTCACCCGCCATCCGCACTCCGAACGCGCCCTGCTGCGCAGCCTGGAGGACCGCAACCGCGACGACGAGATGGTCTACGGCACCGCCACCCGCACCCCGGTCGAGCGGGTCGGCGGGCTGCTCGCCCATCTGGCCCGGGTCGCCGGGACGACCGACCCGGAGCGGCCCGGCCACATCAGCGTCCTCGGCCTCAGCCAGCGGGACATCGCGGAGGCCCTCCTGCTGGGCGTCTCGACCGTGGAGACCGCGATCCGGCGGCTGCGCACCCCCGCCAAGGGCAGCGGTCTGCCCCCGGGCGGCGTCCTGCGCTCCAAGTACCGGCAGTTCGTGGTGACGGACCTGCCCGCCCTGCAACACCTCACCGGGGTCCGGTAGCCGGTCGGGCCCCGTCCCGGCCGCCCGCGCTCCCGCCCGCCCCTCCTCCCGTCCCCGCACCGCGGCGGCGACCCCGCCGGGTGCTGTTCGCGTGTTTCACGAACGGATCACCGCAGATGATGTTCAGTTCGACCCCTCTGGCGTCCGGCGCCGACCCCGGCTCCGTGATCGTGGGCCTGCTGTCGGGCCTGGCCGGGATCGTGTTCGCCACCCTCACCCTGCGCCACCACCGGCAGGTGTGGGCCTGGACCCGGCGGCTGCGCGCGAGCGACGACGTCGGCAAGGACCTCGACGACGCGCTCACCTATCTCAGGGAACTCGCCGAGCACCTCAGCGAGCGCGCCCAGAAGCCGTGCCGGGAGGCGGAGTTCGCGCCGCTGCCCCGGCTGCGCCACCTCCTCGACGACGCCGCGGACGACGCCGAACCGATCCGCCCCGAGCTGCGGACCGTCGTCGAGCGCTTCGACCGCTACCTCGCCGCGGTGCTGCCGCCCGCGACCATAGCCGCCCGCGTGACGGCGACCGAGCACGCCACCCAGCTCGCCGCCGCGATGCGGCAGGAGCAGGCCCGCATCGACCTGAAGGGCGCGGTCAGCACGGCCCAGCAGCGCATCCGCGCCCTGCGCAGGGCGGCCTGAGGGACGGGAGCGCGGCCGGGCGGGAGGGGGCTTCCCTCCGCCCGGCGCGCCCCTGTGAGACACCCCACTCCCGGCCCGCCGCGGCCCCGTGTCCAGGCGGTTTCCGCGGTTCCCGGGACGGTCCTCACCGGAATCTCAGACAGCGGGGGCCGATTCACAGGTGCGCCCCATGTACGGGGCGCAGGATGCGGGACGTACAGGTGGAACACCCCAGAAAGGTCAGCCGTGGGCGTCTCGCACATATCGAACCGGACCGAGGAGCGGGCGCCGGGGTGGTCCCGGCGCGGGGTGCTCACCGCCCTCGGGGTCTCCTCGGCCGCCGCGCTCACCGGGTGCGCCGGCGCGGCCGGTGCCGCCGAGGGCACGACCGGGGCGACCGGGTCCGCGTCCGCGACGGCCTCCGCCTCCGCCTCCGCGCGGGCCACGGCGCGGCGGGAGCCGACCGTCACGGTCACCCCCGCCGACGGCACCAGGAAGGCGTCGTTCACCAGCCCCGTCTCGGTGACGGTCGCCGACGGCACCCTGACCTCGGTGACGGTGACCGGCAACGACGGCTCGACCCTGGCCGGGTCCCTCGACGGCACCGGGACCACCTGGACGTCGGCGCGACACCCGTACTCGGGGACCAGGTACACGGTGACCGCCCGGGTCGACGGGGCCGCCACCCGGACGTCGACCTTCACCACCGCGGCGCCGGGAGCGACCTTCGCCGGGTACTTCACGCCCGAGGCGGACTCGACCTCCGGTGTCGGGATGCCGGTGTCGCTGAACTTCACGCACGCCGTGACGGACCGCGCCGCCGTCCAGAAGGCGATCACGGTGACCGCCGAGCCCGCCGTCGAGGTGGTCGGCCACTGGTTCGACGACACCCGGCTGGACTTCAGGCCCGAGACGTACTGGGCGGCGGGCACGACGATCACGCTCACCCTGCGGCTGAAGGACGTCGAGGGCGCGGACGGCGTCTACGGCGTCCAGTCCAAGACCGTCACCTTCCACATCGGGCGCGAGCAGATCTCCACCGTCGACCTCTCCCGCAAGGAGATGACCGTCCGGCGCGACGGTGTGCGGACCGCCTCCTACCCGGTCACCGGCGGCGACGCCGACCACACCACCTGGGGCGGGATCATGGTGATCAGCGAGCGGTTCGAGCAGACCCGCATGCAGTCCTCGACGGTCGGGCTCGGCGACGAGTACGACATCGCGGACGTCCCGCACGCCCAGCGCCTCACCACGTCCGGGACCTTCATCCACGGCAACTACTGGGCGGCCGACTCGGTCTTCGGCGGCCGCAACTCCAGCCACGGCTGCGTGGGCCTGCACGACGCGAAGGGCGGCGCCGACAGCTCGGTCCCCGGCTACCGCTTCTACGAGAGCTCGATGCTCGGGGACGTGGTGATCGTGAAGAACTCGGGCGACAGGACCGTGGACCCGGCCAACGGGCTCAACGGCTGGAACCTCTCCTGGAAGCGGTGGAAGGCGGGCAGCGCGCTCTGACGGAGCCGACCGTCGAACGGGGGCGCCCGGCGTCGAACCCGGCGGGCGCCCCCGTCCGGCGCCGCGCGCCTTCCTCCTCCTTCGCCCCCTTCATCGGGTGAACTCCCCCTCGACAAAAGGGGTTTCTTCGCTTTACCTCTTGACGACGGCAGTACCGGGGAGCACATTGGCCGCACTGTGAGAGCGCTCTCAAAGCATCGGGTCCTTGGGCAGGTCCGGGGTCCACCCCTCCTCCCGGGGTTCCGGGCGCGCTCTCGGAGGCACCCGCGCTCCCCACTCCGCTCCCAGGAGGCACCCCCATGCGTGACACCTCCGTCACCCCTCACAGACGGCGCCCGCTACGGCGGGTGCTCGTCGCCGCGTTCGCCACCCTCGGGCTCGCGGCCGCCGCCACCACGGTCTCCGCCCCGTCCGCCGACGCCTCCGCGCCCACGCCCCCGTCGGGCTGGTCGCAGGTGTTCCTCGACGACTTCAACGGCACCGCGGGCTCCGGCGTCTCGACCGGCAACTGGCAGTACGACCTCGGCACTTCGTACCCCGGCGGCGCCGCCAACTGGGGCACGGGCGAGGTCGAGACGATGACGAACTCCACCAACAACGTCTCGCTCGACGGCAACGGCAATCTGCGGATCACGCCGCTGCGCGACTCGGCCGGGCGCTGGACCTCGGGCCGGATCGAGACCAACCGCACGGACTTCCAGCCCCCGGCGGGCGGCAAGCTGCGCGTCGAGGCCCGCATCCAGATGCCCAACGTGACCGGGGTCGCGGCCGAGGGGTACTGGCCGGCCTTCTGGATGCTGGGGGCGCCGTACCGCGGCAACTACCAGAACTGGCCCGGCGTGGGCGAGCTGGACATCATGGAGAACGTCCAGGGCCTCAACAAGGTCTGGGCGACGGTGCACTGCGGCACCAACCCGGGCGGCCCGTGCAACGAGACGACCGGCATCGGCAACTCCACGGCGTGCCCCGGCAGCACGTGCCAGTCCGGCTTCCACACGTACAGCATGGAGTGGGACCGCTCGGTCAGCCCGGAGGCGATCCGCTTCTACGTCGACGGCGTCAACTACCACACGGTGAAGGCCAATCAGGTGGACGCGACCACCTGGGCGAACGCCACCAACCACGGCTACTTCATCATCCTGAACGTGGCGATGGGCGGCGGTTTCCCCGACGCGTTCGGCGGCGGCCTCGACGGCGACACCCAGCCCGGCCACCCGATGCTCGTCGACTACGTCCAGGTGCTCCAGTCGGGCAGCGGCGGCGGCACCACTCCCCCGCCGACCGGCAACCGGGACGCCTACAGCGCGATCCAGGCGGAGTCCTACGACAGCCAGTCCGGCACCATCACGGAGACCACCACGGACACCGGTGGCGGCCAGAACATCGGCGCGCTGGCCAACGGCGACTGGGCGCAGTACAAGGGCGTCAACTTCGGTTCCACGGCGGC
This sequence comes from Streptomyces sp. SolWspMP-5a-2, assembly GCF_900091845.1. Lineage (GTDB taxonomy): Bacteria > Actinomycetota > Actinomycetes > Streptomycetales > Streptomycetaceae > Streptomyces > Streptomyces doudnae. Next base: position 53,038 of record NZ_FMCI01000300.1, read on the forward strand.
CACCCAGTTCTACGCGCGGGTCGCGAGCGGGGCGGGCGCGAACGTGAGCGGCCTGGTCGAGGTCCGGCTCGACAGCCGCACGGCGACCCCGATCGGCAGCTTCGCGCTGGCCAACACCGGTGGCTGGCAGTCCTGGAGAACCGTCCCGGCCAACATCAGCTCGGTGACGGGCACCCATGACGTGTACCTCACCTTCACCAGCGGCCAGTCGGCGGACTTCGTGAACGTCAACTGGTTCAACTTCGGTCACTGACCGACGCGTCGCCCCCTCGGGGCGATGGAGCGGACCCCCTGTCCCGCTCCAGGACGCGCGAGCCCGCTGCCTTCCGGCGATGTGCCGGGGCGGCGGGCTTCCGCGTGGGTGGGGAGCCGTCAGTGCGTGTCCGCGCGGAACGCGGCCGGGGTGCGGTCGGTGTGCTGGTGGAAGAACCTGGAGAAGTTCGCCGGGTCGGGGAAGCCGACCGACGCCCCGACGCGGCCGATGGGCAGGTCGGTGTGGGCGAGGAGGCGTTTGGCCTCCAGGACGACCCGTCGGTCGATGAATCCCTTGGGGGTCTCGCCGGTGGCGGCGCCGACCGCGCGGGCCAGGGTGCGGCGGGAGCAGCCGAGGGTGTCGGCGTAGCCGGTGACGCTGTGGCGGGTGGCGAAGTCCCGCTCCACGGCGTCCCGGAAGAGGGTGAAGACGGTGTCGTCCTGGCGCCGCGCCGTCGCCGAGCCGGCCGCGAGATGGGCGAGGCGGAGCAGGAACGCGGTCAGGGTGTGCCGCAGGACGGCGGTGTGCAGGCTCGGCGGCAGGGTCGTGCCGTCCTCGTACTCGCGGCGCAGTTGGGCGAGTTGGGCGCGCAGGGCGGCGAGCTGGGCGGGGTCGGGGTCGAGCAGGGGCGGCAGGTCGTGGCGGTGGAGGCCGGTCGCCTCGACGGTGGCGCGGGGCAGGAATCCGGGCTGCATGATGAGCACGGTCCCGTGGTACTCGCTGGTGCGGGAGAAGCGGTGCACCTGGCCTGGCCTGATCCAGAGCAGGTCGCCCGCGGTGACCTCGTGCTCGGCGAAGTCGATCATGTGGCGGACCGGGCCGCCGTCGAAGAGCATCACGACGTGGAAGTCGATGCGGTGGACGCGGTGCAGCGGGGCGTCCGCGTGCCAGGTGCGGTCCGGGCCCATGGGTCCGACCTGCATGCCGACCCCGCAGACGCTCAGCTCGGCCGGGAAGGGGAAGGTTCTGATGGCGTCCGCTCCGCCGCCGTCCGCGCCCAGGGTGGTTCTGTCCGCCATGTCCTTCTCGCGCCGCCTCGTCCCCCGGTCCGGTGTGGGTGGGTGTCCCACTTTCACCACAGGCTGGCACACGGCGACCTTCACCCGGAAAAGTCAGACTTTTAAGCTTGAAGGTCGAACGCCGTCCTTCCGCTCCGATCGAGGATCTCTTGAAGTCGCGCACCCGGAGTTCCGGCCCCGTCCGAGGGACCGGTACCGACCGTCACGCCGTCGGCGGCACCCGTATTCCCAGGGCCGGTGCGGCGGGGCGCGGCCGTGGCGGCGACCCGGGCACCGGACCGGATCGGGAGCCGGTCGCGGGTGCGTCCTTTCAAGGAGTGACGTGTCGGGGGTCCGTCCGTCCCGGACCGGGCGTCCTCGCCCGTGCCGCGTCCGGGGGCGTGGCCGACCCGTACGGCCGAACCGCCCGCCGCGGGGTGCGCGGGGCCGCCGTGACCGCCGGGTCGGACCGCCTCCCCCGGCACCGGCGCGCCCGCGTCCGTTGCGGCGCCTTCCCGCCGGACGCCGTGACCGGCCCCCCGGCGGGGTCCCCCGGCGGGCGGTCCACCGTCCGCTGCGGGCGCGTTCCGCCGTCCGCGCCGGTGGCCCCGGTCGCCGTCGGGGCGGGAACGGCCCCGGCGTGGTACCGGTTCCTAGAGGACGCCGGACCCGTCGTCCCCGTCGACCGCCCGTGCGCCCGCACCGACGCCAGGACCCTGTTCACCGACCTCCGCCGCACCGCCGAGAACGCCGCCGTGGCGGCCCGGGAATCCCACGCCCCGTCGCGTGGTTGACCCGACCGCCGGAAAGAAGATGATCACTGTGACCGAAGCAACCGCGACCGCGGGAGCACGCGGACGCCCCACCGACGAGGGCGTCCCGATCCGGCCGGGCGCGCAGCCGCCCCGGCCGACCACCCCCGCCACCCCGGCCGTGCCGGGCGCGGACCGGCGGGAGCGGCAGGACACCGGCAGCACATCACCGAGGAACGAGGGGGTCGACGGAGCATGAGCACCGTATCCGGGGTTTCCGGGGGCGCGGCCGACGCGTGGGAGAACCCGCTGCGCGATCCGCGCGACCGGCGCCTGCCGCACGTCGCGGGCCCCTCCGGGCTCGTCATCTTCGGCGTCACCGGCGACCTGTCCCGCAAGAAGCTGATGCCCGCCGTGTACGACCTCGCCAACCGCGGGCTGCTGCCGCCGGGGTTCTCCCTGGTCGGCTTCGCCCGCCGGGACTGGGAGGACCAGGACTTCGCGCAGGTCGTCCACGACGCCGTGCGCGAGCACTCCCGCACCCCGTTCCGCGAGGAGGTGTGGCAGCAGCTCGCGGAGGGGATGCGGTTCATCCCCGGCGACTTCGACGACGACACCGCGTTCAAGTCGCTGCGGCAGACCGTCGACGAGCTGGACGCGGCCCGCGGCACCAGCGGCAACTACGCCTTCTACCTCTCCGTGCCGCCGAAGTTCTTCCCGAAGGTGATCCAGCAGCTCAAGCGGCACGGGCTCGCGGACACCCCCGAGGGCTCCTGGCGACGCGCGGTCATCGAGAAGCCGTTCGGGCACGACCTGGAGAGCGCCCGCGAGCTGAACGCGCTGGTGCACGACGTGTTCGCGCCCGACCAGGTGTTCCGCATCGACCACTACCTCGGCAAGGAGACCGTCCAGAACATCCTGGCGCTCCGCTTCGCCAACCAGATGTACGAGCCCGTCTGGAACCGGTCGTACGTGGACCACGTGCAGATCACCATGGCCGAGGACATCGGCATCGGCGGCCGGGCCGGGTACTACGACGGCATCGGCGCCGCCCGCGACGTCATCCAGAACCACCTGCTCCAGCTCATGGCGCTCACCGCGATGGAGGAGCCCCTCGCGTTCGACGCGGAGTCGCTGCTCACCGAGAAGCTGAAGGTGCTCAGGTCGGTGCGGCTGCCGGAGGACCTCGGCGAGAACACCGTCCTCGCCCAGTACGCGACCGGCTGGCAGGGCGGCGAGCGGGTGGTCGGCTATCTGGACGAGACCGGGATCGACCGCGCGTCCAGGACGGACACCTACGCGGCGGTGCGCCTCGAAGTGGCCAACCGGCGCTGGGCGGGCGTCCCCTTCTACCTGCGCACCGGCAAGCGGCTCGGGCGCCGGGTCACCGAGATCGCGGTGGTCTTCAAACGGGCCCCGCACTCCCCCTTCGACGCCACCGCCACCGAGGAGCTGGGCGAGAACGCGATCGTCTTCCGCGTCCAGCCCGACGAGGGCATGACCGTGCGGTTCGGCTCGAAGGTGCCCGGCACGTCGACGGAGATCCGGGACGTGTCGATGGACTTCGCCTACGGCGAGTCCTTCACCGAGTCCAGCCCCGAGGCGTACGAGCGGCTCATCCTCGATGTGCTGCTCGGGGACGCCAACCTGTTCCCGCGGGTGGAGGAAGTGGAAGAGTCCTGGAAGATCCTCGACCCGATCGAGGAGTACTGGGCGCGCAACGGCGCACCCGCGCAGTACCCCTCGGGAACCTGGGGACCGAAGGAAGCCGACGAGATGCTCGCACGAGACGGACGGAGCTGGCGCAGGCCATGAAGATCGACCTGACCGACACCACGGCAAGCAAGATCAACAAGGCGTTGGTGGAGGGCCGCCGGGCCATCGGCACCCCCGCCGTGGGCATGGTCCTGACGATGGTCATCGTCACGGACGAGGAGAACGCCTACGACGCGATCAAGGCGTCCGAGGAGGCGTCGCACGAGCACCCCTCCCGCACCCTCGTCGTCATCAAGCGGCACGCCCGCAGCCCGCGCGACCGCACCACGTCCCGGCTCGACGCCGAGGTGCGGGTGGGCGCCGACGCGGGCACCGGCGAGACGGTCGTGCTGCGCACCTACGGCGAGGTCTCCGACCACGCCGACTCGGTCGTCCTGCCGCTGCTGCTGCCGGACGCGCCGGTCGTGGTGTGGTGGCCCGCCGAGTCGCCCGAGGTGCCCGCGCGCGACCCGCTCGGCGCGCTCGCCCAGCGCCGGATCACCGATCTGTACACCGTCGAGCGCCCGCTGGAGGCCCTCGACGCCCGCGCCGACGCCTACACCCCGGGCGACACGGACCTGGCCTGGACCCGGCTGACGCCGTGGCGCTCGATGCTGGCCGCCGCCCTCGACCAGGCCCGGGTCCCGGTCACCTCGGCGGCCGTGGAGAGCGAGGCCGACAACCCGGCCGCCGAACTGCTCGCCCGGTGGCTGGAGGCCCGCCTGAAGGTGAAGGTCGACCGGGTCGTCACCGACGGTCCCGTGGTCACGGCGGTGCGCCTGGGCACCGCGGGCGGCGAGATCGTCATCGACCGCCCCGAGGGGCCGCTGGCCACCCTCACCCTGCCCAAGCAGCCGCCCCGCACCCTGGCGCTCAAGGTGCGCACCACCTCCGAACTCATCGCGGAGGAACTGCGGCGCCTGGACGCCGACGAGATGTACGCCGTCGCCCTGCGGGGCGAGGCCGCCGAGGAGACGCCCGCCCATGTCTGACAGCACGCCCGCCCCCGGTTCCCCGACCGGGTTCCCGACGCTCACCCGGCGCCCCGAGTGGACCGCCCTCGAGGACCACAGGGCCGAGGGGCAGCCCGGCCTGCGCGACCTGTTCGCGGCCGACCCGGAGCGCGCGGAGCGGTACGTGGTGCGCGTGGGCGACCTGCGCATCGACTACTCCAAGCACCTGGTCACCGACACCACCCTGGCGCTGCTCCAGGAACTCGCCACCGCCACCGGCGTGTTCGGCCTGCGGGACGCCATGTTCCGCGGGGAGCGGATCAACACCACCGAGGACCGCGCCGTCCTGCACACCGCGCTGCGCGCCCCGCGTGACGCCGTGATCGAGGACGGCGACGAGAACGTGGTCCCGGCCGTGCACGCGGTCCTGGACCGGATGGCCGCCTTCGCCGACCAGGTGCGCTCGGGCGCGTGGACCGGGCACACCGGCCGCCGCGTCAGGAACGTCGTCAACATCGGCATCGGCGGCTCCGACCTCGGCCCCGCCATGGCCTACGACGCCCTGCGGGCCTACACGGCACGGGAGTTGACGTTCCGGTTCGTGTCGAACGTGGACGGCGCCGACCTGCACGAGGCCGTCCGGGACCTGGATCCCGCGGAGACCCTGTTCATCGTCGCGTCCAAGACGTTCACCACGATCGAGACCATCACCAACGCGACGTCGGCGCGCGCA
>NZ_FMCI01000296.1 GCF_900091845.1 Streptomyces sp. SolWspMP-5a-2
GGCCGATGTCGACGGCGGCGCGGCCCGCGGCGGAGGGCAGGTGCACGGCCATCCCGGCGTCGGCGCCCGCGGAGGCCACGACCCGTTCCAGTTCGTCGCGCCGGGTGGTGATGGAGAGCGCGGGGGCGACGGCGGCGGCCTCCCGCTCCGCGTTGGAGAACGCGCGGTCGCGGGCCATCTCCTTGACGACCAGGCCCAGCGGGACCGCGAAGGCGACCACGACCATGGCGGTGACCGCCAGGCAGACCTTGACCAGTGCCCATCTCATCGCGGCTGCCCCGCTCCCGCCGGCGGCTCCAGCTTCACGCCGACCCCGCGCAGGGTGTGCAGATAGCGCGGGCGGGCCGCCGTCTCGCCCAACTTCCGGCGCAGCCACGACAGATGGACGTCGATGGTCTGGTCGTCGCCGTAGCTCTGCTGCCAGACCTCGGCGAGCAGCTCCTTGCGCGGGACGACGACGCCGGGCCGGGCGGCCAGGAAGGCGAGCAGGTCGAACTCGCGGCGGGTGAGGTCGAGTCGGACGCCGTCCAGCTCGGCCTGGCGGCGCAGCGGGTCGACGGTGAGGCCGCCGACGCTCAGCACGGTGGAGGGCGCGGCCTCCGCACCGGCCGCGCGGGAGCGGCGCAGCACGGCGGCCATCCGGGCGGAGAGGTGCTCCACGGAGAAGGGTTTGGTGAGGTAGTCGTCCGCGCCCGCGTTCAAGAGGCGAACGATCTCCGCCTCGTCGTCCCGCGCGGTGGCGATGATCACCGGGACGTCGGTGATGCCGCGCAGCATCTTCAGCGCCTCCGATCCGTCCAGATCGGGCAGTCCGAGGTCCAGCACGACCACGTCGAACCGGAAATGGGCGACTTCGCGCAGCGCCTCCAGTGCCGTGCCGACGCTGCGCACGGTGTGCGCGGCGTCGGTCAGGTGCCGGATCAGCGCCGATCGCACGAACTGGTCGTCCTCGACGACGAGCACACTTGCCATGCGCCGCACCGTACGCCATCCGGGCGAGGCCGGTCCGGGCCTGTGGACAACTCCCGGGCGGGCGACAGGCGTGGGGCGGGTGGGGCAGGATGGCCCCCGATGCGCAGAGGACTCGTACACGTACTCGCTTGGACGCTCGCCACGGGCGCGGCGGCCACGCTGTCGTGGTGGGGTGTGCACACGGTGATGGCGGGCACGGCGTACGACCCGCCGCGCGCCCTGCCGATCACGGCGGCGGACGCGACGACGCAGGAGTCGAAGCCGCTGGCGTCCGCGACGAGCCGCCCGCCGACGCCGACGTACTCGCCTCCCCCGCCCGCCCGCACCCCGGTGGCGACCCCGTCGAGACCGGCGCCGCCGAGCCCGACGCCCACCGCCGCGCCGACGCCGAGCACGTCGGGCGAGGTCAAGTCCTATGACACCGACGGCGGTCGGGCGGTCTTCGACCTCGGCACCGCGTCGGCGACCCTCGTCTCGGCGACGCCCGGCTCCGGGTGGTCGATGCAGGTGTGGAAGACGGAGAGCTGGATCCGCGTGGAGTTCACGGCGGGCGCGGACCGGGTGTCGGTCTTCTGCACCTGGCACGACGGCCCGCCGCGGGTGGAGATCGGCACCTACTGACCCGTCAGCCGCGCCACGCGACCCGGTGCTCGCGCAGCAGGGCGAGGACCGCGTGGTTGGCCTCCCAGCCGTCCGGGAACTTCACCAGGGTGCCCAACTGGACGGGTTCCGTGGACGGGTAGTCGTCCAGGAGGTCGCCGACGCCCTCCCGGCAGACCACCACGCACGCGTGCCGGTGCCGGGAGGCCAGCACGCAGAGGCGGCCGGTCTCCAGGTGGAAGGCGGTGGCGTCGGGGCGGCCGGAGAGCGGGTGCAGGACGACGGTGACGTCGTACTCCCTGCCCTGGAGCCGGTTGGCGGTGTCCACGGTGACGTCCGTGACGCCGAGGTCGGCCAGGGCCGCGCAAACCGCCGACGCCTGGTCGCGGTGGGCGGTGCCGACAGCGATCCGGTCGGCGGTGAGCGGCGCCGGTTCGGGCGCGCGTTCCGAGATCGCCGCGCCGCCCCGGTCCAGGAGCCGCCGCACCACCGCGGCGACCGCCCGCACCGCCTCCGGGTCGGTGCGCGGGGTGTGCCGGGCGGGCAGCTCCAGCAGGCCCCAGCCGGACCGCGCCGCCTCGTCGATCACCTCGTCGGGGCCCGACCCGTCCGAGGGGACGGCGAAGGAGAGCCGCCGGTCCCCGTGGCCGGTGCCGCTGCGGAACGGCGTGTACGGGTAGAACGCGGCCGACACCAGGGGCGCGGCGGAGGCGGGCAGCCGCCAGGAGACCGGCAGCCGGTGCTGGGGCAGCTCCGGGTTGTGGGCGAGGAGCGTGGAGACGGCGGACGCCGACGGGTCGTAGGACAGGCCCGCCCACTGCTCGCTGCCGACGATCGAGAACGGGTCCAGCTGCCCGGGGTCGCCCACGAACAGCGCCCGTTCGAAGAGTCCGGCGACGGCGAGCAGGGAGTCCGAGCGCATCTGGTACGCCTCGTCGACGATCGCGTGCCGCCAGGGCTCGTCCACGGTGACGTGCGCCCACTTGGCGGCCGTCGAGATCACCACGGCGAGACCGGCGAGGTCGCGCGCCTTCGCCGAGGTGCGCACGCTCGGCAGCTCGTCGAGGGCCTTGTCGTAGGCGTCGGCGTCGCTGCTGTGCAACCGGCCGACGGGCAGCTCGGGGTTCTTCTCCGCGAGCCGCAGCACCAGGTCGTCGACCTGCGCGTTGGTCTGCGCCACCACCATCAGCGGGCGCCCCGCCTCGGCCAGTTCGAGCGCGGCCCGCACCACGAGGGTGGACTTGCCCGCGCCGGGCGGGGAGTCCACGACCACACCGCGGTGGGCGCCGTGCAGGGTGTCGCGCAGGATCGCCCCGGTGGCGCGCGCCGCCTCGGCTCCGGGGTCGAAGTCGGCGGTCACAGCACGTCCTCCTCGGTCACGCGGTCGGCGGCCTCGGGCCCGGGGGCGCCGGGCGGGCCGCCGTGGGTCCACGGGGTGTCGTCGGGTTCGGGGAGCTTGGGGCCGCCGCGCTGCTCGTGCTCGAACAGGGTGCAGCAGAGCAGGTCGCCCTTCTCGGGCACCGAGCCGTCCTCCGGTTCCTTGCCGCGCCCCATCCGGTCCAGGACGCGCAGCGTGACGAGGGTGCCGTGGACGCTGTCGTCCTCGTACCCGACGCACTCCGCGGACTGCGGTTTCCCGCCCAGCGCGCGGTACACCTTCGTCCGCTCGCCGAGCTGCGGACGGTCGTCGGTGCGCAGCGTCACCAGCGGGCGCGGGCTGGGCCGTCTGCCCTCGCTGTACGCCATGACGACGTCGATGACCTCGCCGGTGAACGCCTCCCCCGACAGCCTCCGGCCCGCCATCACCAGCGGGTCGTCGAGCGCCTCCTGCGCTTCCAGGCGGGCCTGTTCGCGCTCGCGCGCGGCGAGCTTGTTCGCGGCGGTGACGGCGTCGTCGCGGCGCGGCTGCGGGGGTTCGCCCGCGGCGATGCGGTCGCGCTGGCCGGTGAAGGACCAGCGGTCGCGGGTCCAGCGTTCCTCGACGTGCGCGCCGACGGGCAGTTCGCGCAGCAGGTCGAGCCCGTGCCACACCGCCTCCCAGGCGGGCCTGGCCCGGCTCTCGACGAGGGCGCGGACGCGGTGCTCGGCTTCGGTGAGTTCCCCGAGCCCGGTGTCGGCGGCGAGGCCGTCCTCGGCGGCGGCGAACGCGGTGCGGGCCCGGTCGTAGCGCTCGATCGCGGGGGCGAGGAGCTTGTTGTCGAAGGCCGGGTCGGTGGCAGGGCCCGCCGGTGGGCAGCGCAGTTGGCCCTCGGCGTCCCGGGCGATCTCGGCGAGGAGCGCGGCCTCGGCGCCGGTGCGGCCGGGCGGCGGGTCGATCCAGGCGAGCAGGGCGCCCAGGTGCTGGTCCTCCAGGGTGGACTGGCCGGTCGCCCAGTGCCGGGAGAGCAGGTCCGTCATGGCGGGCAGCAGGGACGCGCCGGGCACCCGGGCCCGTTCGCCGTAGTGGGTCAGCCAGCGGCCGAGCAACGGCACGCGCGGGGGCGCCGGATGGGGTGTCTCCGGGTCCTCCTCCGCCGTCCGCCGGAAGCGCATGGAGCGGCCGAGCAGCCGCACGAACTCCACGCCCGCCCGGCTGGGGACGATCAACTGGGGCGCGTCCGCGCAGAGTTCCACCTCGACCTTGACCCGTTTGCCGGTCTCCGGGTCGGTCTCGTTGCGCTCGGCGGCCTCGACCGCGTCCGCGTAGCCGCCGATGTACGGCAGGACGATGTCGGCCAGCTCCGCGAGGAACCCGAACCGCAGGTCGCGGTCGCGGGGTTGGGGCACGACGAGCAGCCGGGGCGCGTCCCGGTCGGTGCCGACCAGCGCGCCGAGCGGGGCACCGGCCTCGCCCGCGGTGGTCAACGGCACAAGGACCAGGGGCCGTTCGGAGAGATGCCGGTGCCGGACGGTGGCGGCGGCCTGGGCCCGCCCGCTGCTGACGGCCTCCAGCCGGGCCAGCGTGGAGATCAGCGACATACGGCGCCCTCCGGGACGCGGGAGACACGGCCACGGGAGACCCGGCCGTGCGGGGACGGGACAACGTCAGTGGCGGCGAGGCCAGTTGTTTCGGCGGGGCGGGTGAGCCCGACGCCCCTGGTGAGGCCAACAGGGTCGC
>NZ_FMCI01000295.1 GCF_900091845.1 Streptomyces sp. SolWspMP-5a-2
CGGGAGAACTCTCCGCACCGCACGACGACCGTTCGACGAGTGCTCCGTCCCCGCCGGATGCCGCGGGCCGGACGACTCCCACCAGGAAGGGACCCACGTGAGCGAGCGAAGGAGAGTCACACCGGCGGGCGGAGGGCGGCTCGGCGCGGCCGGGGCGGCACTGGTGCTGTGCGCGGCGGGCGCGGCGCTGGGGCTGGCCGCGGGGCCCGCGCAGGCGGCCGAGGTGTCGTACGCCACCCACTGCGTGCCGCCCGCGGGCATCGACCCGGTCGACGGGACGACGAAGGTGGAGATCACCGCCCCCGCCACCGCGAAGGTCGGTGACACCGTCGACGTCGTCTGGAAGTTCGTCCAGGCCGCGTCGAAGAACCCGGACATCATCGACCTGCCCGCCGACTCCGTGCAGCCCTCCGGCACCCTGAAGGCGGCCGGGGCGCAGACGGCGTCCGTCGCGATGCAGGGACCGCGCGAGAACCCGGCGATCCCCAAGGGCGCCACGATGGTGCTGTCCGACATGAAGGGTTCGCTGAAACTGACGACGGCGGGGGAGGTCACCCTCACGCCGGACGCGTACACGGTGAACGCGTTCTCCACGGACACCGCGTGCGCGCCGACGGGGACGGTCCCGCAGGCGGCGACGATCGAGGTGACCGGGGACGACGACGGCGGCACCCCGAGCCCGACCCCCACGGACACCGGGTCCCCCACGCCGTCGCCGACCGCGACCGGGGACGACGGCGGCGGCTCGGGGACCGGCGGGCAGACCGACTTCACCGGCAAGGAGGTGCAGATCCCCTACACCTGCCAGTCGCCGATCGGGGAGAAGAAGGCCACGTCACCGATCCAGATCAACGCCAAGAAGGACGGCGGGAGTTACGCCCTCACCGTGCAGTTCAAGAAGTCGGTGATGGACAGCCCGGCCGACATCCCGGCGGGCTCGGTGAAACCGTCGATGGACGTCGTCCTCGGCGGCGCCGACAAGGGCACGGTCCATGTGACCGGCCCGGCCAACCCCGACCCGATCAAGAGCGGGGACCCGATCGAGATACCGGACCTGACCGGCACCTACAAGCCGGGCGCCAGCGGTTCCTCGACGCTCTCGCCGGGCGTGCTCACCATCGAGGCGCTGGGCACCACGACGACCTGCACCCCGGACCGCACGGAGGTCTCCCTCACCCTGGACACCACCGAGCAGGCGAGCGGCGCCTCGGGAGGCTCGGGCGGCTCGTCGAGCGGCGGCGGGGGGACGTCGTCGGGCGGCGCCTCGACGTCGGCGTCCGGCGGCCTGGCCGAGACGGGCGCGCAGGACCACGGCGCCCTGAAGGCCCTCGCGCTGGTCGCGGGCACGGCGGTCCTGCTGGGCGGGGCGGTCTTCACCTTCATGCCGCGCCGCGGGACCCGCTGAGACGCGCGGCGGGCCGCCGGATTCACCGGCGGCCCGCCGCGGTTCTCCCGAGCCCGCCCGGTCCCCGGGTTCCGCCGGTGCGCTCACCGGAGGGACAACGGGCGCGCGGCCGGGCTCAGTTGACGTCGCCCATCAGCGCCTTCACGCGCCTGCGGTACATCCACACCGCCGCGCCCGCCGCGACCGCGAGCACCGCCTCCAGGGCGACCACGCCCGTCTTGTTGAGGTCGACGCCCGCGATGGACAGCAGGCCGGTGGTGGCGTCGCCCGCGGTGACCGCCAGGAACCAGACACCCATCATCTGCGAGGCGTACTTGGCGGGCGCCATCTTCGTGGTGACCGAGAGGCCGACCGGGGAGAGCATCAGCTCGCCGACGGTCTGCACGAAGTAGATCGCCACCAGCCAGAGCGCCGCCGCCTTGTGGCCGCCGCCCGCGATGGCCAGCGGGGCGAGGAACAGGAAGAAGGACAGGCCGACCAGGATCAGGCCGAAGGCGAACTTGGTCGCCGTGCTCGGCTCCTTGCCGCGCCGGGCCAGCGCCAGCCAGAGCGCCGCGAAGACCGGCGCCAGCGCCATGATCAGCACCGGGTTGACCGACTGGTACCAGGAGACCGGGAAGCCCCAGCCGAGGACGGAGTTCTTCGCGGAGGAGTCCGCGAAGATCGACAGCGTCGAACCGCCCTGGTCGTAGATCATCCAGAAGACGGCCGCGGCCACGAAGAACCAGATGTACGCCGACATCTTCGACCGCTCGGCGCTGTCCAGCGTCCGGTCCCGCCTGATCCGGCCGAGGACGACGACCGGGATGACCAGTCCGGCGACCGTGATCGGCACCATGACCCAGTTCAGGGTGTAGTGGCCGGAGACGCCGACGACCGCGTAGAAGACCACCGCGACGGCGGCCCACAGCGCGGACTTGCGCAGCGTGGACACCTTCTCGGCCGGGCTCATCGGGGTCGGCACCACGTCCGACTGCGGGCTCAGGTGGCGGCTGCCCAGCAGGAACTGGGCCAGACCCAGCGCCATGCCGACGGCGGCGAGCGCGAAGCCCAGGTGCCAGTTGACGCTCTCGCCGACGGTGCCGATCGTCAGCGGCGCCACGAACGCGCCGACGTTGATGCCGATGTAGAAGACGGTGAAGCCGCCGTCCCGGCGCGGGTCGTCGGGGCCGTCGTAGAGGTGGCCGACCATCGTGGAGATGTTGGCCTTGAGGAGACCGGAGCCGATCGCCACCAGGCCGAGCCCCGCGTAGAAGGTGCCCGCGTACGGCAGGGCGAGCGTGAGGTGGCCGAGCATGATGACCGCGCCCGCCACGGCGACCGTCCGGCGCGGGCCGAGGACGCGGTCGGCGAACCAGCCGCCGGGCAGGGCGAGCAGGTAGACGAGGGACAGGTAGACCGAGTAGATCGCGGTCGCGGTGGCCGCGCTCAGGTGCAGGCCGCCCGGGGCGACCAGGTACAGCGGGAGCAGGGCCCTCATGCCGTAGTAGGAGAAACGCTCCCACATCTCGGTCATGAAGAGGGTGGCCAGTCCGCGGGGGTGGCCGAAGAAGGTCTTCTCGGAACCGGGGATGCCCGGGGTCGCCGAGTCCTTCGTCAGGCTGGACGCCATGGTCGTTCCTTGCTGGTCGGGACGCGCACGCGTGAGCGGGTCGCGCCCGGTGGGGGGAGGCCGGCACCGGCGAGGGTCGGATCCGTCCACCCCACGCCCACGGGGAGTCCGCTCCGGGTCCCGGAGCGGCGGACGGCGACCACCGGGATCCACGCCCTCGTCACGGAGGGCCCGGCCACAGGTCGTTCTCGTTCCTTCCGGACCGGCGCGCACCGGCCCGGAACACAAAAGAGACCCTCAGCGTCAAATAGGCGCCAAAGGTCCCCGCAGTGCTACAGGCGTTCATTCACCATAAGGCAGGACACTGCCGGATATGGAAGGACTTGAGAGATGGATCACAGGTGACGGTGGAACCGAACGCCGTGATTCCAAGGTACCCATGGCCCGCGCACCCCACAGACAGAGGTTCGTTCCGGTACGCCCAAAGGTAAGAACGACGGGCGCCGATCACACCCCAGCACGTGTCACCGGCGGACTACCATCACCCCATGACCCGTGTACTGCTCGCCGAGGACGACGCGTCCATCTCGGAGCCGCTGGCCCGCGCCCTGCGCCGGGAAGGCTACGAGGTCGAGGTGCGTGAGGACGGACCCACCGCGCTCGACGCCGGAATGCAGGGCGGTGTCGACCTGGTCGTACTGGACCTCGGGCTGCCCGGCATGGACGGCCTCGAGGTGGCCCGCAGGCTGCGCGCCGAGGGCCACGCCATCCCGATCCTCATCCTGACCGCCCGCGCCGACGAGGTGGACACCGTCGTCGGGCTGGACGCGGGCGCCGACGACTACGTCACCAAGCCCTTCCGGCTCGCCGAACTCCTCGCCCGGGTCCGGGCCCTGCTGCGGCGCGGCGCCGTCGAGCCCGCGCAGCCGCCCGCGACGCACGGCGTGCGGATCGACGTCGAGTCGCACCGCGCCTGGATGGGCGAGGAGGAACTCCAGCTCACCGCCAAGGAGTTCGACCTGCTGCGGGTCCTGGTGCGGGACGCGGGCCGGGTCGTCACCCGCGACCAGCTGATGCGCGAGGTCTGGGACACCACCTGGTGGTCGTCGACCAAGACCCTCGACATGCACATCTCCTGGCTGCGCAAGAAGCTCGGCGACGACGCGGCCAACCCCCGCTACATCGCCACCGTGCGCGGCGTGGGCTTCCGCTTCGAGAAGAGCTAGCCGGGGCCGGGTCCGCAGGCCCGCCCTCCCCCCACACCAGGTACAGAGGTCATGCGCCGCCGACTGATCCAGTCCACGCTCGCCGTGGTGCTCGTGGTGATCGCCGTCTTCGGCGTGTCCCTCGTCATCGTGGAGACCCGCACCATCAGCACCAGCGCCCAGGAGCGGGTCAGCTCCGAGGCGCAGCGGCTGGCCAGCATCGTCGACAGCCGCCTGATCGGCGCGGGCGCGGTCAACGCGGAGATACTGCGCGCCCAGGTCACCCAGGACCGGTACGCCGTGATCAAGCTGCCGGGGGAGCCCGCCTTCACCGTCGGCAGCAAGCCGGACGGCGAGGTGATCCGGGGGCACGCCACCGGCGAGGAGGGCGAGACCGTCGTCGTCGAGGAGCCGCGCTCCTCGGTGACCCGCGAGGTCGGCCGCACCCTGCTGATCATCGCGCTGGTCGCGCTGCTCGCCGTCGTCGCGGCGGTGCTGCTGGCGATCCGCCAGGCCAACCGGCTCGCCTCCCCGCTCACCGACCTCGCGGAGACCGCCGAGCGCCTCGGCTCAGGCGACCCGCGCCCCCGCCACAAGCGCTACGGCGTCCCCGAACTGGACCGGGTCGCCGACGTCCTGGACTCCTCGGCCGAGCGGATCGCCCGCATGCTCACCGCCGAACGGCGCCTGGCCGCCGACGCCTCGCACCAGCTCCGCACCCCGCTCACCGCGCTCTCGATGCGGCTGGAGGAGATCACCCTCACCGACGACCCGGACACCGTGAAGGAGGAGGCGAACGTCGCGCTGACGCAGGTCGAGCGGCTCACCGACGTCGTGGAGCGGCTGCTGACCAACGCCCGCGACCCGCGCACCGGCTCCGCCGTCACCTTCGACCTGGACGAGGTCATCCAGCAGCAGCTCGCCGAGTGGCGGCCCGCCTACCGGGGCGTGGGCCGGGCCATCGTCAGCTCGGGCAAGCGCCACCTCCAGGCGGTCGGCACGCCGGGCGCGGTCGCGCAGGTGCTGGCCGCGCTGATCGAGAACTCGCTGATGCACGGCGGCGGCACGGTCGCGCTGCGCACCCGGGTCACCGGCAACCAGGCCGTCATCGAGGTCACCGACGAGGGCCCCGGGGTCCCGGCGGACCTCGGGGCGCGGATCTTCGAGCGGACGATCAGCGGCCGCAACTCCACCGGGATCGGCCTGGCCGTCGCCCGCGACCTCGCGGAGGCGGACGGGGGGCGGCTGGAGATGCTCCAGACGAAACCGCCGGTCTTCGGCCTGTTCCTGTCCCGCACCCCGATCAAGCGGCCGCCGACCGCGCCGGACGACGACCCGACGACGGTCAGGTAGCCGGGCCCCGCCTCAGCCCACGCGGTGGGCGGTGGGCCGGGGCTTGTCCTGCTGCGCGGGCGGCCGCGGCTGCTCAAGGAACGATTCCGCGCCCGCCGAGAGCGCCGTCGAACCCGAGGTGGCCGCCGCGGGCACCACCGCCACCGGCTCGCGGACCGGCAGCGCCCGGAACACCCACGAGCGGTAGGACCAGAACCGGAACAGCGTGGCGATGCCGATGCCGATGAACTTGAAGACGTTGCTCTGCAGCGGGGTGTCCCAGCCGAAGCCGTACGTCGCCGTGTAGAGGATGCCGTTCTCGATGACCAGGCCGACCGCGCTGAACAGCAGGAACAGGGTCAGTTCCTTCGTCCGCCCGCCCTTGTCGCGGTCGCGGTAGGTGAAGTAGCGGAACCCCACGTAGTTGAAGGCGATGGAGACGATCGTCGCGATGACGCTCGCCCGCACCACCGGGATCCCGCTGAGGTGCCTGACCAGGTTGAAGACGACGAGATTGACCAGCAGGCCCGCGCCGCCGACCGCGCCGAACTTGGCGGCCTCGCGCACCAGCCTCCGAAACCCCGAGGAACCACGTCCCATGGTCGTGCAGGCCCCCGTCCGGGTCGGTTTCGTCAACCCGACCATGCTAACCACCCCCCTCCGTGATCGCCTGTCCCCGCGCACACCGCACGGGAACAGCTTGGGAAGAGTGTCCCAAGGCGAGGGGAAAGGGCAGGTAAGAGCAGTGCCGGACCGGCCGGAACCGGTCCGGAACGGCCGGAAACCGTCGGCCCCCGGGCGGCCGATACCCTAGGGGCGTGACGTTCCCGGTAGTCGGCATGGTCGGCGGGGGGCAGCTCGCTCGTATGACACACGAGGCGGGCATCCCGCTCGGCATCAGGTTCAAGCTCCTCAGTGACACTCCCCAGGACTCCGCGGCGCAGGTGGTGAGCGATGTCGTCATCGGCGACTACCGCGACCTGGAGACGCTGCGTGCCTTCGCGCGGGGCTGTGACGTGATCACCTTCGATCACGAACACGTCCCCACCGAGCACCTGCGGGCCCTGGAGGCGGACGGCATCCCCGTCCGCCCCGGACCCGACGCGCTCGTGCACGCCCAGGACAAGGGGGTGATGCGCGCGCGACTCACGGAGATCGGCGTCCCGTGCCCACGGCACCGCCTCGTGCGGGACCCGGCCGACGTGGCCGCCTTCGCCGCCGAGGGCGAGGGCTTCCCGGTCGTCCTGAAGACCGTGCGCGGCGGCTACGACGGCAAGGGCGTCTGGGTCGTCGACGACGAGACGCAGGCCCACGAGCCGTTCCGGGCCGGGGTGCCCGTCCTCGCCGAGGAGAAGGTCGACTACCTGCGCGAGCTGGCCGCCAACGTGGTGCGCTCCCCGCACGGCCAGGCCGTCGCCTACCCGGTCGTGGAGTCCCGCCAGGTCGGCGGGGTCTGCGACACGGTGATCGCCCCCGCGCCCGGCCTCGACGAGTCCCTCGCCCTGGCCGCCGAGGAACTGGCGCTGACCATCGCGAAGGAACTCGGCGTCGTCGGCCACCTCGCCGTCGAGCTGTTCCAGACCCGGGACGGCCGCATCCTCGTCAACGAACTCGCGATGCGCCCGCACAACTCCGGCCACTGGTCCATGGACGGCGCGATCACCTCGCAGTTCGCCAACCACGTCCGCGCCGTCCTCGACCTCCCGCTCGGCGACCCGCGCCCGCGCGCGCCCTGGACGGTCATGGTCAACGTCCTCGGCGGGGACTTCCCCGACATGTACTCCGCGTACCTGCACTGCATGGCCCGCGACCCCCGCCTCAAGATCCACATGTACGGCAAGGACGTGAAGCCCGGCCGCAAGGTGGGCCACGTCAACACCTACGGCGACGACCTGGACGACGTGCTGGAGCGCGCCGCACACGCCGCCGGCTACCTGAGAGGCACGATCACCGAATGAGCCCTGTTGTAGGCATCGTCATGGGGTCGGACTCCGACTGGCCCGTCATGGAGGCCGCCGCCCAGGCGCTCGACGAGTTCGAGATCGGGTACGAGGTCGACGTCGTCTCCGCGCACCGGATGCCGCGCGAGATGGTCGCCTACGGCGAGCACGCGGCCGGACGCGGACTCAAGGTGATCATCGCCGGGGCGGGCGGCGCCGCCCATCTGCCCGGCATGCTCGCCTCCGTCACCCCGCTGCCCGTCATCGGGGTGCCGGTGCCGCTGAAGTACCTCGACGGCATGGACTCCCTGCTGTCGATCGTGCAGATGCCGGCCGGGGTACCGGTCGCCACCGTCTCCGTCGCCGGGGCCCGCAACGCGGGTCTGCTCGCCGCCCGCATCCTCGCCACCCACGACGAGGACCTCCAGCACCGGATGAGCGACTTCCAGCAGGAGCTGAACGACCAGGCCACCGAGAAGGGCAAGCGGCTGCGCGCCAAGGTCGAGGGCGCGGGCGCCGGATTCGGGTTCCGCAAGTGAGCGCCCCCACCGCGCTGGAGCGGGCCCGCGAACTCCTCGGCGAGTTCCCCGTCGTCGACGGCCACAACGACCTGCCCTACGCGCTGCGCGAACAGGTCCGCTACGACCTCGACGCCCGCGACATCGCCGTCCCCCAGGACGCCCATCTGCACACCGACCTGCCCCGGCTGCGGGCCGGCGGGGTCGGCGCCCAGTACTGGTCGGTGTACGTCCCCTCGGACCGGCCCGGCGCGGTGCCCGCCACCCTGGAGCAGATCGACTGCGTCCGCCAGCTCATCGACCGCCACCCGGCCGACCTGCGCGCCGCGCTGACCGCCGCCGACATGGAGGCGGCCCGCGCCGAGGGCAGGATCGCCTCGCTGATGGGCGCCGAGGGCGGCCACTCGATCGGCGAGTCGCTCGGCACCCTGCGCGGCCTGTACGGCCTGGGCGTGCGCTACATGACGCTGACCCACAACGACAACGTCGCCTGGGCGGACTCGGCGACCGACGAGCCGCGGGTCGGCGGCCTCTCCGCGTTCGGCCACGAGGTCGTCCGGGAGATGAACCGGCTCGGCATGCTCGTCGACCTCTCGCACGTCGCGGCGACGACGATGCGCGCCGCCCTGGACACCTCCACCGCGCCGGTGATCTTCTCGCACTCCTCGGCCCGCGCCGTCTGCGACCACCCGCGCAACATCCCGGACGACGTCCTGGAGCGGCTGCCCGCCAACGGCGGCATGGCGATGGTCACCTTCGTGCCGAAGTTCGTGCTCCAGGCCGCCGTGGACTGGACGGCCGCCGCGGACGAGAACCTGCGCGCCCACGGCTTCCACCACCTGGAGTCCAGCCCGGAGGCGATGGCGGTGCACCGCGCCTTCGAGGAGCGCGCCCCCCGCCCCGTCGCCACCGCGGCCACGGTCGCCGACCACCTGGACCACATGCGCGAGGTGGCCGGGATCGACCACCTCGGCATCGGCGGCGACTACGACGGCACGCCGTTCACGCCCGACGGCCTCTCCGACGTCTCGGGCTACCCGAACCTGATCGCCGAGCTGCTGGAGCGCGGCTGGTCGCGCGCCGACCTCGCCAAGCTCACCTGGCAGAACGCGGTCCGGGTGCTCTCCGCGGCCGAGGACGTCGCCCGCGACCTGCGGGCCATCCGCCCGCCGTCCAACGCGACCCTCGCGTCCCTGGACGGCGCCGAGGGCTGAGCAGCGGGGGCGGCGGCGGGCGGCGACGGGCCCGCCCCCGCCGCCGCCCCGCCCACCTGGGCCGGGACCGGCCGGGGATGCCCCGAACGCCCCGTCCACCAGGAAGGGCCCCCGCCACCGTGCGACGGTGACCGTACCGCCATCACGACGTACGGAGCCCGGCATGGCAGACCTCCAGGACGAACTGCACCCGACGACCGAGGTCGGCGCGCTCGACGAGCTGCCGGAACCCTTCGTCGTCGCCGCGCCCGCCCCGTCCCCGCCGGATCCGGACGCCTCCCCGCTGCGCCGCGCCCGCGCCCTGCTCGCCGCGCACCCCGTCGCCGACGGCTACTGCGGGCTCCTGTCGGCCCTGCGCGGGCTGCCCTGGTACGACCTGGAGATGGGCGAGAGCGCCCTGGACACGGACGTGCCCCGGCTGCGCGAAGGGCACGTCGGCGCGCTGTTCTGGTCCCTGCACCTGCCCGAGGGGACCCCCGCCGAGCGGGCCCTGAGCGCCACCCTGGATCAGCTCGACCTGGTGCGGGCGGTGGTGCGGGCGCACCCGGAGGGGCTGCGGTCCGCCGACACCGCGGGGGAGATCAGCGACGCCCGGTACTGCGGCCGGATCGCGGTGCTGTCCGGCCCGGCCGCCGCCGCGGCCCTCGACGACTCGCTGGCCGTGCTGCGCTCGCTGCGCGCCCTCGGCCTGCGCGTCCTGACGCTGTCCGGGACCTCGTGGGCGAGCGGTCCGGGGCTCACCCGGTTCGGCGAGGAGGTGGTGCGGGAGATGAACCGGCTCGGTGTCGTCGCCGACCTCTCCGGCGCCTCGGGGGCGACCGTCCGCCGGGTGCTGGCCGCGTCCAAGGCGCCGGTGCTGTGCGCCCGTTCCGGCGCCCGCGCGCTGCGCCCGCACCCCTTCAACCTCCCCGACGACCTGCTGGCCGCCCTGGGCGCCGCCAAGGGTCTGTGCATGGTGCCGCTCGCCGCCGAGCAGACCGGCCCCTCGGTGCGGGACGTCGCCGACCACCTCGACCATGTGCGCCGGGTGGCGGGCCCGGCGTCGGTGGCCCTCTCCGGCACCTACGACGCCGGTGTCGCCCACCCGCAGGAGCTGGGCGACACCTCCGGCTATCCGCACCTGGTCGCCGAACTCCTCGAACGCGGCTGGCCCGAGACCGATGTGGCCCTGCTCACCTGGGGCAACGTCCAGCGGCTGCTGCGCGGCGCGGACTTCGCGGCCCGCGCCGCCCAGCTCCGGCGCCCCCCGTCGACGGCGACCCTCGCGGAGTGCGACGGCTGAGCCCCGGCGCGGACCCGCGCTAGGCGCGGCAGAGGCAGAACGGGTGACCGGCCGGGTCCGCGTAGACCCGGAAGGAGCGCGCGCGGTCCCCGGTGTCGAGCGGTCGCGCGCCGAGGGCCAGGACGTCCGCCTCCGCCGCGTCCAGGTCGGGGACGCTCAGGTCCAGGTGGAACTGCTGGGGCCGGGCGGGGTCCGGCCAGGCGGGGGCTTCGGTGCCGGGCGCGGACTGGAAGGAGAGCGTGCCCCCGGAGGGGAGCGCCAGGTCGACCCAGCGGTCGCTCCCGGCCTCCACCGTGCCGCCGAGCACGGCCGCGTAGAAGTCGGCCAGGGCGAGCGGGTCGGGGCAGTCCAGGACGACGGAACCCAGGGCGGCGAGAGCCATGACTCCTCCTCGGAGCGTCAGTGCCACCGGCGCTGTTACCGGTAAGCGGCTTGAGACGGTAACGGTTACCCCATGCTCCCGTACAGGAGGTAACGTCGCAACCATGAGTGGGAGATCGGCCGCGCCGGGGAGCCTCGCGCTGGTGCAGTCCCTGGTGAACACCGTGGACGTCGAGTCGGGCGCCGACGCGCTCGGCACCGCCGAGGGCCTGGCCGCCTGGGGCCTCACCGCCGACGACCTGCCCGCCGCCCGCGCCCTGCGCGAGTCGCTGCGCGCCGCCCTGCTCGCCCACGCCGGTCATCCGCCGCACGCGCGGGTCACCCCGCTGGACACCCTGCTGGCCGGGGCGCCGCTGCGGCTGACGGTCGACGCCGGGGACGGCTCGGCGGCCCTCGCGCCCGCCGGCGGCGCCCCGCTGCTGTCCCGGGTCGCCCTCGCCGTCGCCGAGGGGCTGGTCGCGGGCACCTGGCAGCGGCTGAAGGCGTGCGAGGCCGCCGACTGCCTCTGGGCGTACTACGACCGCAGCCCCGCGGGACGGGGCCGCTGGTGCTCGATGCAGGTCTGCGGGGCGCGCGCCAAGATGCGCCGCTACCGGGCCAAGTAGCCCACTGGGCAAGGCAGTTGAGCCGTCGTCCGGCACGTTCGCGTCATCTGGGGCAGAATGCGGTCAGACGCCGGTTCGGCCGACTGAGCCTCGGCCGAACCGGCGTCGCCCGGCCCGGCCCCGCGGCTCACGCCGTCGGACGGCCCATCGCGCGGTAGGTCCAGCCCGCCGCGCGCCACAGCTCGGGGTCGAGGGCGTTGCGCCCGTCCAGGATCACCTGGGCCGAGGCCACCTTGCCCAGCTCCCGCGGGTCCAGCTCGCGGAACTCCCGCCACTCCGTCAGGTGCAGGACGACGTCGGCGCCCCGCACCGCCTCCAGGGCGCTGTCGGCGTAGCCGAGGGTCGGGAAGACCCTGCGGGCGTTCTCCATGCCCTTCGGGTCGAAGACCGTCACCTGGCCGCCCTGGAGGTGTATCTGCCCGGCGACGTTCAGCGCGGGGGAGTCCCGCACGTCGTCCGAGTCGGGCTTGAAGGCGGCGCCGAGCACCGCGACCCGCTTGCCGAGGAACGAGCCGCCGCCCAGCGCCTGCCGGGCCAGCTCCACCATCTGGCCGCGCTGGCGCATGTTGATCGAGTCGATCTCGCGCAGGAACGTCAGCGCCTGGTCGGCGCCCAGCTCGCCCGCGCGGGCCATGAACGCCCGGATGTCCTTGGGCAGGCAGCCGCCGCCGAAGCCGATCCCCGCGCGCAGGAACTTGCGGCCGATCCGGTCGTCGTGGCCGATCGCCTCGGCCAGCTTCGCGACGTCGCCGCCCGCCGCCTCGCACACCTCGGCCATCGCGTTGATGAAGGAGATCTTGGTCGCCAGGAAGGAGTTCGCCGAGGTCTTCACCAGCTCCGCGGTCGGGAAGTCCGTCACCACGAAGGGCGTGCCGTCCGCGATCGGCGTCGCGTAGACCTGGCGCAGCAGCTCCTCCGCCCGCGCGCTGCGCACGCCGGTGACGATCCGGTCGGGGTGCAGGGTGTCGTCCACCGCGAACCCCTCGCGCAGGAACTCCGGGTTCCAGGCCAGCTCGGCGGCCTCGCCCGCGGGGGCGTGCGCGGCCAGGTAGGCGGCGAGCCGGTCGGCCGAGCCGACGGGCACCGTGGACTTGCCGACGACCAGCGTCGGGCGGGTCAGGTGCGGGGCGAGCGAGGCGACCGCGGAGTCGACGTAGGACATGTCGGCCGCGTACTCGCCGTGCCGCTGCGGGGTGTTGACGCAGACGAAGTGCACGTCGCCGAAGGCGGCGGCCTCGGCGAAGTCCATGGTGAAGCGCAGCCGCCCGCTCGATCCGGGAAGCCCGGCGACGTGCTTGCGCAGCAGTTCCTCGAGGCCCGGTTCGTACATCGGGACCTCGCCGCGCCTGAGCTTGTCGATCTTCTCGGCGACGACGTCGAGCCCGAGCACCTCGAAGCCCAGCTCGGCCATGGCCGCCGCGTGGGTGGCGCCGAGGTAACCGGTGCCGATCACGCTGATCTTCAGGCTCATCGATGCTCCAGACGGGTGGGGCGGCTGCTGCGGTGCCGAGCATAGCCGGGGCATGGGAAGGCCTTTCGCCGGGCACTTTCCCGCTGTCGCCAAGCTCACGTACCCGTGTCCCGGGCGGCCGCCTAAAATTCGTGTTACTTAACGGTAATTAGCACCGTCACGACAGCTCGTCACAAGCGTCCTTGGAGCGTGAGAGACCTTGGCCGGATCGGCTGACTTCGACCTGTACCGCCCGTCCGAGGAGCACGACATGCTCCGTGACGCCGTCCGCGCGCTGGCCGAGGCGAAGATCGCGCCGTTCGCCGCCGCGGTGGACGAGGAGGCCCGGTTCCCGCAGGAGGCGCACGACGCCCTGGTGGCGAACGACCTGCACGCGGTGCACGTCCCCGAGGAGTACGGCGGCGGTGGCGCGGACGCGCTCGCCACGGTGATCGTCATCGAGGAGGTGGCCCGGGTCTGCGCGAGTTCCTCGCTGATCCCGGCGGTGAACAAGCTGGGCTCGCTGCCGGTGATCCTCTCCGGCTCCGAGGAGCTGAGGAAGCGGTACATGACCCCGCTCGCCAAGGGCGACGGCATGTTCTCCTACTGCCTCTCCGAGCCGGACGCCGGTTCGGACGCCGCCGGGATGAAGACGCGGGCGGTCCGTGACGGCGACCACTACGTCCTGGACGGCGTGAAGCGCTGGATCACCAACGCGGGGGAGTCGCGCTTCTACACGGTGATGGCCGTGACCGACCCCTCGAAGCGCTCCAAGGGCATCTCGGCGTTCGTGGTGGAGAAGGACGACGAGGGCGTCTCCTTCGGCGCCCCGGAGAAGAAGCTCGGCATCAAGGGCTCCCCGACCCGCGAGGTCTACCTCGACGGCGTCCGTGTCCCGGCCGACCGCATGATCGGCGAGGAGGGCACCGGTTT
>NZ_FMCI01000293.1 GCF_900091845.1 Streptomyces sp. SolWspMP-5a-2
ACGGTGACGCGGGGCGGCGCCTCGACGACGGCGACCGGCGCGGCGGCGGGCTCGGGGACGCGCGTCCTCGGGGAGGGCAGGATCCTTTCGGCGGTCCGGACGGGGGCGGTCCTGACCGGGGCGAACCCCAGGGTGTCGTCGGCCACCTCGCGGACGGCCGCGACCGGGTCGGCCTCGCTGAGCGGGACGACGCACCGCACGCCGGGGATCGACGCCTCGACGAACTTGGTGACGACGGGCCACTCCCCGCACTCCACGAAGGCGTCGGCGCCCGCCGCGTGCAGTTCGCGGACCGTCTGCAGCATCCGGACCCGGGCGGTGAGGGCGCCCGCGACCAGGTCGACCGGGTCGTCGTCGCCGACGTCGCGGCCCAGCCAGGGCGAGCGGACCCGCCAGCGTCCGGAGCCGTAGGCGCCGCGGGGCGCGGACTCGCGGAGGTCCCGTGCGGCCCGCGCCATGGCGGGGGTGTGGGTGGGGTGCGGGACGTCCAGCGGGAGGCTCGGCCAGCCGAGCGAGTCGGCCACCCGTTCGACGTGCCGGATCAGCTCCTCGGGGCCGCTGATGACGCTCTGCCGGGGGGCGTTCTCGCAGGCGAGCACCAGATGGGGGTGGTCGATCAGACCGGCGAGCGACTCGGCGCGGCGGCCGTCCACGCCGACCGCGAGCATCTTCCCGCGCCAGCCGTGCCTGGTGAGCGCCTGGGAGCGGGCGACGGCCAGCCGCGCGGCGTCCTCCACGGGGAGGTGGCCCGCGGCGGCGAGCGCCCACAGTTCGCCGATGCTCTGTCCGACGATCGCGACGGGTTCGACGCCCTCGGCGACGAGCATGTGGTGCGTCGCGAGGCTGACGGCGAAGATCTCCAGGTACTGGACCTCGGGGCCGCGCCTCTCGCTCGTCCCGTCGGCCTCGATCAGCCGGGTGCTGATGTCGGGGAGGCCCAGGCCCCTTGCTGCCTTGTCGATGCGCGACAGCGCGTCCCGGACGGTCTCGTAACGGTCGTAGAGGTCGCGGAGGACACCTCCGCGCGGTGCGGCCACAGTTCCGGGCATGACAAAGACAGCATCCACCTGTGCATCACCCTCATTTCCGTACCGGCCGCCGGAGTTGTCTCATCCGCGAGCCGGGCTCCGAAACGCCACGACGGCGCAAGAAAACCGACGACACATGTTCACTGGGCGCGCTGTACCTGAGTGGGAGTTCCAAGGGAATAGGGCCTCGGCGGGAAATTGTTTCCTTCGTGTTTCTCGTCCGGCGAGACCCATATTCACGGTATCCGGGCGTCTTCCGCGGGAGCAATGATATTTAGGCGGCCACTTTCGGCCTAACCGGATCATGTATTCCAATTGGCCAAGGGGACCCAGGCGCCCTTGCTGCCGCCCGAGTTGACATGTTAGCCACGCTTTCGACACCCATCGGGTGGTTCGGTATGGGCGTTTCCTCATGATTTACTACCGGACATTCGAATGGAATTCGACGGTACAGAAAAGCCCGTTCGGGTGGTCGCACGCGTTTGCGATCGGGCACGATCCGGGCAGCGGCCCCCGACGCGCACCCGCGCGGCCGTGCCCGAACGGCGCGGGGACCGACGCGACATTCGGCCATTCCACGGGCGAGGCGGAAAGATGAGTCCGTGTCAGCTTTTGTCACCGGAAAACCGCGGGACGGCCGATGAGTCCCGGTCTCCCGGCCGACGAGCGCCGGTCTCCCGGCCGATCGCGCCCCGGCCACCCGGTTGACCTGATTCCGACGGCGCAGACAAGCCGGTGCCCCGCGGGCCGGAAACCGGTCACCGGAACCCGCCCGGCGCCACCGCCTCCGCGGACCCCCGGCCCGCCGCCCCTCCCCAGGTCACCGCGTTCGTCGTTCGCCTGTGCGACGCGACGGCGGCAGGGCGGGCGGCGCGTGGTGCGGACGATCGCGCTCCGCACCCTTGACACGTTCGCGCGACCCGCTTGTATGGTCTAGTCCAACAGAACTCACCGCTTCGCATGGGGAGTTGCTCGGGCGAACCCCACGCTCCCGCCTCCCCGCGCGGACGGTGAGCGCGCGTCACCTTCGCGCCTCTTGGCCCCACCCACGAGTGGCCGTGTCCGCTCGTACGGTCCCCCACGACCGTGCGCTCGGGGCGGCCTGAAGTGAAGGAGTTCCGCATGCACAAGGGACGTAAGACCGCCCTGCTCATCGGCGCGGCCCTCGCCCCCGTCGTCGCCGTCAGCCTGCCCGCCGCGTCGGCCAGCGCCCACGGCTACATCTCCGACCCGCCCAGCCGCCAGGCGCAGTGCGCCGCCGGCACGGTCTCCTGCGGGGACATCACCTACGAGCCGCAGAGCGTCGAGGGCCCCAAGGGTCTGACCAGCTGCAGCGGCGGCAACGACCGGTTCGCCGAGCTGGACGACGACGGCAAGGGCTGGACCGTCACCCCGGTCGCGAAGAACACGACCTTCTCCTGGCAGCTCACCGCACGGCACTCCACGAGCACCTGGGAGTACTACGTGGCAGGTCAGCGCATCGCCCTCTTCGACGACGGCGGCGCCCAGCCGGGCGCGACCGTCGACCACCAGGTCGACTTCGGCTCCCTGAGCGGCCCGCAGAAGGTGCTCGCCGTCTGGAACGTGGCCGACACGGACAACGCGTTCTACGCCTGCATCGACGTCAACGTCGGCGGCTGACCGGCCCCGCGAGGCCGCACGCTTTGTCCCTCCCCGCACCCTCCCCCCACGCGTCGATCGACAGGAGTCACCCGTGCACGCCCACAAGATCGGCCTGCTGGCCGCCACCGGCGCCGCCGCCGCGCTCTGCACCCTGACGCTCGCCCCGGCCGCCGTCGCCCAGAAGGCCGCCCCCTCAACCGCCGCCGCCGAATTCGTGGTGAGCGAGGCGCAGTTCGACCAGATGTTCCCGGGCCGGAACTCCTTCTACACCTACAGCGGACTCACCGACGCGCTCGGCGCCTATCCCGGATTCAGCAACACCGGCAGCGACACGGTGAAGAAGCAGGAGGCCGCCGCCTTCCTCGCGAACGTCGGTCACGAGACCGGCGGACTCGTCTACGTCGTCGAGCAGAACACCGCCAACTACCCGCATTACTGCGACACTTCACAGCCCTACGGCTGCCCGGCGGGAACCGACAAGTACTACGGGCGCGGCCCGATCCAGCTCAGCTGGAACTTCAACTACAAGAGCGCGGGTGACGCGCTCGGCATCGATCTGCTCAACAATCCGGACCTCGTGCAGAACGACGCGTCCGTGGCCTGGAAGACCGGCCTCTGGTACTGGAACACGCAGAACGGGCCCGGCACGATGACCGCGCACGACGCCATGGTCAACAGCGCCGGGTTCGGGCAGACCATCCGGTCCATCAACGGCAGCCTGGAGTGCGACGGCGGCAACCCGGCGCAGGTCCAGAGCCGCGTCGACGCCTACCAGCGCTTCAGCCAGATCCTGGGCGTCGACCCGGGCGCGAACCTCACCTGCTGACCCCGCACCACCCCGTCAGGGCCGTCCCGGAACCTCCGGGGCGGCCCTGACGCGTTCCCCGGGGTGACGCGAACACCCTCCGGTCGTTGTCCGAAAGTCCGTGGTCGGCGGCCGGAAAACACTTCTTGCACACCCGTTGACTATGGACATCCCTGTACCTACTCTCTCGCTTGTCCATGGTTGTCCATACACAAAGTGGTGTGTCGATGAAGATCGCGGTAGTCGGAAGTTACGGAGCCGGCCTGACCATGCGGGTCCCCAAGGCGCCCGCCGCCGGCGAGACGGTCTCCGGCGGGTCCTTCGCCCCCGGCCCCGGCGGCAAGGGCAGCAACCAGGCCGTCGCCGCCGCCCGGCTGGGCGCCGAGGTCGCGCTCCTGACCGCCGTCGGCGACGACGACTTCGGCCGCGCCGCGCGGGAGCTGTGGCGGGCCGAGGGGGTCGGCGCCGACCAGGTGCTGACCGCGACGGCGCCCACCATGGTCGGGTTCATCCTGGTCGAGCCGTCCGGGGAGAACCGCATCGCCATCGCCCCCGGCGCCCTCGACGAACTGGACGCCGCCGCCGTCGAGCGCTTCCGCGCCGAGATCGCCGCCGCGGACATCCTGGTCGTCTCGATGGAGATCCCCGAGGAGGCCGTGGCCGCCGCGCTGCGCCTGGGCCGCGCGTGCGGCACCCGGACCCTGCTCAACCCGGCGCCCGCCCGTCCGCTCCCCGCGGAGTGCTGGCCGCTGATCGACGTGATCACGCCGAACCAGACCGAGGCACCGGTCCTCCTCGGGCTCGACGCTGCCCACGGACTCGGCGACGACGACCTGGTGCGGGCCCTGCGCGAGCGCACCGGGGGCGTCGCCGTCCTCACCCGGGGCGGCGAAGGCGCCCTCGTGGCCGAGGAGTCGGGGGTCACCGCCGTGGCGCCGTGCCGGGCGAGCGCCGTCGTCGACACCACCGGCGCGGGCGACTCGTTCACCGCGGCCCTCGCCGTCGCCCTGGCCGAGGGTCTGCCCGTGACGCGGGCGGCCGGGTTCGCCGCCGCCGCGGGCGCCCACACCGTCTCCGTCGCGGGCGTCGTCCCCGCCCTTCCCACCAGAGACCAGCTGAACGCCCTGATTGGAAACGCCTCGTGACTCTGACCACCTCCACCCCGCCCGCCCCGGCGGCGTCGGGCACCGGGTCCGCCCGGCAGCTCCCGTCGGCCCTGCGCAAACTTCTGCACGCCCGCGAGGCGGGGGTGTTCGCCGCGCTGGTCCTGCTGTTCGTGCTGGGCACCGTGCTCTCGCCCACCTTCGCGCAGTCCGACAACCTGCTCTCCGTGGGACAGCAGATCGCGCAGATCGGCATCATGGCCGTCGGCGTGACCTTCGTGATCCTCAACGGCGAGATCGACCTCTCGGTCGGCTCCACCTACGCGCTCTCCGCCATCTCCACCGGCATGCTCATCTCGGACGGCTGGAGCTGGCCCGCGGCGATGCTGGTCGGACTGGTCGTGGGCGTGGTGGCCGGGCTCGTCAACGGATTGGCCGTGGTGGTCCTCGGCGTCCCCTCCTTCATCGTCACCCTGGGCACCCTCAGCGTCTTCCGGGGCGTCGCCCTGCTCATCTCCGACGGCGCCCCGATCTCGCTGAGTTCGTCGCGGCCCGGCGTCGCCGAGTTCAACCTGCTCGGCCAGGGACGGCTGTTCGGCGTCGTGCCGATGCAGTTCGTCTTCTTCGCGGCCGTCGCCGCCGTCGGTGTGGTCCTGCTGGCCCGCTCCCGCTTCGGCTTCAACACCTACGCGGTGGGCGGCAACCAGGAGGCGGCCCGGCTGGTCGGCGTCAACGTCAAGCGCGTCAAGCTCGCCGCGTTCGTCCTCTCCGGCTTCACCGCGGGCCTCGCGGGCGTCCTCGGCCTCTCCTTCCTCTCCTACGTGCAGGGCGTGACCGGACAGGGCCTGGAGCTGACCGTCATCTCGGCCGTCATCATCGGCGGCGCCGCCCTGTTCGGCGGCTCGGGAACGATGTGGGGCACCGTCATCGGGGTCGCCTTCATCGGCCTGCTCCAGAACATCCTCAACATCAAGGGCATCTCGTCCTTCTGGCAGACCGTGGTCACCGGCCTCGTGATCGTCGCCGCCGTCGCGGCCGACACCTGGCAGCGCAGGCGCAAGAGCCGCGCCTGACCCGGCGGGCACCGCCCCGCCCCCTCCCGCAGGCCCCGCACCGCCTCCCCTCTCCCACCCCGCACCGCCGCCCGCGCGACCCCGCCGCCGGACACGACAAAGGAGTCACCATGTCCCCGCGTACCCTCCTCAGATCGCTCGCCGCCGCCACGGCCGCCGCCGCAGCCCTCGCCCTGACCGGGTGCGGCGCCGTCACCGCCGCCGACTCGGGCGGTTCCTCGGACGGCTCCTTCGAGCTCGCCCCCTACATCCAGCAGCGGCTCGACGACCACAAGCCGATGCGCGTCAAGCTGAGCTACCACGACCCGTCCCTCGCCTTCGCCACGCCGATCTCCGCGGGCATGAAGCGGGCCGGGAAGGAGCTGGGCGCCGAGGTCTCCCTCATCGGCCCCACCGGCGGTGACGCCGCCAAGCAGGTCTCCGAGATACAGACCCTCATCCAGCAGAAGGCCGTGGACGGGCTCGCCGTCTCCTCCGCGTCGAGCGACGCCCTCAAGCCGGTGATCAGCCAGGCGTACAAGGCCGGGATCCCGATCATCTCCTTCAACACCGACAACCCCGACTCCCAGCAGATGGGCTTCGTCGGCCAGGACCTCAAGGGCTCGGGCAAGGCGCAGGCCGAGGAGCTGCGCAAGAAGATCAAGGGCGACGTCGCGGGCAAGTCCGTCGTGGTCTTCTCCGTCGACACCGGCGCCGGCTGGTCGCACGACCGGTTCTCCGGGTTCGAGGAGGGCATGAAGGGCAGCGGGCTGAAGATCGTCGGCCCGGTCAACGTCGGCAACGAGCCCAACGCCGCCTACAACACCGTCGAGTCGACGATGTCCGGGCAGTCCTCAGTGGTCGCCGTCGCCGGGCTCGACTGCTGCTCGACCACCGCCGCCGCCAAGTGGGTCGCCCGCTCGGGACGCGCGGACTCCCTCGCCATGGGCGGCTTCGACCTGCTCACCCAGACCGCCGAATACGTCAAGAGCGGCGTCCTGGACTTCACCATCAGCCAGAACCCGTCCGAGCAGGGCTACCAGGCGGTCAAGGTGCTCCACGACTTCCTCACCAAGGGCACGAAGATCACCGGGGTGGACACCGGCGCCCAGTTCATCACCCGCGCCGACCTCGCCGACGCCACGGTGGAGGACTGATGTCCACCGCCGCCCACGAGCCCTCCCGCCCCGCCGATCCCGGCGCCCCCGCGGTCCGCGTCAGCGGCCTCTCCCGCAGCTTCGGCCCGGTCCGCGCCCTGCGCGACGTCTCCTTCGACGTCCCCGCGGGCGAGATCACCGCACTGCTCGGCGAGAACGGCGCGGGCAAGTCGACCCTGCTGAAGATCCTCGCCGGACTCCAGCCGCCCAGCGAGGGCGGGGTGAGCGTCTTCGGCGAGGAGGTCACCTCCTTCGACCCGAGCACCATGCTCAGCCGCCACGGCGTCGCGATCGTCCCGCAGGAACTCTCCCTGCTGCCCGACCGCAGCGTGGCGGAGAACGTGCTCAGCGGCGTGGAACCCGGCAGCCGCTGGTTCCCGTCCCGGCGCCGCATGGTCGAGCGCACCGCCGAACTGCTCGCCGGACTCGACCTCGCGCTCGACCCCGACGCCTCCGTGCGGACCCTGGACCTCGCCACCCAGCAGCTGATCGTGGTGGCCAGGTCGATCGCCCGGGGCTGCCGGGTGCTGATCCTGGACGAGCCGACGGCGATGCTCACCCCCGCCGAGGCGGACCGGCTCTTCGCCCTGATGGACCGGCTCAAGGCGGCAGGGACGACCATGCTCTACGTCTCGCACCGGATGCCCGAGGTCTTCCGGCTCGCCGACCACATCCAGGTCCTGCGGGACGGCGGCCACGTCGCCTCCTGGCGCAGCGCCGACACCACGCCCGAGCGGGCGGTCGCCGCCATGGTCGGCCGCGAACTGGGCCAGTTCACCCGCCGGGAGACGCTGCCCGGCCCGCTCAAGGCCGAACCCGTCCTGAAGGTGCGGGAGTTGAGCGGCCGCCGGCACGACGGGGTCTCCTTCGACCTGCGTCCTGGCGAGATCCTCGGGGTGGCGGGACTGCCCGACTCCGGGCGGGTGGAGCTGCTGCACAACCTCTTCGGCGGGGAGCGCGGCACCGGGGGCAGCGTGGAGCTGCTGGGCCGGGCCTACGACCGGCGCAACCCGATCGCCAGCGTCGAGCGGCGTCTGGCGTTCGTGCCGGGCGAGCGCCGCGCGCAGGGGCTGCTGACCACGATGAGCGTCGGCGAGAACGTCGGCGCGCTCACCACCAGGGCGTTCAGCAGGCTCGGTCTGCTGCGGCGCCGCGCCTTCGACACCGCGGCGTCCGAGCAGGCGCGGCGGCTGCGGGTGAAGACGGCCACCATGGGCCAGCCCATCACCAGCCTCTCCGGCGGCAACCAGCAGAAGGCGGTGCTGGGCCGCTGGCTGGCCATCGACCCCGGGGTGCTGATCCTCGACGAGCCCACCCGGGGCGTGGACATCGGCGCCAAGGCGGAGATCTACGCGCGGCTGTTCGCGCTCGCCGAGGAGGGCCTCGCCATCCTCTGCTCCTCCTCCGACCTGCCCGAACTGCTCACCCTCACCGACCGGATCGCCGTCATGAGCGAGGGCCGACTGGTGGCCGTCGTCGACACCGCGGACGCCACCGAGGAGTCCGTCATGGCCCTGGCGACCGGGACCGCACGGGCCGCCGCCTGACACCGGGACGGCCCCCGCGCCGCCCGCCCGGACCCGCACGCCCCACCCCCTGCCGAACGCCACGAAAGGAAACCGAACGATGAAGCGCTCCGGCATCCTCAACGCCGAGCTGAGCGGGGCCCTCGCCACCCTCGGCCACACCGACCTGCTGCTGGTCGTGGACGCGGGGTTCCCCGTGCCGCGCACCGCGCACCGCGTCGACCTCGCGCTCGCCGAGAACCTGCCCGACCTGCGGACCGTGCTCGGCCTGATCGCCGACGAACTGGTCGTCGAGGGCGTGGTGCGGGCCGAGGACGTCCCCACCCACAACCCCCGCCTCGACGCCTGGCTGCGCGAGCGGTTCACCGGCGCCGAGTTCAGCACCCGCCCGCACGCCGAGGTGCTCGGCGACCTCGCCCGCGAGGCCAAGGTCGTGGTCCGCACCGGTGCCTTCGAGCCCTGGGGCAACGTCGGCCTGTACTGCGGGGTCGACGCGCCCCGCTGGTTCGGCGGCGAGGGCGTCGTCGTCCCCGAGCAGTACGCGTCCCGCGTCTGAGAAGCCCGCGCCCGCGATCCGCACCGGTCCGCCACCGGCCCCGCCCGCGCGGACGGCCGTACCGGCGGACGACATCACGCGGCGGCCCCGACCGGGCAGACCGGCACCCGATGTGCCTGCTGACCCGCCGCCATCCATCCGAGGGAGATCACCCCGTGTCCGAAACCATCGTCACCGCCTCCGAACTCACGCTGTCCCCGGCCGAGTTGGCGCCCTACATCCAGCACACCAAGATCGACCCGGACGCGACCCGCGACGAGATGATCGCCCACGCGGGTGAGGCCGTCACGCACGGCTTCAACGCCGCGATGGTCCCGGCCTCCTGGCTGCCCGTCGTCGTCGCCGAACTGCGCGGCACCGGCGTCGAGGTCGCCTCCGCGCTCGACTTCCCGACCGTCGGCGTGATGACCAGTGCGGGCAAGGCCGCCGAGGCGGCCGAGATAGCGCGGCTCGGCGCCGACCAGCTTGACATGGGCGTGCAGATCGGCTGGCTCAAGAGCGGCCGCTACGACGAGTTCCGCGAGGACATCGCGGGCGTCGTGCGCGCCAGCGGACTCCCCGTCAAGGTCATGCTCGAACTGCCGCTGCTGACCGACGCGGAGAAGGAGGCGGCCGTCGAACTGTCCATGGAGGCGGGCGCCGCCTTCCTGAAGAACGCCAGCAGCGGGCAGATCGAGACGGCGAACCCGGCGAGCGTGGGCTACCTTGTCGAGCGGGCGCGCGACGGGGTCCGGGTCAAGGCGTCCGGCTCCATCAAGAGCTACCGGCAGGGCCTCGCCCTGCTGCGGGCGGGAGCCTCGCTGCTCGGCACCAGCGCCGGGCTGTCGATCATCACCGACACCGGGGACGACTCGACGGCCAGCTACTGACCCGCACCCGTCCGCCGTGCCCCGGCCGCCGCCCGCGGCCGGGGCACGGCCCACCCGAGGCCGGAGCCCTCCGACTCCTCCGGCCCGACGCGAGAAGGAGAAGCGACGACCGTGACGGCCGACGAACGGGGACTTCCGGGCATCCAGCGTGATGTCCCCACGGCGATCCATGTCCAGATCTCGGAGCACATCCGGCTGCGGATCGCGAGCGGCGAGTGGCCGGCGCACTATCGCCTCAAGAGCGAGCCGGAGCTCGCGCAGGAGTTCGGCGTCAGCCGCGGCACCCTGCGCCGGGCCCTGACCACCCTCATCGAGGAGGGCCTGCTGCGGCAGGTCCGCGGGCGCGGCACCTTCGTCACCTCGACGACGATCGAACCCGCCATCGCCCAGAAGCTCAGCACGCTCTCCGAGGACTTCGCGAGCCAGGGCGTCGTCACCACCACCACGGTGCGCGAGTGCGCGCTGATCGTGCCGCCGAAGCCGGTCGCCGCGCTGCTCGACCTGGCGGCCGGCACGCCGGTGCTGAGCCTGACCCGGGTGCGCGCCACCGACGAGGGTCCGGTGGCGCTCCTGTCGAACTTCGTGCGCACCGACCTCACGCCGGGCATCGAGCGCGTCGACTTCACGTCGGCCAGCCTCTTCGGCGTCCTGGAGGGCACCTACGGGCTGAAGATCGCCACCGCGCGCAGGACCTTCGGCGCGGAGGCCGCCACCCCGGCGGTGGCCGAGGCGCTGGCGCTCGACGAGGGCGCGCCCGTGCAGTACCTCCAGCAGGTGACGTATCTCGCCGACGACCGACCGGTGGAGTACTCGGACGTGTGGATCCACAGCGGCCGGCTGCGCGTCACGTCCCTGCTGGTGCGCCGGTAGCGCGGGGCTCAGTGCCCCGGGGGCAGCAACTCCCCCACCGAGCGGGTCAGTTCGCCGACCGCCACGACGAGCGGGGTGACCGGCTGCACGAAGGAGTTGAGCCGGGTCAGGGCCCGCTGGAGCACGCCGGGCTGCGGCTCGGGCTCGTCGAGTTCCTCGCGCAGGCGGCGCAGTTCGCGGGTCGTGGCGGCCAGGTCGGTGAGTTCCGCGCGGTGCGTCTGGAGCAACAGCTCGACGCGGGTGAGGAGTTCGGCGGTGCGGCCGGGGTCCTGGAGCTGGAAGGAGACCGGGCCGGAGAAGGCCCGCGCCCCGGGTCCGACGGCCTGGTTGGCCACGTGGTGGGTGCCGCCGCTGATGATGAGCCCGTTGTTGACCGGGGGGTCCTGCCGTCGGTCGTCGTCGCGCATGGTCGAGCCCCTTCTACCGGGTGGCGCGGGCCGCGGGGGCGGGGGTGCCCGCGCCGCCCTGCCGGGGAACGTGCTGGATCGCGGTGGCGTCGGGTCCGACGGCCTGGTTGCCGACGACGCTGAGTCCGCCCTGCTGGATGATGCCCTGGTTGAGGATGGTCTGCTGCTGCTCGCGGAAGTCGGTGGTGTCGTAGCCGCGCGCGTCGAGGAACTCCGCCACCGCGGCCAGGGTGTGCCGCTGCACCAGGGAGAGGACGCGTTCGGCGTCCACGATCTGGAAGTAGTTGTGGCAGACGGGGCTCGCCGCCATGGCGCGGATGCTCGTCCGGGCGCCGTAGTCGTACTCCGGGTCCTCCTCCATGGCCTTGATCTCCTCGGTCATCCGCCGGTCGTGGCGGGACTCGAACCGGGAGTGGCGGTCGGCGCGCAGCGGGGCGGCGGCGAGGCGGGCGCCGGTGTGGCGGAGCGCTTCGAGGAGCAGGCCGCGCCGCGCCTCGTCGTCGAGGGGGCCGCGCAGCCGGTCGGCGCGGTGGTACCCGGCGCGCACCGGGCCGAGCAGATGGCTGACCAGCCGCAGGTGGAGGGTGCGGCCGACGGTGGCGAAGTGCAGGAAGACGGTCGGGACGATGTCGCCGCCCCAGAGCGGCAGTTGGACCGCCAGGTGGTGGCGGACGGCACCGGTGGGGTCCAGCATGATCCGCTCGATCTCCTCGGCGGGGAGCCGGGCGGCCGGGGCGAGCGCGGTGTCCCGGATGAACCGTTCGTCGTCGCCGACGGTCGTGCCGTTCACGAAGACCCGGTCCTCGACGACGAGGACGGCCCGCGGGTCGCCGGGGTCGAGGGGGGCGGCGTCGGCGGGGCCTTCGGGGTGCACGGCCCGGTGGAGCTGTTCCCGTACGTGCGCGACCAGTTGGGGGACGGTGAACGGCTCGGTGCCGCCGGGTCCGCGGCGGCTGCCGGCGGCGTCGGATGCGGGCAGCAGCGGCACGGTCAGCGGCCACTCGACGAGGGCCTGCGGGTAACCGGCCCAGGGCGAGAACCCGCTGTACACGGTGACGTTGCCGTCGCGGGCCTCGGCGATCGCGGCGAGCCGCTGGGCGATCCACTCCTGCGGGGGCGCGGCGGGGTGCGCGCGGGGGTCGTACGTCTCGCGGGTCAGGGTGGTGCGGAGCACCCGGTCGACGTCGAGGTCGTGCCGGACGACGGTGGCGTACGCGGTGGCCAGCGCCGCGAGGAAGGCGAGCGCGGCCGGGATGCCGTTGCCGTAGGAGCCGAAGAGCCAGCTCGCGAATCCGGTCAGGGGCAGCGACGTGACGGTGAGGCCGAGGAGGACGGTGAGGGCCGCCAGCGTCCCGGCCGCGGTCGCGACGCCCGCCGCGG
>NZ_FMCI01000292.1 GCF_900091845.1 Streptomyces sp. SolWspMP-5a-2
GCCGTTGCTCGGGGCCGTCGGGGGCGGCGCCGCGCTGGCCCTGGAGTCGGTGGTCAACGGCAGGCTCGGCGAGCACGCCGGGTCCGTCGCCGCGGCCGTCTGGTCCAACACGCTCAGCCTGCTCGTCGCGGCGGCCGCGGCGCTGTTCCTGCCGGGGACCGGGGCCGCGTTCTCGGCCCTGCGCGCGGGCCTGCGCTCGCGGTCGCTGCGGGCGTGGCACTGCCTGGGCGGGGTCGCGGGCGGCAGCATGGTGCTGACCCAGGCGCTGACCGCCGCGGCCCTCGGACCCGCCGCGTACACGCTGGCGCTGGTCGCGGGCCAGACCCTGTGCGCGGTGGCGGTGGACCACCTCGGGCTCGGTCCCGGCGGACGGCGTCCGGCCACGCCCCGGCGGCTGGCGGGTGGGCTGCTCGCGGTCTGCGCGGTGGCCTTCCCGGTGCTGGCCGCGCCCGACGCGGGCCGGGCGCTGGCCCTCGCCGTGCTGCCGTTCCTCGCGGGCTGCGCGCTGTCCTGGCAGATGGCGGTGAACGGGAGGGTGGACGAGGCCAGCGGGCGGCACCCCTACCCGGCGGTGCTGCTGAGCTTCGCCGCGGGCACCGCTCTGACGGTCGCCGCGCTGGCGGTGCTGGCGCTCACCGCCGGGCTGCCGCGGCCGGGGGCGGGCCCGGCGTGGCACTTCACCGGGGGCCTGCTGGGCTGCGTGGTGGTGCTGACGGCCGTGCTGACCGTGCGCAGGATCGGGGTGCTGGCGGCCGGGCTCGGGATGATCAGCGGTCAGGTGCTCGGTTCGCTGCTGCTCGGCCCGCTGCTCGGGCGACCGCCCGCGCACCAGGGTGTCGTCGCGTTCGGGGCGGTGCTGCTGATCGGCGCGTCCGCGCTGGCCGCGCCGTCCGGTGCGGGGGCGCGGCCGGATTCCGCGGTGCCCGGGGCGGTCGCCGGTGCGAGACGGGGCGGGGCCGGGGAGGGCGGGGGGATCTGACACCGATGCCGCGACAGGAACGCGCCGTCCGGTCCCGTGAGGCCATCGTGCGGGCCGCCGCGCGGGTCGTCGACCGGCACGGTCTGCGGGCGGCGACGCTCGCCAAGGTGAGCGCGGCGGCGGGGCTCTCCACGGGCGCGGTGTACTTCCACTTCGCCGACAAGGACGCGCTGGCGTCGGCCCTTGAGCAGGAGGCTGCGCGGGCGCTTGACGGGCTGGCCGCGGTGCGGGTCCCGGGGGCCGGGCAGGCGCTGGCGGCGCTGGTGGCGACGACGCGGGAGCTGGCCAGGCTGCTGAGCGAGGACGTGGTGGTGCGGGCGGGGTTCCAGGTGAGCTGCGACCGCGCCGACGGCGGGGTCCCGCTGCTGCGCGCCAGGCTCGCGGCGCTGCTGCTGGGGCTCCTGGAGGACGCCCGGCGGGACCGGAGTCTGCCGCCGGGCGTGGTGGCCGAGGACGTGGTGGCGACCGTCCTCGCGCTGACGGTCGGGGTGCAGATCCTGTCCCGTCAGCCGGGTGCGGCCCGGGAGGTGGCCCAGGCGGTGGAGCACTTCTGGCGGGCCGCGCTGCCCGGTCTCACGGACGCCGGGCGCCGCGCGGAGCCCCCGGTGGGCGGCCCGCAGGAGTGAGCGCCGGGGTCAGGAGGCGGGTGCCGGGTGGCGGACGGCGGCGGCGATGTGGTCGGCGAGGGCGCGCGGGTCCTGGGCGTGGGCGAGGTGGCCCTGGCCGGGCATCACGACCGTCCGGGCCCGGGGCAGGGCGGTGGTGAAGGCGGTGAACGCGTCGCCGTAGGGCGCGCTCCCCTCGTTGTCGCCGCCGAGCAGCAGGGTCAGCGGCGGCAGGTCGGTGGCGGCGAGGGCCGCGAGGTCGGCGGGGTGGTCGTCCAGGGCGGTGAGTTCGCGGGCGAGGGGGGCGGCCAGCGGGCGCAGCACGTCCCAGACGGGGGTGGCGCGCAGGTCGGCGACGTACCGCGCGGAGAACCCGGACACGTCCCGGTTGACGATCTCCACGGCGCGGTCGAGGTCACCGGCCGCGTCGGCCTCCCGCAGGGCGGGCAGCGCGGCGCGGCCGAAGGGGCGCACGACGGGTTCGTAGAGGGTCAGGGAGCGGACGGCGCCGGTGCGGCGGGCGGTGGCCTCCAGGGCGACGAGGCCGCCGAAGCTCCAGCCGAAGAGGTCGAGACCCTGGTGCGGGCCCTCGGCGGCGGTGATCTCGTCGAGGACCCGGGTCAGGTCGTCGATCTCGGTGCGCACGGAGTAGTCGGCGCCGAGCGGGCCGCTGGGCCGTCGTCCGCGCCGGTTGAGGACGTACACGGGTCCGGGGACGTCCAGCGCGTCTACGACGGGCTGCCAGCCCGAGGCGTCGGCCATCACCCCGGGGACGAGGAGCAGCGGCCTGCCCGATCCGGCGCGTCGGGTGAGGGTCAGCGGGACTCCGTCGCGTTCCACGCGTGTCAGCACGGTGCGGCTCCTCCTGGAGGTACGTAGGTGGCGTGCACAACGACCGGCACGTGGCGGGTGTTACGGCGTGTTCCGGCCGGTCAGGGACGCGGGGGGGGCGGGCCGGGTGCGGGGGGCTGACGGGGGCGGAGGCCGGGCCGGATGCACGGGGCCGACGGGGGCGGAGGCCGGGCCGGATGCACGGGGCTGTCTGGGGTGGGATGCGCGGGGCGGACGGGTCGGCGGCCCGGCAGGGTCCGGGGAGGGCTGCCGGGGTCGGGCCGGGGCGGGTGTGG
Source organism: Streptomyces sp. SolWspMP-5a-2 (assembly GCF_900091845.1). Classification (GTDB taxonomy): domain Bacteria; phylum Actinomycetota; class Actinomycetes; order Streptomycetales; family Streptomycetaceae; genus Streptomyces; species Streptomyces doudnae. The sequence goes on from NZ_FMCI01000292.1 coordinate 2,712, forward strand.
AAGGGCCCGGCCGCTCCCCCGCGGCCGGGCCCCGTGCTGCGGTGCGTGCGTCAGCGGTGGCTGAACCACGCCATGGAGGCGAGGGCCCGGTCGTCGAAGCCGAACAGGGCCTGGTTCTCCCAGCCGTTGCCGGAGGACGGGTCGGCCGGGTCCCAGCCGTTGCCGGTGACGGCGGTCCAGGTCGCCTCCCAGTAGAAGACGCCGAGCCCGCGGCCGCCCGGGACGGCCTCGACGAGACCGGCGACGGCGTTCATCCACGCGAGCTGGCCCGCCGGGGTGGCCGGGTAGCCGGTGACCAGCTCGCCGGTGGTGTCGATCTGGTTGGGGAGCGCGTCGTCGCTGTCGAGGCGGAACGGGTAGGCCGTCTCGGCGACGAAGACGGGCTTGCCGTAGCGCGCGGCGGTGTCGTCCAGGGTGGCCTGGGCGGCGGCCAGCGAGCCGTGCCAGTAGCCGTAGTAGGACAGGCCGATGAGGTCGTAGCCGATGCCGTACGTCCTGGCGTTGTCGAACCACCAGCGGACGGTGCCGCCGTCACCGGCGTTCGCGAGGTGCAGCGCGACCTGGGTGCCGGAGGAGACCGCCTTGGCCGCGCTGTAGCCGGAGTTGAGGAGCCCGGCGAGCTGGGACCAGTTGTCGGTGGAGCCCTCGGACCAGAGCATGCCGCCGTTGATCTCGTTGCCGATCTGGACCATGTCGGCCGTGGTGCCCTGTGCCTTGAGGGCGTTGAGGACGTCGTGGGTGTGGTTGTAGACGTCGGTCTTGAGCTGGCTGTAGGAGTGGGCGGCCCAGGCGGCGGGCTTGGTCTGCTTGCCGGGGTCGGCCCAGGTGTCCGAGTAGTGGAAGTCGACGAGGAGCTTCATGCCGGACGCCTTGGCGCGCTTGGCGACGGCCAGCACGTGCGCCTTGTCGTTGTAGCCGTCGGCCGGGTCGACCCAGACCTTGAGGCGCGCGTAGTTCATGCCGGCGTTGCGCAGGATGGTGACGGCGTCGCCGGTGGCGCCCGAACTCGTCCTGTAGACACCGCCCTTGGCCTCGCTCTTGGCCAGCGAGGAGATGTCGGCGCCCTTGACGGCCAGGCCGGTGGAGCCGGACGTGAGGGTCAGGTCGTCGACGTTGATCCAGTTGCCCGCGTTGGCGTCGGAGGTGACGCTGATCGTGCACTGGTTGCCCGTGACGGCGACCGAGGTGACGATCCGCACCCAACTGCTGCTGGAGACGGGCAGATCGGTGCGCTGTTCGGCGCTGCCGCAGTTCTTCAGGGCGAGGTGGGCGGCGTTCTGTCCGCCGCCGGAGCGGACCCAGGCGGTGAGGGTGTAGGTGCCGTTGGCGAGGCCTGAGAGGTACTGGTAGGTCTCGACCTTGTAGGCGGTGGCGGAGTAGTGGGTGAGGCGGTAACTCCCGCTGTGGCCACCGGACTCGGTGTAGGAGGCGCCGGTGTCGCCGTACTCGGACCAGCCCGCCGGGACGGCAGCGCCGGTGGCGTCGGACTCGAAGCCGCCGTTGGTGAGGGTGCTCGCCGCGGTGGCGGTCGGGGCGGGCAGGGCGGTGAGGGCGAGTCCGGCCAGGAGCGGCAGGAGCAGGGCCCTGAGCGTGCGTCTGGGATGGAACATCGTCGTCCGTCGTCCCTTCGACGTGGTGGCGGGGGGACGGCCCGGCCCGCGGTCCGCGCCCGCCCGCGGATCGCTCCGTCCGGGTGACGCGGCCCGCTGCGGGGCCCTCCCCTCTCGGGGTCCCTCCCGGGGAGCGGAGGGCGGTGCCCCTCCGCCCGCGGAGCGCGGCCCGCGCGGGCGGAGGGAGTCGGCTCAGCCGTCGAGTCGCACGACGCGGACGGCCCCGGCGGGGACCGCGAGGCGGCCCGCGGCCCGTTCACCGGTGAGCAGTTCGGTGCCGGTGCCCTCCAGCGGCACCTTGGCGTCGGCGGCGGTGTGGTTGACGGCGAACAGGAAGGTGCCCGACTCCCCGCTGCGGCGCACCACTTCGACGTCCCGGGGGAGGTCGGCGCGCGGAGCGATGCGGGCGTCCTGCCCGGCGAGCGCGAGCACCGCGTCGAGGCCCTCGGCGCCGAGGCGGGTGGAGACGTACCAGGCGGTGCCCTCGCCGAGGGCGTGCCGGGTGACGGCGGGGAGGCCCGCGGTGAGGCCGTCGGCGTAGCGCCAGACCGTCTCGGCGCCGCGCGGCACCACGAACTCGGTCCACACGTCGGCGTCGAGGGTGGCGCCGTCGGGTCCGTCGAGCCGCACCGTGTCACCGGCGAGGAGCGGGGAGAACTCCTCGACGGTCAGGCCCAGTACGTCCCGCAGGGCGCCGGGGTAGGGGCCCTCGTGGACGGCGTCGTGCTCGTCGACGATGCCGGAGAAGCAGGAGACGACGAGGGTGCCGCCGCCCTCCACGTAGGCGCGCAGGTTCGCGCCCGCGGCCTCGGTCGTCAGATAGAGCGCGGGCACGACGACCAGCGGGTAGCGGGAGAGGTCGGCCTCCGGGTGGGCGAAGTCGACGGTGAGGTGGCGGTCGTAGAGGGCCGCGTAGAAGGCGTCGGCGCGTTCGCGGGCGTCGTGGTCCTCGCTGGGGCGCCACTGGAGGGTCTGCGCCCACCAGGAGTGCCAGTCCCACAGGACGGCCGCGTCGGCCTCGGTGCGGGTGCCCTTGACGGCCGTCAACGCCTCGACGGAGGCGCCGAGTTCGACGACCTCGCGCCAGACGCGGGTGTCGGTGCCGCCGTGCGGGAGCATCGCCGAGTGGAACTTCTCGGCGCCGCGCCGGGACTGGCGCCACTGGAAGAACATGGCACCCTCGGAGCCGCGGGCGACGTGGGCGAGGGAGTTGCGGGCCATCTGGCCGGGGGCCTTGGCGGGGTTGCGGGGCTGCCAGTTGACGCCCGAGGTGGAGTGTTCGAGGAGCAGCCAGGGGGCGCCGCCCGCCACCGAGCGGGTGAGGTCGGCGGCCATCGCGAGGTTGACGTGGGTGCGGCGGCCGTCGGTGATCAGGTAGTGGTCGTTGGTGACGAGGTCGACCTCGCGGCCCCAGGCCCAGTAGTCGACGGAGTCGCACTGGCTGAGGGCGGTCATGAAGTTGGTCGTCACCGGGATCCCGGGGGCGAGGCGGTGCAGGATGTCGCGTTCGGCGGTGAAGTTCTCGCGCATGGTGGCGTCGGCGAACCGCTTGTAGTCGAGGTTCTGGCCGGGGTTGCCGACGGTCGGGGCGGTCCTGGGCGGGGTGATCTGCTCCAGGTCGGCGTAGCGCTGGCCCCAGAAGGCGGTGCCCCAGGCGGCGTTGACGGCGTCGACGGTGCCGTACCTGGCGGTCAGCCAGCGCCGGAAGTGGGCGGCGCAGGAGTCGCAGTAGCAGGCCGAGACGGGGACGCCGTACTCGTTGTGGACGTGCCAGAGGGCGAGCGCCGGGTGGGAGCCGTAGCGTTCGGCGAGCCGGGTGGTGATGTCCGCGGCGGCGGCCCGGTAGTCGGCGTTGCTGTGGCAGATGGCGCCGCGGGAGCCGAAGGCGTAGCGGACGCCGTCGGCGCCGACGGGCAGCGCGTCGGGGTGGTCGCGGTAGAACCAGGCGGGCGGGACGACGGTCGGGGTGCCGAGGTCGACCCGGACGCCGTGCTCGTGGAGCAGGTCGAGGAGCCGGTCGAGCCAGCCGAAGTCGTGTTCTCCCGGGGCGGGTTCGAGCAGTGCCCAGGAGAAGATCCCGACGCTCACCATCGTGACGCCGGCCTCGCGCATCAGCCGGACGTCCTCCGCCCAGACGGATTCCGGCCACTGCTCCGGGTTGTAGTCCCCACCGAAGGCGAGCCTGGTGAGGCCCTTGGGGGTGGTCTCCGGCATGGATCTCTCCCGAGTTATCGATCATTTGGGAACGTGCACACACATCATCGGCGGTGCGAGCCCAACATAACCGCACAGCAACAACCATTGACAAGTGTCCGGGATGTTTCTCTACTGTGAACGCTCACAGAAGCATGGCAGGGCCCCGCAGCAGGCGGTGGCCCCAGGTCAGGGGAGAAATCCATGCCCATCACGAAGCACAGTCGCCTCGTGGCCACCACCCTCGCGGTCGCCCTCGGCTCCACCGCTCTCGCCGCCTGCGGCTCGGACGACGACAAGGCCGGGTCGGGGCCGGTTTCGCTGACGTACTGGACCTGGACGCCCGGCATGGACAAGGTCGTGGACCTGTGGAACAAGGGCCCCGGCAAGAAGGAGCAGATCACCGTCACGGTGAAGAAGCAGGCGTCGGGCGACACCCTGATCACCAAGATCCTCACCGCGCACAAGGCGAAGAAGGCCCCCGACCTGGTGCAGGCCGAGTACCAGGCGCTGCCGACCCTGGTCAGCAACGACGCGCTCGCCGACATATCCGGTGACGTCGGCGACGCCGAGAAGAAGTTCGCCGCCGGTGTCTGGCAGCAGACCACGCTCGGCACGGACGCCGTCTACGCGGTGCCCCAGGACATCGGGCCGATGATGTTCTACTACCGCGAGGACCTCTTCGAGAAGTACGGGCTCAAGGTCCCCACCACCTGGGAGCAGTTCGCCGAGACGGCCCGCGCCCTGAAGAAGAAGGCACCGGACACCGACCTCACCACCTTCTCCGCCAACGACTCGGGACTCTTCGCGGGCCTCGCCCAGCAGGCGGGCGCCAAGTGGTGGACGACCTCCGGGGAGACCTGGAAGGTCGCCATCGACGACGCCGCCACCCGGAAGGTCGCCACGTTCTGGGGCGACCTGGTCGAGGAGGGGGCGATCGACAACCAGCCGATGTACACCCCGGCCTGGAACAAGGCGCTCGACACGGGCAAGCAGATCGCCTGGGTCAGCGCGGTCTGGGCGCCGGGCACGCTGACCACGGCCGCGCCCGACACCAAGGGCAAGTGGGCCATGGCCCCGCTCCCCCCAGTGGTCCGGCTCCGAGAACGTGACGGGCAGCTGGGGCGGCTCCTCCACGGCCGTCACCACGGACTCCGCCCACCGGTCGGCCGCCGCGAAGTTCGCCACCTGGCTGAACACCGACGGCACGGCGCTCAACGCCCTGGCCAAGGAGGGCGGCATCTACCCCGCGTCGTCCGCCGCCCAGCTCTCCGGCGCCTTCACCACCCCGCCGGAGTACTTCGCGAACCAGCCCGACTTCTACACGGAGGCGGCCGGGATCGCGAAGACCACGGCGCCCTCCGCCTGGGGCCCCAACGTGAACGTCGCCTACACCGCGTTCAAGGACGCCTTCGGCGCCGCGGCCAAGAACAGGTCGGACTTCGCCGCCGCCCTGCGCACCGTGCAGGACGCCACGGTCGCCGACATGAAGAAGCAGGGCTTCGGAGTCTCCGAGTGACCAGCCCCCGCCGCAGGCCGTACGGGGCCGGGAAGGCCCCGTACGCCCGTCCGTCCCGCGGCGGCGCCCCCGGACGGACCCGGAGCGCCCCCTACCTCTTCCTGCTGCCCGCCGCGCTCCTCTTCGCCCTCTTCTTCGCGCTGCCCATCGGGTACGCGGTCTGGCTCAGCCTCCACAAGGTGCACGTCTCCGGGCTCGGCCTCGGCTCCGGGGCCCGCGCCGAGGTCTGGGCCGGTCTGGAGAACTACCGGGACACCCTCACCGACAGCGAGGTGGCCCAGGGCGCGCTGCGGGTGCTGGGCTACGGCTGCATCGTCGTCCCCGTGATGCTCGGCCTGGCGCTGCTGTTCGCGCTGATGCTCGACTCGGAGAGGGTCCGCTTCACCCCCTTCACCCGGCTCGCGATCTTCCTGCCGTACGCCGTCCCCGGCGTGGTGGCGGCGCTGCTGTGGGGATTCCTGTACCTGCCGGACGTGAGCCCGTTCTCCTACGTGCTGGAGCGGCTCGGCCTGCCGCAGCCCGACCTGCTCGACGGAGGGCCGCTCTACCTGGCCCTGTCGAACATCGCGGTCTGGGGCGGCACCGGCTTCAACATGATCGTCATCTACACCGCGCTCCAGGCCGTCCCGGCCGAGGTGTACGAGGCGGCCCGGCTCGACGGCGCGACACCGCTCCAGATCGCGCTGCGGATCAAGATCCCGATGGTGGCGCCCTCGCTGGTGCTCACCTTCTTCTTCTCCATCATCGCCACGCTCCAGGTCTTCAACGAGCCGACCACCCTCAGACCGCTCACCAACTCCGTCTCCACGACGTGGAGTCCGCTGATGAAGGTGTACCAGGACGCCTTCGGCAACGGTGACATCCACCGGGCCGCGGCCGAGGCGACGATCATCGCGCTGGTCACGCTCGTCCTGTCGTTCGGCTTCCTGCGAGCCGCGAACCGCCGCACCAAGCAGGAGGCAGCCCGATGAGCGCCACAGCCGTCCGCAAGGCCGCACCGGCCGCGGGCACCACCCCCGGCACCGCCCAGGGCCCGCCGCGCGGCCGCCGGATCGCGCTGGTCCCGACGGTCGCGCTGCTGCTCGGCGCCGTCTACACGCTGCTGCCCGTGGCCTGGGTGGTGATCGCGTCCACCAAGTCGGGCAGCGAGCTGTTCTCCACCTTCACGTTCCTGCCCGGCTCGGGCTTCGCCGACAACGTCAGGGACCTCGACGCCTACCGCGACGGCGTGTACTGGACGTGGATGGGCAACTCGGCGCTCTACGCCGGTCTCGGCGCGCTGCTGTCGACGGTGGTCTCCGCGGTCAGCGGCTACGCGCTGGCGACCTACCGCTTCCGGGGCCGCGAGACGATGTTCAACGTGCTGCTCGCCGGGGTCCTGATGCCGCCGATCATCCTCGCCGTCCCGCAGTACCTGCTGCTGGCCAAGGCCGACCTCACCGACTCCTACCTGTCGGTGCTGCTCCCGCAGATCCTCTCCCCGTACGGCGTCTACCTCTCCCGGATCTACGCGGCGGCCGCCGTGCCGACCGACGTGGTGGAGGCCGGACGGATGGACGGCGCGGGCGAGTGGCGGATCTTCACCCGGGTCGCGCTGCCGATGATGGTGCCGGGCCTGGTGACGGTCTTCCTGTTCCAGTTCGTCGCCGTCTGGAACAACTTCCTGCTGCCGTACATCATGCTCAGCGACGACGAGCGGTTCCCGATCACCCTCGGTCTGTACACGCTCCTCGAACAGGGCGCCAACTCCCCCGCCCTGTACACGCTGGTGATCACCGGCGCCTTCCTCGCGGTGATCCCGCTGATCGCGCTCTTCCTGGTCGTCCAGCGGTTCTGGTCGCTCGATCTGCTCTCCGGAGCCGTAAAGTCATGACCATGAGCAACACGGGGGGCCGACGCAGACCGCCGACGATCCATGACGTGGCCCGCGAGGCGGGGGTCTCGCGGGGCACCGTCTCACGGGTGCTCAACGGCGGTCACTACGTCAGCCCGGCGGCCCAGGAAGCGGTCAACTCCGCGATCCGCAGGACGGGTTACGTCGTCAACCGGCACGCCCGCTCGCTGATCACCGGGCGTTCCGACTCGGTCGGCTTCCTGCTGACCGAACCCCAGGAGCGGTTCTTCGAGGACCCCAACTTCAATGTCCTGCTGCGGGGTTGCACCCAGGCGCTGGCCGCCCACGACATCCCGCTGCTGATGATGCTCGCCGGGACCGAGGACGAACGGCGGCGCCTCATCCGGTACATCACCGCCGGGCACGTGGACGGGGTGCTGCTGGTCTCCAACCACTCCGGCGACCCGGTCGCCGAGGAGCTGCGCGCGGCGGGCGTCCCGCTGGTCGCGTGCGGCAAGCCGATCGGGCTCGGCTCCAAGGTGAGCTACGTGGCGGCCGACGACCGCGACGGCGCCCGGGACATGGTGCGCCACCTGCTCTCCCTCGGCCGCCGCCGGATCGGCGTGGTCACCGGGCCGCTGGACACCCCGGGCGGGGTGGAGCGGCTGGCCGGGTACCGGGAGGTGCTGGCCGAGGCGGGCGTCGAGGGCGACGAACGGCTCGTGGCCTCCGGCGACTACAGCCGGGCCAGCGGTGAGGCGGGCGCCGAGCTGCTGCTGTCCAGGGCCCCGGACATGGACGCGGTGTTCGTGGCGTCCGACCTGATGGCGCAGGGCGTGCTGCTGGCGCTGGAGCGCGCCGGGCGCCGGGTCCCCGACGACATCGCCGTCGGCGGGTTCGACGACTCCCCGGCCGCCGTCTCCGCCCGCCCCGAACTCACCACGATCCGCCAGCCCTGGGACCGGATCAGCGCCGAGATGGTCCGCGTCCTGCTGGCCCAGATCGGCGGCGAGGACCCGGCCGCGGTGATCCTGCCGACGGAGCTGGTGCGGCGCGACTCGACGTGAGGGGCGGACCGCGGCCGGTGGCCCTCGGCAAGCCGGTCAGGATCGGAGAAGCGCCGGCCGCCGCCGCGTTCTAGCGTGAGGGCATCGGCGAGATCCGCCGGTGCCGCAGCACGAGGAGCCCGTCATGACCGCAGGCGTGAAGACGATCATCTACCCCGTCAAGGACATCGAGCGGGCGAAGGCGCTGTTCACGGCGCTGCTGCAGACCGAGCCCTACGCGGACGAGCCGTACTACGTCGGCTTCAAGGACGCCGGGCAGGACGTCGGTCTCGACCCGAGCGGGCCCGCGAAGGGGCTGACCGGCCCGGTGCCGTACTGGCACGTCGAGGACATCAGGGCACGGCTCGCCGCGCTCCTCGCGGCCGGTGCCGAGGTGCAGCAGGACGTCCAGGACGTCGGCAACGGCCGGCTGATCGCCGCCGTCCGGGACGCGGAGGGCAACGTGATCGGGCTGCTCCAGGACCCGCCCGCCTGATCCCGGCCCCGGGCCGGTGCCCGGCGGCACCCACCGGCACTAGTTGCACACTCAACGAACGGTCGTCCCGGTGTTACCGTGCAGGTATGGCAGCGAACACGGTCGGGACGACCGATCCCCGGCTGGAGGAGAGATGGCGGGGCATCCTCTCGGTCCACGCCCGCGCGATGTGCGAGATCGACCGCGCCCTGCACCCGCACGGCCTGGGCGCGAGCGACTTCGAGGTGCTCGACCTGCTGGTGACCGAGGCCGCCGACACCGGTGAGGGCGGCGGCCAGTGCCGGGTGCAGAACCTGGTCGGGCGGGTGCACCTCAGCCAGAGCGCGCTCTCCCGGCTGATCGGCCGGCTGGAGAAGGACGGCCTGGTGGAGCGCTCGGTCTGCGCGGAGGACCGGCGCGGGGTCTGGGTCGCGCTCACCGACCGGGGCCGGGAACTGCACACCCTGACCCTGCCGCTCCAACGCGCCGCCCTGGCGGCCGTGTTGGGGGCGACCCCGGCGCCGGACGACACCGACCGCGAGAGCTGACGGCGCCGCCCGCCGCCGGGCCTCTCAGGGCGCCGCGGGACCGGGCGCCGACCCGCGCAGGATGAACGCGAGGACCACGTCGAGCCCCTCGTCGAGGCCCCCGTCCAGGACGCCCGGCGGCAGCATGCCGCTGACCGCGAGGTCGGCGTACCCGTGCAGGGCCGCGAAGACCGGCAGCGCGACCTCCGTCACCGGGCCCTCGCGCACCTCGCCCCGCCGCTGGCCGTACTCGATGAGCGCGACGGCGTGGTCCGACCAGCGGAAGGCCACCGCGAGCAGCCCCTGGGACGCCTCCGGGTCGTGCTTGACGGAGTACATCAGGTCGAGCAACTCGGCGTTGTCCGCGGCGAATCGGACGTAGGCGCGCACCAACGCCCGCAGCCGCTCGGCGAACGGGTCGCCGACGCCCTTCTGCGACGCCTCGGCGGTCGCCGCGAGCCGCTCGAACCCGTCCAGCGCGAGCGCGTCCAACAGCGCCTGCTTGTCCTTGAAGTGGCGGCTGGGCGCGGCGTGGCTGACCCCGAGGTCGCGGGCGAGTTCCCGCAGCGACAGGGCGGCGGGCCCCCTCTCGCGGAGCGTCTCCTCGGCGCGGGCCAGCAGGGCGGCACGGAGGTCTCCGTGGTGGTAGCGGCGTGCGGGGGTCTGCATGCGGGCCAGTGTATCGACCATGTGTCTGACGCCTACATTGCTGATCACGCTCCCATTGTTGACAGCGTCATCATTGTTGACGCCGCAATCATTGTTGTCATTGACAGCATTGTTGGCGCCGCCTACATTTGAGGCATGACCAAGCGACCCAGCACCTGGAACGTGACCGACATCCCCGATCAGACCGGCCGCACCGCCGTGGTCACCGGCGCCAACAGCGGCCTCGGCATCGCCACGGTGGAGGCCCTCGCGGGAGCGGGCGCCCACGTGGTGCTCGCCGTCCGGGACACCGCGCGCGGCGAAGCCGCCGCCTCCCGGGTCACCGGAAGCACCGAGGTGCGCCGCCTCGACCTGGCCGACCTCTCCTCCGTGCGGGAGTTCGCGGCGGGCTGGCGGGGCGACCTCGACCTGCTCGTCAACAACGCCGGCGTCATGAACATCCCCCAGTCGGCGACCAGGGACGGCTTCGAGACCCAGTTCGGCACCAACCACCTGGGCCACTTCGCCCTGACGAACCTGCTGCTGCCGCATGTCACCGAGCGGGTGGTGACGGTGTCGTCCGGCGCCCACCGGATGCCGGGCACGCCGTACATCCACTTCGACAACCTCGACCTCGGCGGTGAGTACGCGCCGATGAAGGCCTACAGCCAGTCCAAGCTCGCCAACCTGCTGTTCACCCTCGAACTCCAGCGCAGACTCACGGCCGCGGGCTCCCGCGTGCGGGCGACGGCCGCGCACCCGGGGTGGGCCGCGACCAACCTGCAGAGCCACGACGGCAGCACGCTGCGCCGCGCGGCGATGCGGGTCGGCAACCGCCTGGTGGCCCAGGACCACCGCGCGGGCGCGCTGCCCACGCTGTACGCGGCCGTCGCCGATCTGCCCGGCGCGAGCTACGTCGGCCCCGACGGCATGGGCGAGATGCGCGGGGGCCCGACGCTGGTCGGCCGCTCGGCGGCGGCGAGCGACCCGGTGACCGCCCGGCGCCTGTGGACGGTCTCCGAGGAACTGACCGGCGTCACCTTCCCGACCCTCGCGGGACTGGCGGGCGTGTGACGGGAGGGCCGGGACACTTCCCGGAGGCGGGCACCCCGGCTGGATGGTGAGTTCTGAACCGGTTCCGGGCGTCTTGTATATCTCTACACACTCGGCCGCCGCCACAGTAACGTGTCGTCACAGTACGTGAGATGAAGCTGTCACGGTACGGGGGATGTGTGGTGAGCGTGCGTGCGACGTACTCGGGGAAAAGGTCCGGCGCTTCCGGCAGCGGGCCGCGAGGGGGACGACGAGAGACGCCGTCTGTCCACCTTTCATCTGACGGGCCTCGCCCTGGGCGGGATAATCGGCTCGGGCTGGGTCGCCGGTGCTTACAGCGCCTACGGCACGGTCGGCTCCGACGCCTGGTTGACCTGGGGCATCGGCGGGCTGGTGATGCTCCTGGTGGCCTCCGTCATGGTCGAGTTGGGCACCGCGGTACCCAAGACGGGCGGCCTGATCTTCCTCCCGCTGCAGAGCAGCGGCGCGTTGGTGGCCACGGTCGCCGCGGGCGGGATCTGGCTGGTCTACGCGATCAATCTCTCCAGCGAAGCCTTCGCCATGACGCGTGCCCTGACCGTGAAGTCCCTTCGTCTGGTCGTCGCCGGACCCGGTCCCGACCCGCGCCACACGGACACTGAACTGCTGCGCTACGGCTGGCTGGTCACCCTGCTTTTCATGATCGTGATCACCGCCGTCAATCTGATCGACCCGAAGGTCTTCTTCGCGGTCAATTCCTGGCTGACCGTCCTGAAGGTCGGCATCCTCGTGCTGTTCGTGGTCGTGTTCTGGACGATGGCGACGGGCTCCCAGTCGGCCCACGCCTGCTTCCAGAAAACCCCGGATCTGAAAGGACAGCCGTACGAGGAGATCATGAAAGCCGTCGTCAGCAGCAGCGCGATCTATGCCTACGTCGGATTCCAGGGGCCTCTGGACTTCGCGGGCAACGTCCGCCGACGCGGCATCGGCGAGGCGGCCCGGCTGCGCATCGCGGTCTACGGCGCCTTCGCGGGCTCGGCGCTCCTCTACATCGCCCTGCAGTTCGTCTACAACCACGACCACCTCCAGTGGAGTCCGAACGAAGCGTCCTCGCCGTACGTGACGCTCGCCGGACCGACGTGGCTCGGGTGGCTGCTCCAGGCCAACGCCCTGATCTCGCCGATGGCCGCGGGACTCGTCTTCACCCACGCCCTCACCCGCGAGGTCGCCGCCCTCAGCCGCGCCCACCTCACCCACCGCGGCCTGCAGTCCGCCCGTATGTCCTCCCTCGGCCGGCGTCATGACGTCTACTGGCTGGTGCTGGGCGTCAACCTCTGTGTCGCGATCGTCGCGCTGATCGCGGTGCGCGGGAGCCTGCTCAGTCTGATCGCCGTGAGCAGTGTCCTCACCCTCGTCGTGTACGCCATCCCCAGTGTGGTCCTGGCCGCGCTGCTCCCCCGGCTGCGGGACAAGGGGTACGGCGAGCGCCGCGCCGCGGTCTACGGGGTGCTGGCCCGGCTGAGCTTCGTCCTGCTCACCATCGTCGCGTACATGGTGGGCTGGGACCAGCTCTGGCAGGGCATGGCCGCTCTCGCCGCCGGATGCGCGCTGCTGTTCGGCCTGCCCTGTCTGGCCCGCGTCCGGCCGGCCTTCGGCCGGATGTACGACGCCAAGGTGACAGTCACGCAACTGCGGCACTGGCGCACGCTGCCCGCCGCGCAGGCGGCACTGTGGCTCACCGCGCATCTGGTGGCGCTGACCCTTTTCTCGCTGCTGGGCAAGACCTCCCGCCCCGCGCTCGACCCCTGGACGGCCGGTTGCCTGCTGGCGGTCACCTCGTGGTGCGCGTTCGAGGGCATGGTCCGGGTCTCCCGGCGCCACATGGCGCAGGCACCGCCCATCCTGCCCGCCCCGGGCGCCGTCGAGCCCGCCGCCGGACCCCGCGCCCGCGCGCACGCCCGCTAGCGGAAGGAGCGGATCACCGCGTCGCCCTCCGCCGGGTGGCCCTGCTCGTGGAGGAGAGCCGTCGCGGCTTCCCGGCGCACCGGGTCCGACCACCGGCCCACGGTGGCGCGCAGGAGGAACACCCGGTCCTGTCGCAGCAGGGCGTGCTGCCGGTACACGCCGTCCTGGCGCCCGGCGGCCCCGGGTGACGGCTCGTCCCCGGCCCAGCGCCCCACCAGGGTGGCCACCACGCGCACCACGTCGTCGGGCCCCACCAGGGACTCGTTCTCCAGATAGCGCTCCAGCAGGTCCCACCCGTCCCGGGGCAGTCCGGCCTCGTAGAGGCCCACCCCGATCCTGCCGATGGTGCCGCCCGCGCGCCCGGCGTGCTCGCCGCTCGCCGGTCCGCGCGCGCGGACCGCGTCGGAGGGGTCGGCCAGTTCCTTGCAGGCCAGATGGACGGCGTCGGCCTGGTCCGCGGCGCGCAACTCGCGGACGTAGTCGACGAACAGCACGGGGTCCGCGCCCTCGTCGAGCAGACGGCGGGCCAGGTCCCGGGCGATGCGCTGTGCCGCCCGGTTGCGGTCCCTGGGCCGCTCCACCTTGGTCAGCAGGGTCGCGAGCTCCACTCCGGAGCGGCCGCGGGTGTGGGTGGCGGCGGCGATCCTGAGCAGCCGCTTGCACTCGGCGTCGGAGCGGCGGTTGGTGAGCGCGGTGTGCAGGGCCTCGATCTGCGCGAGCGTCCGCGGGGAGCCGCGTCCGGGGTCCGATGCCTCGTCCCCGGAGGGCGGGCCTTGCAACATGATGTCGGCGAGCAGGTCGTTGGTGGTCTTGCCGAGCTTGGTGGAGGCGTGCCAGACCTTGATCAGCTCGGCCAGGTCGTCGAAGTCGTCGCGGGCGGCGGCGTGACGGCGGATCTCGACCGCCTTGTCGTGGTGCGACCAGTCGATCAGATGGCCGCAGATCTCGGCGACGGCGTAGTAGTCGAGCCGGGTGCCCACGTGCTCGACCAGACTCGTGTACGGGGCCGAGATCGCGGTGATCAGACGCGCGGCCAGCTCCCGGGTCGCCCGTACCCGGTCCGGCTCCCGCAGCTGGGTGTCCAGCCACTCCTCCAGAATGCGCTCCGTGGGGCTGAGGTGCTGCAACGCGCCCGCCAGGTCGTCGAACTCCCCCGGGGACCGTCCCTCCCGCCGCTCCGTCCGTTCGCCGGCGATGGCCACCAGCGTGCGGTGCAGCAGGTCGGTGGCCTCCTCGGCGCACCCTTCGTCGCGCAGCGCGATGTAGATGAGCGCCTTGTCCAGGTGGCTGCGGCCGGACTCCTGCGCGGTGAACGCCTCCACCGTGCGCCCCGTCAGGTCGGTCCGCCCGGCGCGGCTGCACTGCCGGATGAAGAGGGCGACGTCGACGACGGTGCGCTGGCAGGCGATGTCGTGGACCACCCGGTCGGTGAGACGGTGTCCGGTGGCCCCGCTCGGGTCCCGCTCCTTGTCCCACTGCCGCAGCACGATGTCCGCCGACTCCAGGATGTCGCGGCGCAGCGCCGCGACGGCCACGACGGTCACCGCGTCACGGTAGTCGAGCCGGTGGGCGAACTCGATCAGCTCGTCCACGTCGCGCCTCATCGCGAAAGCGTGCAGGGCGCGCATCGCGGCGGCCGGGTTCGGCCGGGCGCCCGGCCCGGACACCACGACCCGCCGCATGGCGTCCACCCGGCCGAGGAGGGTGTCGACCGTGCAGGTGACCACCCAGTCGAAGCCGAAGTCCCAGGGCTGTTCCTGCGGATGGCTCGGCGGGCGCCCCGTCATACCCGCAGTGCCTTCTCCGCCTGGCTCCAGTAGCGGGCGAAGGCGTCGGGCGCGGTGAACAGGTCGTTGGCGCGGGCGTTGATGTGGCGGGCGAGGTTGCGGCTGGCCTCGTCCCGCCGGGAGGTCAGCAGCGCCACCACGGCACCGGTGGCGTACTCGTCGCGGAGCAACTCGTGCAGCCGGGAGTCCCGGTCGAGCAGCAGGGCGCGCGCCCAGTCGTCGGGGGCCTCCAGCAGCGGCGGGGCCTTCACCCGGCGGCTGGCCTCCATGTGGTTGGTGAACAGCGCGGTGCCCTCGCGCGCGTCGTTCAGGGCCATCCGCGGCGCCTGGTGATCGCCGCCCTCGCACCTCTCCATCTCGGTCTGCACCGCTTCGCGCAGCAGGCCGATGGTGAGCCGGTGGTCGTAGTCCCGGGTGCCCCGGCGCAGCACGTTCAGCAGATGCCCGCTGAACGGCGTGCACCTGGCCAGTTCACCGGGCAGCGCCGCGCAGCCCTCGGCCCAGGCGTAGCTCTGCTCGTTGCGGACGGCCGTGAAGACGCAGGTGCCCTCGTCGCGGGTGCCGAGCACGCCGGGCAGGTCCGGTTCGTCGCCCCCCAGTTGCGGCAGCATGTTGGAGTAGCAGCAGTCCGCGATCAGCACCTTCAGCCGGGCCCGTGAGCGGCGCAGCGCGCGGTACACGTACCAACTGGACAGCCAGGTCCAGGGCCTCGCCCGGTGGGAGGAGCCGACCGCGAAGTGCACCTGGCCGCCGGGCAGATCGCTCCAGTACTGGCCGTGCCCCACGTAGACGACCATCAGGGTGTCCTCGGGGCCGACCGCGGCGGCGACCTCCTCCAGCGCGGACATCACCCCCTCGGCGGTGCGGACCTCGTCCTCACCGAGCACCCGGCAGCTTCCGGGCCCCCACATGGCGTCCGCCGCCAGCACCTCGCCGTACTGCTGGGCGCTGATGCCGATCGAGGGGTGGCTCTCGACACCGGAGTCGGCGGCGTACCGATCGGGTCCGACCACGACTGCCCGGAAGGCCATCTCAGGCGGTCCGTCCGGGCGGGTCGGGCTCGTCGTCCGCCGGGTCCGCGGGCAGGGGCTCCGTCGTCAGGGTGGCCTCGCCCGGGTCCAGTCGGCGGGCCTGATGCCGTGCGACGATCTTCCTGGCCGCGTCCACCGCGTAGGTCACGGCCATCTCGGAGAGCTTGCCGGTCACGGCCACCAGGATGATCTCGCTGACCCCGCCCGACAGGACCCGGCCGTCCGACCCGCTCTCGCCCTCCTGCCAGGACAGGCCCGTCGTCCGGTCCAACTCGGCCCGCAGCTCATGTAGTTCGTCGAGACCGGCCGGTCCCGCGACCGAGACCCTGATCCTCGTCCCCATGCACCCACGCCCCCGGGTATGGTCAGCAGCTTCCACCCCCCTCAGACTACCGACCGCCGCAACCCCGGCTCGGGTTGACGGGACGGCCGGGTGCGCTGCCCGGTCCGGACAAGGGTCCGGGCCACTCACCCGGCGTGCGGTGGTGGCCCGGTCCGCTCCGGCGTGACGGGTCCAGGGCGTGTCTGACCATGCGCGTCGTTGCCCGGAGGGCGGCCTCGCGGGGTCAGGTGCGTGCTCTCGGCGTGCCGGGCGCAGTCCCTCGTACTGGGCGTACTCGGGACTGCGCCCGGTGCGGCGGGAGTGCGTGCATGGCGCCGCGAGGCAGACGGGAATGGTCAGACACGCCCTAGGTGCGGGCCAGCAGGGTGCGGACGCCCTCCGAGGTGAGGGTCAGCGGGTGCTCGGAACCCGGGTCGATGCTCAGCGACAGGTCCTCGGCCGGCCACTGCGAGGCGAGGGCGCCGAGCGGGACCAGCCGGTAGCGGGAGACCGAGGGGAGGACCCCGGCCAGCTCACCCTCCGAGGTGAAGACGGGCACGATGGGGTCGCCGCCGGGCTGCTCCAGGACGGGCAGCGCCACCACGGCCGGGTCGGCGGTGGCCTCGGGGTTGGCGTCGTCGGGGACGGGCACCAGGACGTCGCTCTGCGCGAGGGTGTCGAGGGCCGCGGTGTTCTCGGTGTCCACGGCCAGCGCGTCCAGTGCCTGCCGGGCGGGCGAGTCGGTGTTCTCGTTCATGGGTGTCTCCTTGCCGGACCGGCCGGACCGGCGGTCGGGACGCCCTGGAGCCCTCCTGGCCCAAGGCACGGTTCAGCGACGCGTACCCGATCCGGACGCGGGCATTCCTCCGCCCGCGAGGCCGCGCCGACGCCGAGGAGTGACGGCGCGAACACCTTGTGTCACGGTTCGCCAATCCGGCGTCGGGGCCGCCGTGTTGGGCCCTCGGCTCGGTCAAGTGGGCCGACTCCGGTGGCGGTGGCCCGGGGATCCGGCGCGATGCCCCTTCTTCCCGGCCGAGTTCACGGTCGTCTCCGCGCGCTCGGCGCCGGGCGGCACCGGGGTGACGCGACTCGGTCGCGGGGATCAGGGAGCCGGGTGCCAGGCGCCGTCCGAAGGGCCCTCCGGACGACTCCCCGCGAAGCTCCGCAGGGGGCGGGAGCCCGTCGCGCGGACGGGATGCCGAGGCGTCACTCGAACAGGCGCCAAGCAGGTCGGCCCGGACGGCCGGATTTTCCGTGATCACGGCTCTGACCTGCGGCGAAACCTCTTGACAGGCGGAGTCGTCCGACCCGGGCTACCTTCGGAAGCGGCAAGGATTTCGTCCTCCTGTTCGAGAGGTACGTCCCATGAGAGCAGTCGTCAAGACCCGTCGAATCCGCATGACCGCGATCGGCGCCGCCTGCGCGGCGGCCCTGCTGGCCGGTGGCGCGTCCGCCACCGTCGCGAGCGCCGCCGACCACCCCGCGGCCCCGGCGAGCCCCAGCGCGATGACGCCACACAAGGCGAAGATCACCGTGAAGTCGGACAAACACGCGGTGAAGGCCCGGGAGACCGTCCGGCTGACCGGCTCGACCACCGGCCTCAAGAACGGCGAGAAGCTGACGGTGCAGCACTACAAGAACGGCAAGTGGACGACGCTCCACTCGTCCACCACCGTCAGGAAGCACATGTACAGCACCGACGTGAAGCTGACCGAGAAGGGCACCTGGAAGCTGCGCGTGGTGCACGGTGACACGCACTCGGCGACCACCACGGTCAAGGTCAGCTGACCGTTGTCGGCGGGCCCTGCCCGGCGCGCGCCCCGGACCCCCGGGGAGCGCGCCGGACCGCGGCGTCCGGCGCCCGGCGGGGTCGGCGGTTCCGCCCACCCCGCCGGAATCACGTCCCGGCGCCGTCCGTCCCTCGACAGCCGTGCCGGACAACGGTCATGACGATCCGTCAGGCCTCGGTCTCGACGCGGTCGGGGGTGGCCCAGTGGGTGTGGAAGTCGCCGGGCCGGTCGGTGCGCCGGTAGCCGTGCGCCCCGAAGTAGTCGCGCTGGCCCTGGAGAAGGGCGGCGGGCAGCCGTCCCGCGCGCAGGGTGTCGTAGTGGGCGAGCGCGGCGGAGAACGCGGGCACCGGGACACCGCGCCGGGCGGCCGAGGCCACGACCTCCCGCCACGGCACCTGCGCGTCACCGATCTCGGCGGCGAAACCGGGCTCGGCGAGCAGGCTGACCAGGTCAGGGTCGGCGGTGTGGGCGGCGCGGATCCGGTCGAGGAACGACGCGCGGATGATGCAGCCGCCCCGCCAGATCCGGGCCACCTCCGCCAGGTCGATCTTCCACCCGTACTCGGCCGCCGCGTCCCGGATCATCTTCCAGCCCTGGTCGTAGGCGATGACCTTGGAGGCGTAGAGGGCGTGCTCCACCCGCGAGGCGAACCGCGCGGCCTCGGTACGGCTGAGCGCGGGCGTGACACCGCCGGGCAACCCGGCGCAGGCGGACCGCAGTTCGGCCTGTCCCGACGCGGCGCGGGCGAAGGTGGCCTGCGCGATGGCGGTCACCGGGGACCCCAGGTCGAGGGCGGTCTGCACGGTCCAGCGCCCGGTGCCCTTCTGCCCGGCCGCGTCCGCGACGACGTCCACGAAGGGTTCCCCGGTGGCGTGGTCGGTGTGGTCGAGGACCTCCGCCGTGATCTCCACCAGGTAGGAGCCGAGCCGCCCCTCGTTCCAGCGCCGGAAGACCTCGGCGATCTCCGCCGGGGTGTGTCCGGCCACCTGCCGGAGCAGGTCGTACGCCTCGGCGATCAGCTGCATGTCGGCGTACTCGATGCCGTTGTGGACCATCTTGACGAAGTGCCCGGCGCCGTCCGCCCCGATGTGCGCGGCGCAGGGCTCGCCGTCCACCTTCGCGCTGATCGCCTCGAACATCGGGCCGAGGACCGCGTACGACTCCGCCGAGCCGCCCGGCATGACGGACGGCCCGTGCAGGGCGCCCTCCTCGCCGCCGGAGACGCCCACGCCGACGAAGTGCAGGCCGAGGTCGCGCAGGGCGGCCTCGCGGCGCCGGGTGTCGGCGAAGTGGGCGTTGCCGCCGTCGATGATCATGTCGCCGGGTTCCAGGAGGGCGGCGAACTCCTCGATCACGGCGTCGGTCGCGGGGCCCGCCTGCACCATCAGCAGCAGCTTGCGCGGGCGTTCCAGCGCGGCCACGAGTTCCTCGGCCGTCCGTGCCGCCACGAAGTCGCCCTCGTGCCCGAACGCGTCGATCAGTGCGCGCGTGCGGGCCTCGCCGCGGTTGTGGACGGCGACGGTGTAGCCGTTGCGGGCGAAGTTCCTGGCGAGGTTGCGGCCCATCACGCCGAGGCCGGTCACGCCGATGGCTGCGCTTGCGTTCATGCTGTTCGTCCCTTGGATCGGTCCGGTCGCGGTGGGGGCGGACGGCCCCTGTCCGCAGGTACGGGCCGACGGGCGGATCTGCTCGATCCCCCGCGCACTTCGGCTCACCCGCAGGGGGGAATCCGCTCCGTTCGGGGCACGTACGACGGCGGCCGGCCCGTTCCCCTGACGAGCCATCGCACCGGACCGCACGGGAGGCACCATGACCACCATCGCCATCGTCGGAGCCGGTCCCGGTCTGGGCGCCGCCGTCGCGCGGCGGTTCGGGCGCGAGGGGTTCGGCGTCGCGCTCGTCGCCCGGGACCGGCGACGGCTGGAGGGGCTGGCGGCGGAGCTGGGCGCGGCGGGCGTCACGGCCGGGGCCTTCCCGGCCGACGTGCGCGACCCGGCGTCGCTGACGGCCGCGCTGGCGGCGGCGGCCGAGGCGCTGGGCACCGTGGAGGTCCTCCAGTACAGCCCACTCCCCCGGCGCGACTTCATGCGGCCCGTCCTGGAGACGACGGCGGAGGACCTCACCGGGCCGGTCGAGCTCTCCGTGTACGGCCCCGTCACCGCGGTCCGGCAGGTGCTGCCGGGCATGCGCGCGCTGGGCCGCGGCACCCTGCTGTTCGTCAACGGCGCCACCGCGGTGGTCCCGGAGCCCGAGCGGGCGGGCACCTCGATCGCGTTCGCCGCCGAGGGCGCCTACGCGCATCTGCTGCACGAGCGGCTGGCACCGGAGGGCGTCCACGTGGCGCAGCTGATCATCCCCGGGGCGATCGTCGCGGGCCATCCCCGCAAGGACCCGGCGGTCCTCGCGGAGGTGCTGTGGGAGCTGCACCGGGGGCGGGAGGGGTTCCGGTGCTTCGCCGACGACCTGGACTCCTGACCGCGGCGACCGGCGGGCCGGGGCGGCGCCACCGCCAGGCCACATCGGCGGGGTCGGCCCGTGGCCGCGCCGGGCGGCGGAAAGAGACCGCAGGAGGGCAGCTCACGGCCCGCACCGGGCAGCCCGCGGCCCGTACCGTGCGGCCCCCGCGACAGTCCCAGCACAGCGCGTGTTTATCATATGAGCGCCGCCTAGCTCGAAAGATGA
Organism: Streptomyces sp. SolWspMP-5a-2; assembly: GCF_900091845.1. Taxonomy (GTDB): domain Bacteria; phylum Actinomycetota; class Actinomycetes; order Streptomycetales; family Streptomycetaceae; genus Streptomyces; species Streptomyces doudnae. The sequence goes on from NZ_FMCI01000292.1 coordinate 23,173, forward strand.
ACTGTGACTGTCAACGACGACTCGTTCAGCAACTGGAAGACCCGCGAGGAGATCGCGGAGTCGATGATCCCGATCATCGGGAAGCTGCACCGCGAGCGGGACGTCACCGTCCTGCTGCACAGCCGCTCCCTGGTGAACAAGTCGGTGGTCAGCATCCTGAAGACCCACCGTTTCGCCCGGCAGATCGCCGGTGCGGAGCTGTCGGTCGTGGAGACGCTGCCGTTCCTGCGGGCGCTCACCACGCTCGACCTCGGGCCCTCCCAGATCGACCTGGCGATGCTCGCCGAGACGTACCGGGCCGACGACCGGGGCCTGTCGGTGGAGGCGTTCACCGCCGAGGCCGTCGCCGGTGCCACCGGCGGCAACAAGATCGAGCGCGGCGCGGGCCGTGACGTCGTGCTGTACGGCTTCGGGCGGATCGGGCGCCTGGTGGCCCGGCTGCTGATCGAGAAGGCCGGTTCGGGCAACGGGCTGCGGCTGCGCGCGATCGTGGTGCGCGGCGGCGGCGAGCGGGACATCGTCAAGCGCGCCTCGCTGCTGCGCCGGGACTCCATCCACGGCCAGTTCCAGGGCACCATCACGGTCGACGAGGAGAGCGGCACGATCCTCGCCAACGGCAACGCGATCAAGGTGATCTACGCCGACGACCCGTCGGAGATCGACTACACCGCGTACGGCGTCAGGGACGCCATCCTCATCGACAACACCGGCAAGTGGCGCGACCGCGCGGGCCTCTCCCAGCATCTGCGCCCCGGGATCGACAAGGTGGTGCTGACCGCGCCCGGCAAGGGCGACGTGCCGAACATCGTGCACGGCGTCAACCACGACACGGTGAAGCCCGACGAGCGGATCCTGTCCTGCGCCTCCTGCACCACCAACGCGATCGTGCCGCCGCTGAAGGCGATGGACGACGAGTACGGCGTGCTGCGCGGCCATGTGGAGACGGTCCACTCGTTCACCAACGACCAGAACCTGCTGGACAATTACCACAGCTCCGAGCGCAGGGGCCGGTCCGCGCCGCTGAACATGGTGATCACCGAGACGGGCGCCGCCTCCGCCGTCACCAAGGCGCTGCCCGAGCTGAAGGCGCGGATCACCGGCAGCTCGATCCGGGTGCCGGTGCCGGACGTGTCGATCGCGATCCTCAACCTCCAGCTCGCCCGCGAGACCTCCCGCGAGGAGGTGCTCGACCATCTGCGCGAGGTGTCGCTGACCTCGCCGCTCAAGCGGCAGATCGACTTCACCACGGCGCCCGACGCGGTCTCCAGCGACTTCATCGGCTCGCGCCACGCGTCGATCGTGGACGCGGGCGCCGCCAAGGTCGAGGGCGACAACGCGATCCTCTACCTCTGGTACGACAACGAGTTCGGCTACTCGTGCCAGGTCATCCGGGTCGTCCAGCACGTGTCGGGCGTCGAGTACCCGACGTTCCCCGCCCCGGCCGTCTGAGGCCCGCGGGGTGCGGCGTGCCGGAAGGGGGGACATCCGGCACGCCGCACGTTCAGCCCGCCGTCGCCGCTGCCGCCGCCCGGCCCGCCTGCCGGCCGGAGAAGAGGCAGCCGCCCAGGAAGGTGCCTTCGAGGGAGCGGTAGCCGTGCACCCCGCCGCCGCCGAATCCGGCGACCTCACCGGCCGCGTACAGACCGGGGACGGGCGTACCGGCCGGGCCCAGGACCCGGCCGGAGAGGTCGGTCTGGAGGCCGCCGAGCGTCTTGCGGGTGAGGATGTTCAGCCGCACGGCGATCAGCGGCCCCGCGGCCGGGTCCAGGATGCGGTGCGCCGGGGCCGTACGGCTGAGGGAGTCGCCGATGTAGGCGAGGGCGTTGCGGATGCCCATCACCTGGACGTCCTTGGTGTACGGGTTCTCGATCTCCCGGTCCCGGGCCTCGATCTGCCGCTTGAGGTCGGCGAGCCGCACCAGGTTGTCCCCGGTCAGCTTGTTCATGCCGGTCACCAGGTCGGCGAGCGAGGTGGCGACGACGAAGTCCGCGCCCTTGTTCTTGAACCTCTCGATGGGCTCCGGCGTCTGCCAGATCCGGGAGAGCAACTGCCAGACGTTCTTGTCGGTGAGGTCCGGGTTCTGCTCGGAGCCGGAGAGCGCGAACTCCTTCGCCAGGATCTTCTGGGTGGTGACGAACCAGGAGTAGTCGTGGCCGGAGGCGGTGATCGAGCCGAGCGTGTGCAGGGTGTCGTAGCCCGGGATGTCGGGGGTGTCGAAGCGCCGGCCGGTGGCGTCGAACCACATCGAGGACGGGCCCGGCAGGATGCGGATGCCGTGGTCGGGCCAGATCGGCGCGTAGTTGCGCAGCCCCTCGGTGTAGTGCCACATCCGGTCGGGGTTCACGATCCGGCCGCCCGCCTGCTCGGTGATGCCGAGCATCCGGCCGTCGACGTGCGCGGGCACGCCGGTGATCATGGACTTCGGCGCGCTGCCCAGCCGGGCGGGCCAGTTGCGCCGGATCAGGTCCTGATTGGCGCCGATGCCGCCGGAGGTGACGATCACGACGGGGGCGCGCAGTTCGAAGTCGCCGACGACCGTGCGGGAGCTGGGGGTGCCGCGGGCCGCGCCGCTCGGTTCGAGGACGGCGCCGCGCACCCCGGTCACCGCGCCGCCGGTGGTGACCAGACCGTCCACCCGGTGGCGGAACCTGAAGGAGACCTTGCCCGCCGCGACCGCCGCCCGCACCTTCTTCTCGAAGGGTTCGACGACGGCGGGCCCCGTGCCCCAGGTGACGTGGAAGCGGGGCACCGAGTTGCCGTGCCCGTGCGCGAGTCCGCCGCCGCGCTCGGCCCAGCCGACGATCGGGAACCACTGCACGCCGAGCCCGGAGAGCCAGGAGCGCTTCTCCCCCGAGGCGAAGTCCACATAGGACTCGGCCCACTTGTAGGCCCAGTAGTCCTGGCCCTTCGGGTCGTCGACGCCCCGGTCGAAGCCCGCGGTGCCGAGCCAGTCCTGCCAGGCGAGGTCGCGCGAGTCCTTGACGCCCATCAGCCGCTGCTCGTCGGAGTCGACGAGGAAGAGCCCGCCGAAGGACCAGAACGCCTGGCCGCCGAGGCTGGCCTCGGGCTCCTGGTCGAGAAGGAGCACCTTGCGTCCGGCGGCGGCGAGTTCGGCGGTGGCGACCAGCCCCGCGAGGCCGTGTCCGACGACGATGGCGTCGGCGTCCTGCGACGCGGCGGCGTACGCGGGGAACGCCTGGGCCGCGAGGGCCGCCCCGGCCAGCACGCCCCCGGCCACGGTCAGGGCCTGCCTGCGGGTGACGCCGGTGGCGGGATCGGGGAGCGCACCACCGGCCGCGCCCGGCGTCGGGGACGCGGCGGCGGGGGTGTCCATCGGGTGCGCGGAGTCTGCCATGGGTGCCATGCGTGCCTTCCGGTGCGGGACGGGAGGGGCGGGAGTCACCGGCACGTGGAGCCTGTGCGCGGGGTGGTCCCGCGGGAAACGCGCTGTTACCGTCGGTAGCCCACAGAAAACCAGGTCGTCGCGGAGCCGCGATAGTGGGCGGTCGTCAACGCGGCCACCGCTTCGTTGTGTCCCGGCCACAGCGCGCGGGCGGGGAAGGGGACCATGACCGTCCTCCAGGGGCCCGAGCCGGTCACCGAGATCCTGCGGAGCATGGCCGCCGACACGGACGTCTGCGGCGAGCTGGTCCGCGCGGCCCGCACCCGCTCCCCCGAACTCTCCCGGCTCACCGAGGCGCAGACCCGGTCGCACGTTGTCGCCGTGATCGGCGCCGCCGCCCCCTGGTTCGCCGCGCTGGACCGGGCCGGTGCGGTCGACGAGCAGGACTTCGGGGCCGCGCTGCTGCTCGGCGCCGACCGGGCCGCGCAGGGCGTCCCGATGACCGCCGTGCTGCGCGGCGTGCAGGCGGCGACCACCCGGGTCGTCGAACTGATCGTGGACCGCTGCCGCTCGGCGGGCGTCCCCGACAGCCTGCTGCTGACGGTGGTGCTGCGGCTCAAGGAGTACGGCGACGCCGTCGAACGGCACGTGGTGCACGGGTACCGGGCGGCCGAGCAGCAGGCGCCCCGGCGGCCCGACCGGCTGCGCGGCGAACTGCTGCGCCGCCTCTTCCTGGACGGGGACCTGCCCTCGGCCCGGGAGCTGGCCGCCGCGGGCCTCCCCCCGAACGCCGACGGACTGCACCACTGCTTCGCCGCCCTCCCGGCGCCCCCGGGCACCCCGTCCGCCGCCCGCGCGAACGCGACGGTCCTCGACGGCCGCCTGGCCGGACTCCGCGCCCACCCGCCGGACCCCGCCGACCTCCCCGCGGGCGCGCTGGTCGTCGTCTCGCCCGCCGCCCCGCCCGCCGAACTGCGGGCGCTGTACCGGCTGTGCGCGCACGCGGTGGACCTCGGACGCGGTCGGGGGCTGCGCGGACGGTACGGACTCCTGGACTTCGCGGCCGAGTTGGCCCTGGACCGGCAGCCGCTGCTGGGCGCGCACCTGAGCCGCAGCCTGCTCCCCGCCCTCGACCCCGCGGACGACTTCCACCGCCAACTCGCGCTCACCGCGCTGGCGTTCCTCGACAACGGGCGGCGCCTCGACCAGACGGCGTCGGCGCTGTTCACCCACCCCAACACGGTCCGCTACCGGCTCGGGCGGCTCCAGGACATCACCGGCGGCTCCCTCACCGACCCTTCCCAGGACGGCCGTTCCCGTCTGCTGTCGACCCTGCACTGGTGGTGGGCGCTGACCGACTGGCTCCGCGACGAGGGACCGCGCGCCCACCGGGGATGAGGCACGGCCCCGTGACCGGGGCCCGCAGGCACCGGCGGAGGTGCTAGCGCCGCTCCCCGTGCGCACCGGCGGGGCGGGCCTGTTCTACTGGGACCGTCCGATCGCGCGCCCGTTGGAGGATCTCGCCGTGGCACCTCGCCTCTCCGTCCGCTCCGGTGCCGGCGGCGGTCCGCCGGACGCGGCCGTCGCCCTCCTCCTCGCCGATCCGGAGGGCACCGCGGGCGAACAGGCCGTCGCCCGGCTGGGCGCCTACTGCTACGAGGGGGACGGCGCCGTCCACCTGGTGCGGACCGACGGTTGGGCCGAGCGGGAGAGCGACGGGGACACCCTGCGGCTCGCGATCGCCGTGTATCCGGTCGCGCTGCGCCAAGTAGGCGTGGATCCGCACGAGTTCACGGAGCGGTCAGCCGTCGATCCCGAGGCCCTGATCGTGCTGCGCGCCCAGGCCGCTGTCCCGGCGCCGCTCGCCGCGCGGCTCGTGGACGCCGTCGCCGTGTTCACCGCCGGTCCCGACTCCTCCGTCGACGAGCTGCTGGCCGCCGGGGAGTGGCCGATGATGCTGGCGCCGCCGCCCGAGCACTGAGCCCGACCGGAGCCGGGCGGTTGGAGGCCCCGGGAGCGGTATCCAGCTCCCGGGGCCAGTGGTGCCACCCAATTGCGCACACCGGCGGCGTTGAAGACCGCGGATCATTCTGAGGTCGACGTGTTCTGCCTTTGAACTACCGCGCCACGAGAGGCGCAGAAGGGACTTGAACCCCTATCCGTCGACGATCGTCCGCGGCCGGGCGATCCGGTGTTCGGTGGCGAATGCTGAGACTCGAGCGAGAATCTGAGATTCAGGGGGCCGCCTCTGCCCGTTGGGCCACCCCGGCAGGTGTGCCGGGGGAGGGACTCGAACCCTCATCTGTCACCCCTGGTCAGCTTCGACTTCAGTGTCAGCTTGCGCTCATCGCGCCACCCCCCGCTCGCACGGGGGGCGATCATGGGGCTACCCGAACAGGTAGCCGAACACCGCGTCACCGGTCCGCTGGTCGGTGACCTCGGCGCCGTTGGCCTCCTCGCGGGCGTACTTGACGGCCTGCTGGAGCCGCTCGACCCGGTCGAGCAGCTCGTTGACCCGGCGGGCGGGCAGCGCGCCGGAGAACTTGACCGTGGTCCAGTAGCCCACGGGCACGTCCTCGTAGTACACCTCGACCTGGGCCGGGTGCTTCTCGGTGGCCTCCGCCTTCACGTGGTTGCGGGGCACCTTCTTGGTCCGGATGGTCCGCACCGGCTCCGTCTTCCAGGCGTCCGTCGACGGGTCCTGCATCCACGACTCGGAGGCGTCGAGCACCGGCAGCTTCCGCACGAAGGTGTGCAGATCGTTGAGCTGCTTCTCCAGGAAGAGCAGGTAGGGCACCGGGACGCCGGGGAGCAGCACCCGGCCGTCGACCACCACGTCGGCGGCGGCGGTGCGGTTGGCCCAGTCCTTGGTGGCCGTCACGTCGAACAGCCGGGTGAGGGTGGTGGCCGTGGCACGGAGCACGTCCTCCGCCATGACCTGGACGCGGGTGGACTCGGGCGGGAGTTGCTCGCCCTCCTCGTCCTTGGGCTGGTAGGTGCGGGAGATCCCGGCGAGCAACGCGGGCTTCTGCACGTCCTGGTGAGCCTGCGTCAGCTCCTGGAGCGACTTCGACTTGACGCCTTTTTCGACGGCGATGATCTGATTGAGCTTCGGCACGCGAGGAAGCTACCAAGACCGATCACGTGAAGTCACCCGGATTTCCGCCGGGTTGGCCCACCCCGCTCCCGTCGGGGCGGACCGCGGGCCCTACCCTGGCCCGGTGACGGCACCCCACCCCGACCTCGGTTACTCGCTGCTCCTGCACGCCTACGGCACCGCGGCGGACACCCCGGCCCATCTGGCCGCGCTGGTCCGCGAGGACGAACGGGCGCGCGCCGACGCGGTCCTGCACCTCAACTCCGCGATCATGCACCAGGGCACGCCGTGGACGGCGACCGGCCCGGTGGCCGCGCACTGCTGCGCGCTGGTCGGGCGGGACGAGCTGTCCGACCCGGGGACGCTGAGCGGTGTGCTGGACTTCCTGCACGACGTCGCGGAGGCGGCCGAGATCCAGGGCGACGACCTGGAGGGCCTCGCCCACCCGGCCGGACGGGACGTCGACGCCGAAGTGGCCGCCCTGCTGTCCGGCGCCGACCCGGACGACGGACCCGACCTGATCTACGAGGACGAGGTGCTCACGGACGCCGTCATGGCCCGCGCGGTGCTCTCCTGCCGCGCCGTCCTGCCCGCCGTCCGGGCGGCGGCCGCGCACGCGCTGCGCCACCCCGCCGAGGAGGTCCGGACCGCGGCCGGGACGACGGCCGCCACGGCGGACCGGGTGACGGCGACGCTCGCGGCCGAACGGACCCCGGACGCCTCGGTCCCGTAGCGGGCACGGGCGGCACCCGGGCGGGAAGCGACCGTCGGGACGGAAGGGGCACCCGGGCGGGAAGCGACCGTCGGTCCGGAAGGGGTGTCCGGGCGGGAAGCGGCCGACGGGACAGAAGGAGCGTCCGGGCGGAAAACGGCCAGCGGGACGGAAGGGGCGTCCGGGACGGAAGAGGCGCCCGCCCGGCCGTCGGCGCGGGCCGGGGATCCTCCCGAGCCGGCCGGTTCCCCTCCCCGCGGGCGACCGGCGCCGTCGGCCACTCCCCCGTCACACCTCGCCCGCGGGCTCGAACCAGGTCGGCTCGTCGGACAGCGCCTGCTTGATCCGGAAGCGGTGGAACTCCGTCAGGTCGGGCAGCTCGTCGAGCGCGAACCAGGCGACGGCCAGCGACTCGTCGTCGTTCACCCGGGCCTCCCCCGAGACGGCACGGCAGCGGAAGCACAGGTCCATGAACTGGCAGCGGTCGCCGTTGGGGAAGGTGACCTCGCGTCCCGACCTGACGGTGATCAGCCGCTCCACCTCGACCAGCACCCCCGTCTCCTCCTCCACCTCCCGGGCGATGGCCGTCGCGGGCTGCTCGCCCGGGTCGGGGATGCCGGAGATCAGGGCCCACCGGTGGTTGTCGGCGCGCTGTCCGAGCAGCACCCTGCCGTCGTCGTCGAAGACGACGGCGCTCACCCCGGGCAGCCAGAGCAACTCGTGGCCGGCGAGGGCCCGGATCTCACGGATGAAGTCAGGAGTAGCCATGGCCCGACCCTAACCGGGCCGGTCACAGCCGTCCCACGGGACGTCAGGCGCCCGGGGACGGACGTCACGCACCCCCGGCGCGCCGCCCGCGCACGCCCGCGGCGGCCGCCCAGCCGAGTCCGCCCGCGGCGATCAGGACCAGGGCGATCTCGGGGAGGACGCCGAGCCGGGTGGCGGGCGTCTCGGAGGAGCGCAGCGGGACCTTCTGGACCAGGTGGTCGGCGACGAACATGCCGGTCCTGCGGGTGATCGTGCCGTCCGGCATGATGATCGCGCTGACCCCGCTGGTGACCGGCACGGTGACGGTCCTGCTGTGCTCGACCGCCCGGACCCGGGACATCGCGAGCTGCTGGTAGGTCATCTCGCTGCGGTCGAAGGTCGCGTTGTTGCTGGGCACCGAGATGATCTGGGCGCCGTCGGTGACCTCGGAACGCACCGCCCAGTCGAAGGCGGCCTCGTAGCAGGTGACGAGGCCGACCTCGGCCCCGCCCATGGAGAACACGCCGGGTTCGGTACCGCGGCTGAAGTCCTGGCGGACCATCGACGTCCAGTCGCTGTTGAGCGCGCCGATCAGGGACCGCATCGGCAGGTACTCGCCGAACGGCTGGATCTGCCGCTTGTCGTAGGTGTCGGTGGGGCCCTTGCGGGGGTCCCAGAGGATCTGCTCGTTCCACAGCTTGCCGTCGCGCTGGACGACACCGCCGACCGAGATGGGCACGCCGATCGCCTGTGCCGCCCGGTCGATCACCGCGCGCGCGTCGGCGTTGGCGAACGGGTCGACGTCGGAGGAGTTCTCCGGCCAGAGCACCAGGTCGGGCCGGGCGACCTTCCCGGCCTCGACGTCGGCGGCCAGACGCTCGGTCTCCCGCGCGTGGTAGTCGAGGACGGCCCGGCGCTGGGCGTTGAACTCCAGTCCTGAGCGGGGGACGTTGCCCTGGACGACCGCGACGGTGACGCTGCCGTCCTCGGCCTTGTCGCTGACCAGGGCCCTGGCCGCCAGCGCGCCCGCGACCGGCACGACCGTGCTGACGAGGGCGACGACCGCGGCCGACCGCCGTACCGTCCGGGTGCGGCGGCCCTCCACGGCGAGCCGGACGGCGGCGCAGAGGCCGAAGCCGCACAGCACGACGCCGAAGCCGAGCACCGGGGTGCCGCCGACCGCGGCGAGCGGCAGGAAGATCCCGTCGGCCTGCCCGAAGGCGACCTTGCCCCAGGGGAAGCCGTGGAAGGGGACGCGGGCGCGGGCCGCCTCGCCCGCGATCCACACGGCCGCCGCCCACAGCGGCCAGCCGGGCAGCCGGGAGACGGCGGCGGTGCCCGCGCCGACCAGGGCGACGAACAGCGCCTCGATCACGGCCAGGGCGATCCACGGCACCGGGCCGACCTCCACGCCGGTCCACACCAGCAGCGGCAGCAGGAAGCCGAGGCCGAAGAGGTAGCCGAGACCGAGGCCCGCCTTCCAGCCGCGTCCGCGCAGCACCCAGCCGAACCCCGCGAAGGCGGGCACGGCGAGCCACCACAGGGGGCGGGGCGGGAAGCTGACGTAGAGCAGCGCTCCGCAGAGGGCGGCGGCGAGGGCCGGGACGCAGCGCTTGGCCCGCGCCGCCCAGGAGACGGGCGCGACCTGCGCGGACGGGTCCGACGTGGCCTCGGAGGGTGCGGTGACGGTCACCCGGGGAGTCTACGGCGCGTGACCGGCGGGCCGACAGCGCGGCCCGGGACACCGGGCCCCCGGCGGGACGGGGGTGACCCACGAGGCGACAGCGGGACGGCGGGACCCGGTGAGGGCGCACGGGTGAGCGAGCGGGACGACGGGCGGATGCATCCTTCCTGGGTGGCTCTGCCCAACTCATCCACAAAACGCCCTTCAGCCGTTACGGTGACCCAAACCCCGGTGGTCCGGACGTGCGCGCCCGGCTGGCGGGGCCGTACTGGGTCGGGGGGCGGGGTGGGTGTCACCTGTTCGACGTCCGGCGGTGGTCCTGGGGAGGACACCGACAGACGAAACGTTTCGGACGCGGCGGGCGTGGTGGTCCTCGGGGCCTGTGCCGCCTGGTCGCTGATCACCGCGGGCGCTCACGAGGGCCGTCCGGAGGGCGTGCTGCTCGCCATCCTCGCGGTGGCAGCCGGGTACGCGGCGGGCCGGATCGGCGGGGTGCTGGCGCCGGTCGGCGCACCGTGCGCGGCCGCCGTCGCCGGTCTGGTGCTGACCGTCGCCGTGCCGCATCTGGCGCCCGGTCCCCGGTTCGCCGCGCCG
>NZ_FMCI01000395.1 GCF_900091845.1 Streptomyces sp. SolWspMP-5a-2
CGCTCGCCCTGGAGGCGGCGGGCCACCGCCCGGCCGGTGCCGACCCGCCCGGCTACCGGGTGCGGGCCACGCCCCAGCCGGAGGCCGTCGCCGTCCACGAACCGGACCCGGCGGCGCTGCGGGCCTGCGCCGCCACCCTGGAGCGGGCGGGCTGGCAGGCCGGGGAGTACACGCAGCCGCGCACCGGGACCCGCTATCTGCTGGCGTCACCGCGCCGGGTCTGACGCGGTGACACCCGTACGGAGGGGCGCGCGGCGGCGCCGGGGCGGGGACGGCCGGTCAGCGCGCCGCCGCGATCTCCTCCCCCGCCTCCATCGGATGCGTCACGTCCTGGGCGTCGCGCCGGTGGCCGAGGTGGTTGAAGACCAGGTTCAGGGCGACGGCGGTGACGCAGCCGGTGGAGATGCCCGAGTCGAGGACGATGCGGGCGGTCTGGGGGAAGGCGTGGTAGAAGTCCGGGGCGGTGATCGGTATGACGCCGACCGCCAGCGAGACGGCGACGATCAGGATGTTGTTGTCCTTCTCCAGGCCCGCCCTGACCAGCGTCTGGATGCCGCTCGCGGCGACCGAGCCGAACAGCACCACCCCCGCGCCGCCGAGCACCGGGCGGGGCACGACGGCGATCAGCGACGCGGCCACCGGACAGAGCCCCATCAGCACCAGGAACCCGCCGCCGACCGCGACCACGAACCGGCTGCGCACCCGGGTCATCGCGACCAGGCCGATGTTCTGGGCGAACGCGCTGCACATGAAGCCGTTGAAGACGGGGCTGAGGGCGGAGCCGAGGGTGTCGGCGCGCAGCCCGGCCGCGATGGTCCGCTCGTCGGCCGGGCGGCCGACTATCTCGCCCAGCGCCAGCATGTCCGCGGTCGACTCGGTCATCGACACCACCATCACCACGCACAGCGAGACGATCGCCGCGAGCTGGAACTGGGGCGCGCCGAAGTGGAAGGGCGTCGGGAAGCCGATCACGTCGGCGTCCGCGACCGGCCCGAAGTCCGTGACGCCCAGCGGGATCGCGACCAGCGTGCCCGCCACCAGGCCGAGCAGCACGGCGATCTGTTTGACGAAGCCGCGGGTGAAGCGGCGCAGCAGCAGCACGACGACGAGAGTGGCGGCGGCGAGCCCGAGGTAGGTCTCGGAGCCGTAGTCGCGCGCCGACGGGTCGGGTCCCTGGGCCCAGCCGAAGGCGACCGGGAGCAGGGAGACGCCTATCAGGGTGATGACCGAGCCGGTGACGACGGGCGGGAAGAACCGCACCGCCTTCCCGAAGACGGGCGCGGCGAGGAAGCCGAGGAACCCGGCGACCATGACGGCGCCGAAGATGACCGGCAGGGCGTCGGACCGGTCGTGGGTGGAGGCGGCGATGGCCGTCATCGGGGCGACACCGGCGAAGGTGACACCGTTCACGAACGGCAGCCGGGCACCGATCTTCCAGACGCCGATGGTCTGGAGGAAGGTGGCGAGCCCCGCGGTGAACAGGCAGGCGCCGGTGAGGAAGGTGAGGTCGGCGGCGGAGAGGCCGATGGCGGCGCCGACGATCAGGGGCGGCGCGACGACCCCGGCGTACATGGCGGCCACGTGCTGGAGACCGGTCGTCGCCATCTTCAGGGCGGGCAGTCTTTCGTCGACCGGGTGGGTCGTGGCGAGCGGTTCGGGGGTCACGGCGGCTCCTCCGGGTGCGTGACGCGTCGGCTCCGACGCGGGTTTCTTGGAGGTGATGCGTGTGGTCGTGCGGGACCGGTCGTACGCGGAACGGGACGGTCGACCGTCGCGGGGCGCGCACACCGGTGCGCGCCCCGGACGGCCGCCATGGGCCCGTCGCGGGTCCACGGCCGCCGACCGGGAGCCGTCCCTCCCGGTCGGAGCTGGGGTGCCCGGGGTCAGCCCCGGGCGGTGACCGACGCGAGCCGTCGCGCCTGGTCGCGGGTGGCGCGGGCGACGGCGCCCTCGTCGACCTGCGTCAGACGGCCGTCCTCGACGATCTGGCGGCCGTCGACGAACGACGCGGTGACCGGTGCGGCGGCGCCGAGGACCAGCGCGGCGACCGGGTCGGCGATGGAGGCGTGGGCCAGCGTGTCCATCCGCCACAGCACCAGGTCGGCGAGCTTGCCGGGTTCCAGGGAGCCGATCTCCGCCGCCCGGCCCAGCACCTGGGCCCCGCCGTAGGTGCCGAGACGCAGTGCCTGACGGGCCGTCAGCGCCCGTTCGCGGTGCGCGCCGAGGCGGTTGACCAGGAGGGCGTTGCGCAGTTCGGTGTGGAGTTCGCCCGATTCGTTGGAGGCGGTGCCGTCCACGCCGAGGCCGACCGGGACACCGGCCGCCAGGAGGTCGGGGACCCGGGCGATCCCGGCGGCCAGGCGGGCGTTGGAGGACGGGCAGTGGGCGACGCCGGTGCGGGTGCGGGCGAACGCGGCGATGTCGGAGTCGTTCATGTGGACGCAGTGGGCCATCCACACGTCGTCGCCGAGCCAGCCGGTGGACTCGAAGTAGTCGGTGGGTCCCATGCCGAACAGCTCGTGGCAGAACTTCTCCTCCTCCACCGTCTCCGAGCCGTGGGTGTGCAGCCGCACGCCCAGCCGGCGGGCCAACCGGGCTCCCTCGCGCAGGAGTTCGGTGGAGACGGAGAACGGCGAGCAGGGCGCGACGGCGACCTGGGTCATCGCGCCGAAGGAGGCGTCGTGGTGTGCGGCGACGGTCGCCTCGGTCGCGGCGAGGGCGCCTTCGAGGGTCTCGACGGCGAAGTCCGGGGGCAGTCCGCCGTCCTTCTCGCTGCGGTCCATGGAGCCGCGGGCGAGGGTGAAGCGGACGCCCGTCTCGCGGGCGGCGCGGATGATGGTCCCGGAGAGGTCGCCCGAGCCCCGCGGGAAGACGTAGTGGTGGTCCATGGCGGTGGTGACACCGCCGCGGGCCATCATGGCGAGCGAGCCCCGGGCCGCCGCGTCCACCATGGGTTCGTCGATGCGCGCCCAGGTCGGGTACAGCGCGACGAGCCAGTCGAAGAGGTTGTGGTCGGTGGCGAGGCCCCGGGTGATCCACTGGTAGAAGTGGTGATGGGTGTTGACCAGGCCGGGGGTGACGAGGTGGCCGGTGGCGTCGATGCGGCGTACGACGTTCTCCAGGCCCTCGGGGGCCCTGCCCGCGCCGACCGCCTCGATGCGGTTGCCGGCGATCACCACGTGTCCGTGCGCGAACTCGGTGTCGTCGGCGTCGACGGTCGCGATCGCACCGTTCTCGATGACGACGCGCTGGGCTGCTGCCATGGTTCGTCCTTTGCGCTGGAGGGGAGGGCACGGCAGGACCCGGAGGTTTTGAGTGCCGCGGCCGGGGTGGTCCCCGGCCGCGGGTGCCGAGATGCGGTTGCTACAGGTTGCTGAGGTCCACCGGGATGCGCGCCTCGCGGCCCTCGCGCAGCACGGTCGCCTCGATCAGTCCGTAGGGGCGGTCGGCGGCGAGGTAGACCTCGTTGTCGTTCTTGAGCCCGAAGGGCGCGAGGTCGACGAGGAAGTGGTGCTTGTTGGGCAGGGAGAACCGCACCTCGTCGATCTCGCCGCGGTGCTCGATGATCCGCGAGCCCATCTCGTACAGGGTCTGCTGGAGCGAGAGCGAGTACGTCTCGGCGAACGCCTGCAGCAGGTGGGCGCGGACCTCCCGGTAGGACTCCTCCCAGTCCGGCGCCTCCTCGGCGTCGTCGCTCCAGGCGAAGCGCCAGCGGCCGGTGACGTCGGTGGCCAGGATGCGGTCGTACGCCTCGGGCAGCGTCGTGTACTTGTCCTTGACGTAGCCCCAGAACTCGGAGTCGGTCGAGTTCAGCACCGTGAGGTCCTTGAGCCCGGAGACGACCTCCCAGGACGCGCCGTCGTAGGTGACCTGGGTGAGCCGGGTCTCCTGGCCGCCGCGGACGAAGGAGTGCCGGGGCACGTCCGCGCCCGTCTCCTCGCCGGGGCGGGCGATCCGCTCCCAGGCGTACTCCTCGATGCGGATGCGCGCGGTGCGGATGGACTCCTGCGAGGTGACGAAGTACCGGGCCAGGTGGATGCCGAACTGCTCGGCGGAGGCCACCCCGTGCTCCTTGGCGAACGCGAACACCGTGTTCTTGGTGGTGTCGGTCGGCAGCACGCTGGCGTTGGAGCCGGAGAGGTGGACCTCGTCCATGTCGCCGGAGAGCGCGACGGAGACGTTCAGGTCCTTGATGTGGTGGGTGGCGCCGTCCCGCACGATCCGCACGACCCGGTTCTCGGCCTTGCCGTACTGGTTCTGACCCAGCGTCACCGGGCGGTCCTGGCGGGCGGGTTGGGTGCGGGCCGGGTGCGGGAGGTCGGCGTGGGCAGGGCGGGCAACGTCGGTCATGTCTGCTAGCTCCCTCGGTATACGGAGTAGCCGAACGGGTTGAGCAGCAGCGGCACGTGGTAGTGCTCCCCGGGGTCGACGGCGAAGGTGACCGTCACCTCCGGGAAGAACGCTCCGGCACCGCTGTCCCGATTCGCGGGGGCGTCCTGCTGCGCATCGGCTTGGTTCTGGGCTGCTGTCCCGAAGTACGCCTCGACCTCGAAGTCGAGCCGGACCCGGGTCGTTCCCTCCGGCAGCGCCGGCAGGTCCTTGCACCGCCCGTCCGCGTCGGTCGCGGAGCCGCCGAGCGGCTGCCAGTCGCCGGAGCTGCCGCGCCGAGCGGCGATCCGGACCGTGACGCCGCGGGCGGGGCGGCCGACGCTGGTGTCCAGGACGTGCGTGGACACCGAGGCCGTGGTGCTGGTGGTCATGCTGGTCTCAGTCCTCTTCGACGAGTCGGGCGAGCCGGATACGGTTGATCTTGCCCAGCTCGGTGCGGACGATCGCGCGTTCCCGCTCCGGCGCGTTGCCGAGCCGCTCCCTGACCGCGTCGCGCATCCGCTCGCCGGTCAGGCCGGTCGCGCAGATCAGGAAGACATGCCCGAACCTCTCCTGGTAGGCGAGGTTCAGTTCGAGCATCTCGGCCTTCAGCTCCTCGGAGGCGCCCGCCATGCCGCGCTGCTCGCGGGCGGAGGCGGGGTCACCGGGCCTGGGGCGGCCGATGGGCGGGTGCCCGGACATCGCCTCGGCGAGGTCGTCGCCGGTCAGGTCGGCCGTGGCGGCGTCACTGGCGGTGTGCAGGGCGTCGAGGGTGGGGTAGGGACGGGCGGCCAGGAGCCGCTTCGCCCAGGTGGCGGAGGCGCACGCCTCCGTGAGGACGGCGAGGGCCGCGTGCTCCGCCAGGTCGTTGAACCGGGCCAGGCCCGGGGGCGTGGAAGTCGACGTCACGGGAGCCTCCGTGGCCGCGAACGGCCGTCGTGCTGAACGGGCTGCCGATAGCTAACGCCCTCGAAAACACGGCGTCAACACTTTGTTGAAAATTCCCGGTTACCTTCGCCTCGCCACCGGATCACCACCCCGACACGCCCCCGCCACCCCCGGAAGCGGCGCCCGTCCGCACCCCCCGGCACCCCCGGAAGCGGCGCCCGTCCGCACCCCCAGCACCCCCGGAAGCAACGCCCGTCCACGCCTCCCGCCGCACCGGAAGCACCAGCTCAGCGCGCCCTTCCGCCCCGACAGCAGGGGCGGAGCCCCCGTCCTCCCCCTCAGACGCCCTTCTCGCGGTTGAGGTAGTTGTAGACGGTGAAGCGGCTGACGCCGAGCGCCCCGGCCACCGTCTCCACGCCGTGCCGCACGGAGAAGGCGCCGCGCGCCTCCAGCGCCTTGACGACCTCCTGCTTGGCCTTGCGGTCGAGGTCGGCGAGGGGCTTGCCGCGGGCGCGCTCCATCGCGGCGAGGATGTGGTCGAGCGAGTCGGCGAGCTGCGGCAGCCGCACGGCGACCGCCTCGGCGCCCTCCCAGCTGAGGACGACGTCGTCGGGTCCCGCCTCGCCGGGCGGGAGCATCTCCCCGCCCATCGCGTCGACCAGCGGCTTCACCGCGGCGAGGAAGGGCTCGTCGCCGGGACGGGTCACCTGGCGTCCTCCCCGACCACGTTGACCTGGAGCGAGATCCGGGTGGCACCGGCCTCCAGGCTCCGCCGCAGCAGCGCGTCGACGGCGCCGAGCACCGCGTCGGCCCCACCCTCCGCCGTGTTGCCGAACGGTCCGACGTCGACCGCGTCCAGCGCGGCCGTCTCGACGACCTCGCGGGCGACCAGCGCGTGCGCCGGCGCCTCGTCGAGGTCGAAGGGTTCGGTGGTGAACTCCACCCGCAATCGCATCCTGCCCCCAAACGGTCCTGGCCTGCGCGTCCGCCCGGATCACCCGCGGCGAGGCCACACGGGGGCGGCACCGGGAGGTGCCCAGCGACTCTAGCCGACGGCGGTGGGGCCCACCGGGAGGGCGAGCGGCCCGAACGGGCGGCCCGACCCCCTTGACAACCCTCGCTCCCCGACGGCAACCTTCCATTAAGCAGAAACAAACTTCCGCAATATGGAAGTCAGGAACGGCGGAGCGACACCGCCTGAACGACGACAACGGAAGGGAGCGCGGCCCCCGATGGGATTCGCAGACCAGCGCTTCAACGTCAACCTGTCGATCCTCTTCACCGAGCTGCCGCTCCTGGAGCGCCCCGCGGCCGCCGCCGCGGCCGGGTTCTCCGCGGTCGAGCTGTGGTGGCCCTGGGTCGACTCCCCCACCCCCGAGCGGTCCGCGCTGGACGCCCTGCGGCGGGCGATCGAGGACGCCGGAGTCCGGCTGACCGGCCTGAACTTCTACGCCGGACAGCTCCCGGGCCCCGACCGGGGCGCCCTGTCGGTCCCGGGCGAGGAGTCCCGGCGGTTCCGCGCCAACATCGACGTGGCCGCCGACTTCGCCGGGTCGCTCGGCTGCACGGCGCTCAACGCCCTGTACGGCAACCGCGTCGACGGCGTCGATCCGGCCGAACAGGACGCGCTGGCGCTGGAGAACCTGGTCCTCGCGGCCCGCGCCGCCGACCGGATCGGCGCGGTCCTGCTGATCGAGGCCCTCAACCGGCCGGAGTCGCCCCGGTACCCGCTGGTGTCGGCACCGGCCGCCGTGGCGGTCGCCGACCGGGTCGACGAGGCGTCAGGACTCGGCAACGCGCGCTTCCTCATGGACCTGTACCACCTGGCCATGAACGGCGAGGACCTGCCCGCCGTGATCGAGCGGTACGCGGCCAGGACCGGCCATGTGCAGATCGCCGACAACCCCGGCCGGGGCGCCCCCGGCACCGGAACCCTCCCCCTGGAAGACCTCCTCGACCGGCTGACGAAGGCCGGGTACGAGGGCTGGGTCGGCCTGGAGTACAAGCCGGGCGACCGCCCGAGCGCCGCGTCCTTCGACTGGCTCCCGCGCACCGCCCGCTGAACTCCCCGCCCAGGCACCGCAGTCAGAGAGGTATCCCCGACATGAGCACGCTCCCCCGCATCGCCTGGATCGGCCTCGGCATCATGGGCTCCCCCATGTCCGAGAACCTGATCAAGGCCGGTTACCACGTCACGGGTCACACCCTGGAGCAGGACAAGCTGGACCGGCTGACCGCCGCGGGCGGCACCGCGGTCGGCTCGATCGCCGAGGCCGTCAGGGACGCCGACGTCGTCATCACGATGGTGCCCGCCTCCCCGCAGGTCGAGGCGATCGCCTACGGCCCGGACGGCATCCTGGCGCACGCCAGGTCCGGCGCCCTGCTGATCGACATGTCCTCGATCACCCCGCAGACCTCGATCGACCTGGCGAAGGCCGCCCGGGACAAGGGCCTGCGGGTCCTCGACGCGCCCGTCTCCGGCGGTGAGGCCGGGGCCGTCGAGGCGGTGCTGTCCATCATGGTCGGCGGCGAGCAGGCCGACTTCGACGCGGCCCGCCCGATCCTGGAGGCGCTCGGCAGGACCATCGTGCTCTGCGGTCCGCACGGCTCGGGCCAGACCGTGAAGGCCGCCAACCAGCTGATCGTCGCCGTGAACATCCAGGCGTGCGCCGAGGCCGTGGTGTTCCTGGAGAAGTCCGGCGTGGACCTGAAGGCCGCGCTGGACGTCCTCAACGGCGGGCTCGCCGGTTCCACGGTGCTCACCCGCAAGAAGGACAACTTCCTGGCCCGCGACTTCAGGCCGGGCTTCCGGATCGACCTGCACCACAAGGACATGGGCATCGTCACCGAGGCGGCCCGCACGGTCGGCGCGGCGCTGCCGGTCGGCGCCGTCGTCGCGCAGCTCGTCGCGAGCCTGCGCGCGCAGGGCGACGGCGGGCTCGACCACTCGGCCCTGCTGCGGGCCGTGGAACGGCTCTCCGGCACCGAGGTCTGAGCCGGACCCACCCAGACTTCCGGGCGGCACCGGCGCTGACATCTGTCCTGTCGCGCCCAGGCGCCGGCGCCGCCCGGAACCCGACTCCCGTGATCCGGCGGCCTGTTGGCACCGGATTGCGCACAGGCCGGTTCCCGCCCGGGACCCGGCACCTGGACAGCCCGCGCGGACGGCCGGCCCGGATGAGGGGTGACCGGCCGGACCGCGGCGGGCGGGGCGAGGACCGCGGCGGCACGTGAGCCAGTGCGGTGGTGAAGGCCCGGGTCCCCTTCTTCGACCTGAGGAGAACGGGCCCCGCGCCGTCACGGCCGCCGCGGTCCCCGCCACTTCACCGACCCCGTCCGGCGGCGCGAACGACCCGTCGCGCCCGGCCTCGCGCCGTCGGACGGTCCACCTCCCCACCCCTCTCCCCGGCCAGGGCGCCGGACGCGGTTCCTCCCGCGTCCGGCGCCCTTCCGCGTGCCCGGCCGCAGGCACACGCGCCGCACCGGGCGTCCGCCCGCCCCGCCCTGTCTGGGGACACGGTCCCCGCGCACACGAGGGCGGCCCGTCCCCCGGACGGGCCGCCCTCGCCGTGCCGCCGTGTCGCCGTCAGACCTTCAGGGTCCGGATCGACGTCGGCGCGTGGCCGGGCTCGGTCGCGATGTCCTCGAACTCGACGACGGCGGAGATGTCGTTGGTGGTCGACATCGCGATGTTCGTGACCCGCTCCAGGATCGCCTCGACGACCACCGGCACCCGGAACTCCGCGGCGAGTTTCTTCGCCCGCTCGAACGCGGCCCCCAGCTCGCCCGGGTCGGTCACCCGGATCGCCTTGCAGCCGAGGCCCTCGGCGACCTTCACGTGGTCGACGCCGTACAGGCCGAGTTCGGGCGAGTTGACGTTCTCGAACTCCAGGTTGACCTGGAAGTCGATGTCGAAGGCACGCTGCGCCTGGCGGATCAGGCCCAGGTAGGAGTTGTTGACCAGGACGTGCACGTACGGGATGTGGTGCTGCGCGCCGACCGCCAGTTCCTCGATCATGAACTGGAAGTCGTAGTCGCCGGAGAGCGCGACGACCTGCGCGTCGGGATCGGCCCTGGCGACGCCGAGCGCGGCCGGGATCGTCCAGCCGAGCGGGCCCGCCTGACCGCAGTTGATCCAGTGCCGGGGCCGGAAGACGTGCAGCATCTGGGCGCCGGCGATCTGCGAGAGGCCGATGGTGGAGACGTACCGGGTCTCCGGTCCGAACGCCTTGTTCATCTCCTCGTAGACCCGCTGCGGCTTGATCGGGACGTCGTCGAAGTGGGTGCGGCGCTGGAGGGTGGCCTTCTTCTCCTGGGCCAGCGCCGCCCATGCCGAGCGGTCCGGGAGCCGCCCGGCCGCCTGCCGCTCGCGCGCCACCTCGACGAAGAGCGCGAGGGCGGCCCCGGCGTCGGAGGCGATGCCGAACTCGGGGGCGAAGATCCTGCCGATCTGGGTGGGTTCGACGTCGACGTGGACGAAGGTGCGGCCCGCCGTGTAGACGTCGAGCCTGCCGGTGTGCCGGTTGGCCCAGCGGTTGCCGATGCCGAGGACGAAGTCGGACTCCAGGAACGTCGCGTTGCCGTAGCGGTGCGAGGTCTGCAGGCCCACCATCCCGGCGTTCAGCTCGTGGTCGTCGGGCAGCAGGCCCCAGCCCATCAGGGTCGGGACGACCGGGACCCCGGTCAACTCGGCGAACTCGACGAGCAGTTCGGCCGCGTCCGCGTTGACGACGCCGCCGCCCGCCACGATCAGCGGGCGCTCGGAGGCGTCGAGGAGGTCGAGCGCCTTCTCGATCTGGGCGCGCCTCGCGGCGGGCTTGTAGACGGGCAGCGGCTGGTAGGTCTCCGGGTCGAACTCGATCTCCGTCAGCTGGACGTCGATCGGCAGGTCGATCAGGACCGGTCCGGGGCGCCCGGAGCGCATCAGGTGGAACGCCTGCTGGAAGGCGCCGGGGACCTGGGCGGCCTCCAGGACGGTGATCGCCATCTTGGTGACCGGGCCCGCGATCGACGCGATGTCGACGGCCTGGAAGTCCTCCTTGTGGATCACCGCGGTCGGCGCCTGTCCGGTGACGCACAGGATCGGGATCGAGTCGCCGAGGGCCGAGTACAGGCCGGTGATCATGTCGGTGCCCGCGGGCCCCGAGGTCCCGATGCAGACGCCGATGTTGCCCGGGTGGGTGCGGGTGTAGCCCTCGGCCATGTGCGAGGCGCCCTCGACGTGGCGGGCGAGCGTGTGCCGGATGCCGCCCGCGGCCTTGAGCGCCGCGTAGAAGGGGTTGATCGCCGCGCCGGGGACGCCGAACGCGTCACCGACGCCTTCCCGCTTGAGGATCTCAACTGCCGCGCGGGCAGCGGTCATGCGAGCCATCGAGTACTCCTGCTCGGCCGGTCGGAATCGCACTCCCGTCGCGCCCCGCGGTGAGATTGGCTTCCGAGACTCTTTTCCGTATCGTGAAATTCCGCATTACGGAAACAGAATTCTACTATCTGGAAACAATGTAGGGGGAGGCCGAAAACCCGTCAAGAGACGGGCAAGCGCCCACGACGGGAGGGGCGCGGGGGCACGATGGGGGCGCGGACTCATGGGGACGCCCGTCGGTGGCGCCCCTTCGCGACGCTGGGGAGTGGGCCATGCCCGAGAGCGTGCCGGTGCGGTGCCCGGCCTGCCGACGCCTGCACCGGTACAGCGCCCCGTCGTACCCGTGCGGGTGCGGCGCCCCGGTCGCGCCACCGCTGGATCCGGGCGCGGCGCCCGTGGTGGTCACCGACCGGGTGTGGGAGCAGGACTGGATCGCCGTGCGCTGCGGCTCCTGCGGCCGCCGGGACCAGTGGCCGCGCCCCGAACTCGGCTGCCCCTGCGGCACGTCGCTGCGCATCCCGGTCGCCGGGGAGGGCGCTCCCGCCGACAGCGGCGCCGACGGCACCGGGGCCGCCGTCCCCGGGCGGGCCGGAGCGGACGGCGGTGCTCCGGCGCCGCCGGGTCCGCCGCCGTCCGGGGCGCCGCGCCCGGCCTTCCAGCCGGTCACCATCCGCACCGCGCGGGACGCCGTGACGGCCGCCGCGCTCTATCTGCGCTGGCTCGGCTACCAGGACATCCGGCGCGCCGACCAGCGTCCGCCGTCCGGGATAGGGCTGGCCGCGCGCGGGCTGCTGGCGCAGGTCGACCCGACCGTGCGCCCGGCCTCGCCCCGGGACGTGGAGTGCCTGTGGCTGACGGCGATGACGGAGTCGGCGGACTGCGTCTACTTCTCCCTCGCCGGGTACGCCGAGGACGCCCGTGACCGCGCCGACGCCCTGGGCGTCCCCCTCTTCGTCCTGGACCTCACCGGCACCCCGCAGCCGGTCAACGGCCTCGCCGACGAGCTGGGCACCCCGGACGCCTGACAGGGGCGCGGCGGGGCGTTCTCCGCTACCGGGCCGCGTACCGCTCGCGCAGCTCGATCTTGCGCACCTTGCCGGACACCGTCATCGGGAAGGAGTCCAGGACGCGCAGCAGGCTCGGCGTCTTGTAGTGCGCGAGCCGCCCCTCGCACCAGCCGCGCAGCTCCTCCAGGGTGGGCGGGTCGGCCGGGTCGCGCGGGACGACGCAGGCCAGCACCTCCTCGCCGTACCGCTCGTGCGGCACCCCGACCACCTGGACGTCGGCGACCTTCGGGTGGCCGTGCAGGAACTCCTCTATCTCACGCGGGTAGATGTTCTCGCCGCCCCGGATGATCATGTCCTTGATGCGGCCGACGATCTCCACGTAGCCGTCCTCGCGCATCAGGGCGAGGTCGCCGGTGTGCATCCAGCGGGCCGGGTCGACGGCCTCCCGGGTCTTCTCCGGCTCCTCCCAGTAGCCCAGCATCACGCTGTAGCCGCGGGTGCACAGCTCGCCCTTCTCGCCGCGCGGCCTGGTGACCCCGGTGGCCGGGTCGACGACCTTGACCTCCAGGTGCGGCAGGACCCGGCCGACGGTTCCGGTGCGGTGGTCGAGGTCGTCGTCCCTGCGGGTCTGGAGGGAGACCGGGGAGGTCTCCGTCATGCCGTAGCAGATGGAGACCTCGGCCATGTGCATCTCGGCGACCACCCGCTTCATCACCTCGACCGGGCAGGGCGAGCCCGCCATGATGCCGGTGCGCAGCGACGACAGGTCGTAGGAGGCGAAGTCGGGGAGGTTCAGCTCGGCTATGAACATGGTGGGGACGCCGTACAGCGAGGTGCAGCGCTCGCGGCCGACCGCCTCCAGGGTGGCCCTGGGGTCGAAGGACGGGGCCGGGATCACCACGCAGGCGCCGTGCGAGGTGGCCGCGAGGTTGCCCATCACCATGCCGAAGCAGTGGTAGAAGGGCACCGGCAGGCAGATGCGGTCCTGCTCGGTGTAGGCGATCGACTCCCCCACGAAGTACCCGTTGTTGAGGATGCTGTGGTGGGAGAGGGTGGCCCCCTTCGGGAAGCCGGTGGTGCCCGAGGTGTACTGGATGTTGATCGGGTCGTCGCAGGACAACTCGGCCTGACGGGCGGTGAGTTCGTCCTGGAGGTCGGCGGTGCCGAGGTCGGTGAAGGCGGTCCAGCCCGGGTCGCCGATGTACACGGTCCGCCGCAACCGCGGGCAGTCGGGGCGGACTTCGTCGACCATGGCCCGGTAGTCGCTGCCCTTGTGGCTGAGCGAGGCGAACAGCAGGGAGACCCCGGCCTGGCGCAGGACGTACGCGACCTCGTGGGTGCGGTAGGCCGGGTTGATGTTCACCATGACGGCGCCGATCCGGGCGGTGGCGTACTGCACGAGCACCCACTCGGCGCAGTTGACCGCCCAGATCCCCACCCGGTCGCCGCGCGCGACGCCGTCCGCGAGCAGCGCGCGGGCCAGCCGGTCCACGTCGGCGGCGAACTCCCGGTAGGTCCAGCGCCGTCGGGACGGGACGTCGACGAGGGCCTCGCGGTCGGGCCAGGCGGCGACGGCCCGGTCGAGGTCGGCGCCTATGGTGTCGCCGAGCAGCTCCGTGGCGCTCGTGCCGTGCGCGTAGGACGGTATCGCGGTCACCGGAAGTCCTCCTCGCGGTACTCGGCGGTGGACCCGGCGGCCGTCGCCTCGCGCAGCTCGATCCGGCGGATCTTGCCGGAGACGGTCTTGGGCAGCGGGGCGAACTCGATGCGGCGGACCCGCTTGTAGGGCGCGAGGACCTCGCGGGCGTGCTCGAACAGCACCTTCGCGGTGTCGGGGCCCGGCTGCCAGCCCTCGGCGAGCACGATGTACGCCTTCGGCACCGCGAGCCGCACCGGGTCGGGCGCGGGCACCACGGCCGCCTCCGCGACCGCCTCGTGCTCCAGGAGCGCGCTCTCCAGCTCGAACGGGCTGATCTTGTAGTCGGACGCCTTGAAGACGTCGTCGCTGCGCCCGATGTAGGTCAGGTAGCCGTCCTCGTCGCGGGAGGCGACGTCGCCGGTGCGGTAGTAGCCGCCCGCCATCGCCTCCGCCGTCCGGTCCGGGTCGCCGTGGTAGCCGGTCATCAGGCCGACCGGGCGGCTGGAGAGGTCGAGGGCGATCTCCCCCTCGGCGGCGCCCGGCGCCCCGCTGATCGGGTCGAGCAGGGTGACCCGGTAGCCGGGGCTCGGACGGCCCATGGAGCCCGACTTCAGCTCCTGCCCGGGGGTGTTGGCGACCTGCACGGCGGTCTCCGTCTGGCCGAAGCCGTCCCGGATGGTGACGCCCCAGTTCCGCCTGACCTGCTCGATGACCTCGGGGTTGAGGGGCTCGCCCGCGGCCAGCGCCTCCCGGGGCGGGGTGCGCAGCTGGGTCAGGTCGGCCTGGATGAGCATGCGCCAGACGGTCGGCGGCGCGCAGAAGGTGGTGACGCCCGCGCGGTCCATCTCGCTCATCAGGCGGACCGGGTCGAAGCGGCTGTAGTTGTGGATGAAGACGGTCGCCTCGGCGTTCCACGGCGCGAACAGGTTGGACCAGGCGTGCTTGGCCCAGCCCGGCGAGGAGATGTTGAGGTGCACGTCGCCGGGGCGCAGCCCGATCCAGTACAGGGTCGAGAGGTGGCCGATGGGGTACGAGGTGTGCGTGTGTTCGACCAGCTTGGGGCGGTCGGTGGTGCCCGAGGTGAAGTAGAGCATCAGCGGGTCGTCGGCCAGCGTCGGGCCGTCCGGCACGAACGGGGCGGTGTGGGCGTACGCGTCCTCGTACGGCTCCCAGCACTCCACGGGCAGGCCGCCGACGGAGATCCGGGTCCAGGTGCCGGGCACCTCGGCGAACTTGGCGGTGTCCTCGGCGCGCGCGATCACGTGCCTGACCCGGCCGCGGGCGACCCGGTCGCGGAGGTCGGCGGGGCCCAGCAGGGGGGTCGCGGGGACGACGACGGCGCGCAGCTTCATCGCGGCCAGCGCGGTCTCCCACAGCTCGGCCTGGTTGCCGAGCATGACCAGGATGCGGTCCTCGGCGGCGACGCCCCGCGCGCGCAGCCAGCCGGCCACCCGGTCGGAGCGGGCGGAGAGTTCGGCGAAGGAGAGCCGCAGCTCGGAGCCGTCCTCCTCGACGATGTGCAGGGCGGTGCGGTCGTTGCCGTCGGCGATGGCGTCGAACCAGTCGAGCGCCCAGTTGAAGTGTTCGGGTCGGGGCCAGTCGAAGCCCTCGTACGCCGTCACGTAGTCCTCGCGGTGCTCCAGCAGAAAGTCCCGCGCGCTACGGAACGCCTCCGTCGCCGTCGTCATCTGTGCTCTGTCCTCCTCGTACCGGACCATTGCCGGGCGGCTCTCTGTCATCGTGTAATCCGTGATGCACGTCTCACTACCCCCGGACGGGGGTGTGGCCGCGGGAAAGGGCGAGCGGGTGACAGGTGACGCCACGGGGGCGGTGGAGATCCACAGTGCGCTGCTGCGGCTTCGGCACACCACGGGCCTGCCGGTCGCCTTCGGCGGCCTGGTGGAGTCGGGCGGGCCGCGGATACGCATCAGCGAGCTGTGCGGCACGGCCACGCCCGCGCTCAGCGCGCTCGCGGTGACCGCGGGCAACGGCCTGGGCGGCAAGGCGGTGGCGCTGGCCCGGCCGTGCGCCGTGACGGACTACTCGGCGTCCCGGCAGATCAGCCACGAGTACGACATCCCGGTGGCGGCCGAGGGGCTGCGCTCGGTGCTCGCGGTGCCGGTGGTGGTACGGCGGCGGGTGCGCGGGGTGCTGTACGGCGCGCTGCGCACGGCCGAGCCGCTGGGCGACCGGGCGCTGGGCGCGGCGATGGCGGCGGCGCGCGACGTCGAACAGGCGCTGGTGGTGCGGGAGGAGGCGCGCGGGCTGCTCGTGGCGGCGCGTTCGGCGCCCGAGCCGGAGCTGGCGGCGGGCGCGGTGCGCGAGCAGGTCAGGGAGGCGCACGCGGCGCTGCGCGCGCTGGCGCCGCGGATCGCGGATCCGGCGCTGCGGTCCGAACTCCTGGAGGTGTGCGGGCTGCTGGCGCCCCGGTCGCGGGTGCCGGGGCCGGTGCTGGCGCCGCGCGAGCTGGACGTGCTGTCGTGGGTGGCGGCGGGGGCGACCAACGCGCTCGCGGCGGAGCGGCTCGGGGTGCGGGCGGAGACGGTGAAGGGGTATCTCCGGTCCGCCATGCGGAAGTTGGGGGCGCACACCCGGGGCGAGGCGGTCGCGGCGGCACGGCGCGCGGGGGTGTTGCCCTAGGTGTGCCTGGACCCGGGCGTGGGCATTCTATTCATTCGGCCGTGCTTTGAATTTCCCTATGCCCGGCCGTTGTTATATCCCTCACCATGTGGTCCGTCCGAATTTCAATGAGACGTTGCCTAGAATTTGGCCCGGACACGACACACGGAGGGAGCGGTGACCGTGCGACGGGACTTCAAGGAGCCTGCCAGATGCCGCCCCGACCTGGTCATCGGCAGGGACGAGCTGTTCGGCGCGGCCCACGAGCAGCTCGCCCGCGGCGGCAGCGCGCTGCTCCACGGCCCCGCCGGAATAGGAAAGTCGACCGTCCTGCGGGCATTGGCCGCGCAATACGGGACGGCGGCCCGCACCGTGTTGCGCTGCTCGGCGACCGAGTCCGAATCCCACCTTCCCTTCCTGGCCCTGGCCGACCTCCTGGGGCTCGTCCTCGACGAGGTCTCCGAGCGGCTGCCCGCCGCCCAGCGCACCGCCCTGGAGTCGGCCCTCACCGGTCGCGGCGAGTCCACCCTCCAGCGCGACGGCCTCGCGCTGCGCCTCGCCGTGCTCTCCGCGCTGCGCGCGCTCGCCGCCGAGGGCCCCGTCCTGATCGTCGCGGACGACCTCCAGTGGCTCGATTCGGCCAGCGCCGAACTCCTCGGCTTCGCCGCCCGCCGCCTCGGCGACACCCCGGTCCAGATGCTCTGCGCGGTACGGACCGAGGGACAGGAGTACGACCGGCATCTACGCGCGTCCCCGCCCGACACGCTCGCCGTCCGGCTCGGCCCGCTCACCGGTTCCCAGGTCTCCGCGCTCCTCGACCACCGCGGCTACACCGGGCTGCCCCGCTCCACCGTCCGGGACATCCACCGCACCAGCGGCGGCAACCCGCTGTTCGCCCTGGAGCTGGGCCGCGCCCTCGCCGAGAGCCCCACCCCGCCCCGTCCGGGCGAGCCGCTGCCGGTGCCGACCTCGCTGCGCGCCCTCGTCCTCAACCGCCTGGGGATGCTCTCCGCCGAGGCCCGCCGCACCCTCCTCGTCGCCAGCGCGGGCGCCCGCCCGACCCTGGCCCTGCTGCACGCGGCGGGCCGGGAGAACGCCGAGGCCGAGACCGTCCAGGCGGCCGGGCTCGGCCTGCTGGCCACCGAACAGGAGGGCCCCGCGGTCCGGTTCGCGCACCCGCTGATATCGGCCGCGCTCTACGCCGAGGCACCCGCGCAGGACCGGCGGGCCGCGCACGCCGCGCTCTCCACCGCCGCCTCCGACCCCATCGAACGGGCCAGGCACCTGGCCCTCGCCATCACCGGCGCCGACCCGGAGGCCGCCGCCCGGCTCGCCGAGGCCGCCGCCCAGGCCCGCGACCGGGGCGCCCCCTCGGTCGCCGCCTCGCTCGGCCTGCTCGCCGCCCGGCACACCCCCGCCGACGGCGAACCCGGCCCCGACGAACGCCGTCTGCAGGCCGCCGAGGACGCGATCACCGCCGGGGAGGTCGACCTCGCCCGGGACATCGCCCACGAGGTGCTCACCCGGGCCACCGCCCCCACCGACCGGGTGCGGGCCTGGATGGTGGTGATCGAGGCGGCCGGGCAGGCGCTCGGCGAGGTCGACACCGTCTACCCGCAGGCCCTCGCCGACGCGGGCGACGACCCGCGGCTGCTCGCCCTGGTCCGCTACCAGCTCGCCTGGCGGGCCCTGGTCGTGGAGGGCGACTTCGCCGAGGGCCGCGCGGAGGCCGCCCACGCGGCGGAGCTGGCGGCCCGCGCCGACGACCGGCGCACCGAACTCCTCGCGCTCGCCTTCCAGGCCCAGACCGAGACCCTGATGGGCCATCCGGACGCGCCCGCCACCATCAAACGCGCGCTCAGGGAACCCCAGGACCCGCAGGTCGCCTGCCACCACAACGGCCCAGGCGCCACCCGCTACCGCTGGCTGATCATGAGCGACCAGCTCCCCGAGGCCCGCGCCACCGTCGCCGCGCTGCTGCGCGAGGTCCGGCGGCGCGGCATGGTCGAGTCCGAGGTGCACTTCGTCCGGCTGCTCGCCGAGACCGAGCTGCGCTCCGGGCACTGCGGCCGCGCCCTCGACCTGGCCAGGGAGAGCCGAAGACTGGCCCGCGACTCCGGGATCGGCGAGGTGCCGTCCGCCGTCCTCACCTCCCTCGCCGAGGCGTCGGGCGGCGACGTGCGGCGCGCGCTCGACCTCGCCGCCGAGGCGGTCGGACAGGCCGAGGAGGTCGGCGACCAGATCTACGTCTCCCGCGCCCTCGCCGCCCTCGGACACGCCCAACTGGTGGCCGGGGACGACCCCGGCACCGTCGTCTCGCTGCGCCGGGTGCGGGAGCTGGAGCACGGGCTCGGCATCACCGACCCGGCGCGCGGACGCTGGCAGGGCGACCTCGCGGAGGCGCTGGTGCGGGTCGGCGAGACCGACGAGGCGCAGGAACTCGTCGACGTGACCCGGGAGCACGCGCTGCGCCTGGGCCGGGAGAGCGTGCTGGCCGTCCTGGACCGGGCCGAGGCGCTGGTGCGGGCCGCCCGCGGCGACCACGAGGCGGCGCTCGCCCGGCTGACGTCCGTGCAGGACCGGCTCGCCAAGCTGGGGTACGGCCTGGAGGAGGCGCGGGCCGCCTTCGCCCTGGCCACCCTGCGCGGCACCCCCCGCCCCTCGGCCCGGCGCACGCGCCGGGAACCCCGGCGCCCGGTCCGACGTCCTACGACGAGGCGGCCCGGCTGTTCCGGCGCTGCCGGGCACTGCCCTGGCTGCGGCAGGTGGAGGCGGCGGGCTCGGCACCGCCCGTCCGGCCGCCGTCCCCCGGCGGCGCGACCCTCGACGGTCTGGAGGGGCTGGCGTCGATGGAGCGGCAGGTCGCGGGGCTCGTCATGGAGGGCGCGACCAACCGGGAGATCGCCGCACGCCTGTTCATCAGCGTCAAGACGGTCGAGGCGACCCTCACCCGGGTCTACCGGAAGCTGGGCATCCGCTCACGGGTGGACATCGTCCGGCTGGCGGCGGGGCGCCGTCCGAAGTGACGTCACTGCGGGTTTACTGGGCGCGACCGAGGGTTTTCCCTGCCCAACTCCCCTAGGGGGTTCCCTCATTGGGACGAGGGTGGGCCCGGTCCTACTTTTAGGGCGTGCCGCTCGGCCGGGCATACGGGGGTCGGTCCCGCGACCCCCGTGCACCACCCCCCACACCCGCGCGCCCCCCACCGGCAACCCCCCACTGAGGAGACTCATGTTCGGGCTCAACCGCGCCAGGAAGACCGCGGCCGTCCTGGCGGCGACCGCCGCCGCTGCCACCACCGCCCTGCTCGGCGCCCCCAACGCCGTCGCGGCCCCCCAGCCCATCGTCGGTGGCTCGACGACCACGACCACGGCGTACCCGTTCGTCATGCAGATCACCGACGCCTCGCAGAACCAGTTCTGCGGCGGCACGCTGGTCTCGGCGACCAAGGTGATCACCGCGGCCCACTGCATGGTCGGCGAGAGCACCAGCAGCGTGCGGGTCGTCGGCGGGCGCACCAACCTGAACGGCACCAACGGCACGGTCAGCCGGGTCAGCAAGATCTGGATCAACCCGAGCTACACCGACGCCACCAAGGGCAAGGACGTCGCCGTCCTCACCCTCGCGACGTCGATGCCGTACACCACGGCCTCCTACGTCACCTCGTCCCAGACCGGCGTCTACGCGGCCGGCACCACCGCCCGCATCCTCGGCTGGGGCACCACCTCGGAGAACGGCAGCTCCTCCAACCAGCTGCGCACCGCGACCGTCCCGGTCGTGGCCGACACCAGCTGCAAGAGCTCCTACGGTTCGGACTTCGTCCAGACCGACATGGTCTGCGCCGGATACTCCTCCGGCGGCGTCGACACCTGCCAGGGCGACAGCGGCGGTCCCCTGCTCATCGGGGGCGTCCTGGCAGGGATCACTTCCTGGGGCGAGGGCTGCGCGGAGGCCGGCTACCCGGGTGTCTACACCCGGCTGACGACCTTCTCCAGCCTGGTGGCCACACAGGTCAACTCGTGACCCGGAAGAACTCCTGAGCGAACCGCTCAGGGCACTACCAGGGGGCGTTGCGGGCTTCCACGAGCAGCCCGCAACGCCCCCTGTCCACGTCCCGGGACCGGCCCACCGGCCGCCGCTCGCCGGTCCGCCCCGGATATCCTGCGCGTGATCACGCCACCCGCCGCCGCACCGGCGGCCACCGGCGCCCGACCACGCGAGAGGCAGCCGCATGTCCGAGCGACGCGCCCGTCCCGCCTCCCCCGACGCGAGGAAGTCCGCCTGGCGCCGCGCCCTGACGCCGCCGCGGGCGCCGGAGCCCCCGGCCGCCCCGGCGCCCGCCGGGCCGAGACCCGCGCAGCCGGTCGCGCCGGACAGCGTCGTGGAGGCCGCGCTGTACCGCGACGGCGTGCGCGTCTCCACCCCGGCGACGCTCGCCGACACCTACCGGGAGCTGCGCGAGCAGCCGTCCGGCATGGCGTGGATCGGCCTCGCCCGCCCCACCGAGAGCGAACTCCACTCCCTGGCCGAGGAGTTCGACCTCCACCCGCTCGCCGTCGAGGACGCGATGGAGGCCCACCAGCGTCCCAAGCTGGAACGGTACGGCGACACCCTGTTCGTCGTCCTGCGCGCCGCCCGCTACCTGGACGCGCCCGAGGAGGTCGACTTCGGTGAGCTGCACGTGTTCGTCGGCCACGACTTCGTGATCACGGTCAGACACGCCGCGGCCCCCGACCTCTCCGCGGTCCGCCGCCGGATGGAGAGCACACCCGAACTCCTGGCACTGGGCCCGGAGGCGGTGCTGTACGCGATCCTCGACTCGGTCGTCGACGGCTACGCGCCGGTCGTCGCGGGAGTGCAGAACGACGTCGACGAGATCGAGACGGAGGTGTTCCGGGGCGACCCGGAGGTCTCCCGCCGGATCTACGAACTCTCGCGCGAGATGGTCGAGTTCCAGCGCGCGACCCGGCCGCTGGTCGGCATGCTGCACGGCCTGATGGCGGGCTTCGCGAAGTACGGCACGGACGAGGAACTCCAGCGCTACCTGCGCGACGTCGCCGACCACGTGACCCACACCAGCGAACGCGTCGACGGCTTCCGCCAGGCCCTGACGGACATCCTCACCGTCAACGCGACCCTGGTCACCCAGCAACAGAACGCGGAGATGCGGGCGTTGGCGGAGGCGGGCTTCGAACAGAACGAGGAGATCAAGAAGATCTCGTCGTGGGCGGCGATCCTGTTCGCTCCGACGCTGGTCGGCACGATCTACGGGATGAACTTCGACCGGATGCCGGAGTTGCACTGGTCCTTCGGGTATCCGTTCGCAATGCTACTGATGGCAGCGGTATGCACCAGTTTGTATTTCATTTTCAAGCGACGGGACTGGCTCTGAGCAGTCGACCAACAAGCGCCGACACTCCGATGCCAGAGGCGCGAACACGGCCGGCACAGGCACCGCTCAAGCCGCTGGGGAGAATCCGGGGAGAATGAAACGCGCCCAGCTTCGGCTTGCCTCCCCCGTCGCGGGGCCCGTGCCTGGATCGCTCCCTCTGCCTCATTGGCCACCCGGAGCGTTGGTCGACACGAAGAGTAAGCAAACTGGCGGATTGCGAGACGTCGAAGCGTCGATTGCGCCGCGCCCCTTCCCTCTGGCTTCGGGCATGAAGTAGGTGTGGAAGTCCAAGGTGATGGTCCGGCTGGAGTGCCCGAGCCAGCGCGCAAGGGGGACGACGGATTCTCCCGCTTCCAGGATGACCGAGGCTCATGTGTGCCTCAGCATGTGAAAGCTGTCCTTGCAGGACGCCTTCCAGCGCCCTCCCTGCTTCCGCACGGGGATCACTTCGGCCGCGGCCAGGGTGGGCTTCCACCCGTCGACGTTGAAGATGTTCGCCCGGATGGCGTTGCCGTATGTCGTGGTCGGGATCAGCGGAAACTTCTCCCTCGCATGGTCGGGCTCCGGACCGCCCCACGGCAGCTCGACCTCGACAGCGGGGTACTCCATGAAGTACTCGGCCAGCGCGGAGGCAACCGAGGACGGCATGTCGGCGACGCGGGTCTTGCCGCCCTTCGGGAGTGTGAAGTAGAGGCGCCCATCGAGGAGTTGAACCTGTCGGCGGATGCGCAGCAGTCCCCGGCGGAAGTCGACGTCTTCTGGGGATAGGCCGAACACTTCGCCCTGGCGCAGCCACGCCCCCGCCCACGCACGCATGGTCGGGGCCGAGCGCGCCCGCCGCCGCCTGCTGACGGCCGCCGAAAGTCTCATGCACACCGTCCATGACAGCAGCCTCCCGCTCCCCGTCCAGACGGTGCTCACCGAAGCCGACGCGCTCGCCACCGTCGTGGACGACATCGCGAACCGCTTTCCCCCGCGCTCTGGCGTCCTCCCCCGCACCGCGGTACCGCCCTCCGTTCGCACCCCGGACCCCACCGAGGCAGTCGCGGAGGAGCAACTGCTCCTCGCCACCGCCACCGCCCGCCCTGCCGACATCGAGTCCATCCGGTGGCTGATCCCCGCAGATCTCACCCTGCCGCTGCACGCCGGCCTCTGGCAGTGCCTGACCGCCCTCGCCCGCCGCAACGAGCCCGTCGACCCCGTCACGGTCCTGTGGGGAGCTCAACAGCGCGGGCTGCTGGACGACGGCAGCGAACCAGGCGATGTCCTGCGCATGCTGGCCGAACCAGCCGGATTCGTCGAGCACTGGGCCGAACGCGCCCTGCAGCGCTCGCTCCTGGCCACGGCCGAGCACACCGCACGGCGTATCGAGGCATACGCCGACGACCCGGCGAACACCCCCTTCCAGCTCGTCGTCGGCGCCCGCCGCGCCCTCGCAGACATCGACGCCGTCCGCACCCGCTGGCAGAACGCCACCCAAGCCGCCCCACCACAGCAGCAGCGACCGGCGCCCGCCATACGCGTCGGCCCACCGATCACCACGGCCGCACACGCCGCTCGATCCACACGAGCAACCCGATAACTGCCGAGTACAACGGTGGCCGAACCTGCGGCCCGGCCACCGGCAGAACAGACGAGTTCCCCCAAGTGACTTCAGCCATCGACACACATGTCCGCCTCGACACCCACCCCACTCACCCCAGCGCCGTGTGGGCCCACCTGACCGGCTCACAGGCCCATATCGCCGTCACGGCCCTGGAGATCGGCGGCTGGAGCATCGCGGCCCCAGGCATCCTGGTCCTCGCCCGCATCGACCACGAGGAGCCCTACTGGCCAAAGACGCAGCGAAGCACCTCGTCGCCGAAGGCATCACCTCACAACTCCGAGCGGCCATCGACGAGGAACGGACCTGGCCGAACTACCCCATGCCGTGGTGCACCCGCAGCGAGATCCGCGAGGTCTCCGACCAGGCACAGAGGATCCACGATGACATCCATCGCGGCCAGCTCCTCATCCACGCCCACGCCCACGACGGCCACACCACAGTCGCCGTCGGCATTTACCTAGACCGGCGCCGCAAGTCCGTCCACCTGCACGGCGAGGACCACATGCGCCGGATCGCCGATACCTTTGACTCACCCGCGCAGGCGATGCTCGCCTTCGAGCGATTGCACCCGGCCGAGATGCGCCCCGGACCGGCACCCCTGACCGACACCGAACGCGACGCCATCGCGGCACGCTCC
>NZ_FMCI01000291.1 GCF_900091845.1 Streptomyces sp. SolWspMP-5a-2
ATGCGGGGAGCCCGGCCCGCGAGGCGGGCAGGGGGCTGAGGGGACGGTCCGCGCGGTGGGCGGCGCTCCAAGGGGACGGTTCGCATGGTGGGCGGGGGTCAGGTGGAGTCCGCGCGCGGGCGGGTGGCAATGCGGGGAGTCCGGCCCGCGAGGCGGGCAGGGGGCTGAGGGGACGGTCCGCGTGGTGGGCGGCGCCAAGGGGGCCGGTCTGAGGGCGGGCGGCACTCCGAGGCAGGGCCGGTCCGCGGGGCGGGCAAGGGTCCGAGAGGGCGCCGGGCCGTGGTCCTGGGGCCGCCTGGACGCCCGGCGGTCGTCACGGGCACCCGCTAACGTAGGTCGGATGAGCAACCCGTCCTCGTCGCCCCGGTCCCTCGCGGAAGCGCTCCGCTCGCGGGACGACGCGGCCCTGGCCGTGCTGCTGCGCAGCCGTCCCGACCTCCTCACGCCGGTCCCCTCCGACCTCACCCAGCTCGCCACCCGGGCCGGGACCAGGGCCTCCGTGGTGCGGGCGCTGGAGCGCCTCGACCGGTTCGCGCTGCAGACCGCCGAGGCGCTCGCGGTGGCCCCCGACCCGGCCCCCTACGAGACGCTGCTCGCGCTGATGACCGGCGACGACGGTGACGACACGGTCGCCGCCGCGCTGCCCCGCGCCGTCGCCACCCTGCGCGAACAGGCCCTGGTGTGGGGCGGCGACGACCGGCTGCGGCTGGTGCGCACCGCCCGCGAACTGCTCGCCCCGACCCCGCAGCACCCCTCCCCCACCGGTCTCGGACCCGGGGTGCGGGAGGCGACGGCGGGCATGTCGCCCGGCCGCATCCAGGAGATCGTGACCGCCGCCGGGCTGCCCTCGACGCACGACGCGGTCTCCGCCGTCGCCGCGCTGAGCGCCCTGTTCACCGACCGGCGCCGGATGGCCGCGCTCCTCGCCGAGCTGCCCGAGGACTCCCTCGACGTCTTGGAGCGGCTGGTGTGGGGGCCGCCGTACGGGCAGGTCAGCGCGGAGCCCGCGGCGCGGCTGCGGCGGCTCCTGGACCGGGGGCTGCTGCTGCCGACGGCGCCCGGGACCGTCGTCCTGCCCCGGGAGGCCGCCCTGCATCTGCGCGGCGGGCGGGCGCACCGCGGCGTCGAGCCGCTGCCGCCCGCGCTGGACCCGGCCGGGACCCACCGCCCCCAGGTGGTGGACGCGACGGCGGCCGGCCAGGCGTACACGGCGCTGGCGACCGTCGAGGAGCTGCTGAAGGAGTGGGACGAGGGCGGGCCCGCGGTGCTGCGCGCGGGCGGGCTGAGCGTGCGGGACCTCAAGCGCACGGCGGTCGCCCTGGACGTGCCCGAGCCGGTCGGCGCGTTCTGGCTCGAGCTGGCGTACGCGGCCGGGCTGCTGGCCTCCGACGGCGAGGCCGACGAGCGGTACGCGGTCACCCCGGAGTGCGACGCCTGGCTGGAGCGGCCCGCCGCGGAACGCTGGGCGCGACTCGCCGAGACCTGGCTGACGGCGACCCGGACCTCCGGTCTCGTCGGGGGCCGGGACGCGAAGGACCGTTCGCTGTCGGCGCTGGGCCCCGGGCTCGACCGGTCCGCCGCGCCGGAGGTGCGCCACCGGGTGCTCGCGCTGCTGGCCGCGCTGCCCGAGGGCACCGCGCCGACGCCCGCCTCGGTCCTGGCCCGGCTGCGCTGGGAACGGCCGCTGCGGGCGGCTGCCGCCGCACCGTCGCAGGGGACGCAGCCCGGCGCCCCGCAGGACGACGACCTGCGGGCCCGGCTCGCCCGCTGGACCCTCGCCGAGGCGGAACTCCTCGGGGTGACCGGCCGCGGCGCCCTCTCCACCCAGGGCCGGGCCCTGCTCGGCCTGCCGGCACCGGGGGCCGCGGCGGGCGGCGCGGGCGCGCACGGCCGCGCCGACGACACCGGGGACAGCAGAGACAGCAGGGACGGCAGGGAGGGCAGAGACAGCAGGGACGGCAGGGACAGCGCGGCCGATCGCGGGCCCGGGGACAAGCTGCCCGCCCACCACGCGGCGGGCGGCGCCCTCGCGGCCGTCGCCGGTGGCCACGCCCCGGGGCCGCTGCCGGACGCCGAGCAGGCCGTCGCCACGGCCGCCGCCGGACGGCTGCTCGCCCCGCTGCTGCCCGAGCCGCTGGACCACGTGCTGCTCCAGGCCGACCTGACGGCGGTGGCGCCCGGCCCGCTGGAGCGCCCGCTGGCGGCGATGCTCGGGGTCCTCGCGGACGTCGAGTCGAAGGGCGGGGCGACGGTGTACCGGTTCACGCCCGGCTCCGTGCGGCGGGCGCTCGACGCCGGGCAGACCGCCGCCGACCTGCACGCCTTCCTGGCCGCGCACGCGCGCACGCCGGTGCCGCAGCCGCTGACGTACCTCATCGACGACGTGGCCCGCAGGCACGGGCGGTTGCGGGTCGGCGCCGCCTCGGCCTATCTGCGGTGCGACGACGACGCGCTGCTGTCGGAGATCCTCGCCGACAAGCGGGCCCAGCCCCTGCGGCTGCGCCGCCTCGCGCCGACGGTGCTGGCCACCCAGGCCGATCCGGCGGCGCTGCTCGACGGGCTGCGCGCGATGGGGGTTCGCCCCGGCGGCCGAGTCGGCGGACGGCGACGTGGTGATCACCCGGCCGGACGCGCACCGCACCCCGCCGCGGGCCGCGCCGGTGCCGGTGCCGGACGGCCCGCCGGCGCCGGACGGCACGCTGCTCGCGGCGGCGATCCGGGCGATCCGGGCGGGCGACCTGGCCTCCACCGCGCCCCGCAAGCAGGCGCCGTCCGGGGCCGGGAGCGCCGGGGGCACCGGTGAACTCCCGCGCACCAGCGCGGCGGAGACCCTCGCGACCGTGCAGGCGGCCGTCCTCACCGGCGAGGCGCTGTGGATCGGCTTCGTCAACGCCGAGGGCGGCGCGAGCCAGCGGGTGATCGCCCCGATCCGGGTGGAGGGCGGCTTCGTGACGGCCTACGACCACACGGCGGACGAGGTGCGGACGTTTCCGCTGCACCGGGTGACCGGGGTGGCGGAGCTGGCCGAGGAGGACTCCTAACCCCCGCCCGACGGTTCCTCCGGTTCCACCGGTTCCAGCGGTCGCACCGGGTTCCGCCGGTTCCTCCGGTTCCTCCAGTTCCTCCGACTCCTTCAGTTACGCCGATTCCTCCACGTATGCAGACTCCCCAGATGCCCCCGGTGCCTCCGATTCCTCCGGCGCGAGCTGGTCGGGGAGGGGTGCCTGGTGGGTGACGACCAGGCCGGAGACGGCCCGGGTCAGGGCCACGTACAGGCGGCGCAGGCCGGTGCGTTCGTCGGGTTCGCCGTCCACCACGGCGCGCGGCTCGTCCAGCACGACGTAGTCGTACTCCAGGCCCTTGGCCAGCGACGCCGGGACCAGGGTGAGGCGGGTCTCGGCCGTCGTCTCCTCGCCGGGGGCGAGGTGGCCGAGGCCCGCCTCGTCGAGCGCGGAGCGCAGGCCGGGGACGCGGGCGTCGGCGGCGATCAGCCCGATGGAGCCCTCGTGGGCCAGCAACTCCCGGCAGGCGTCGACCACTTCGGCGGTGCCGGTGATCTCGCGGACGGCGAAGAGGCCGGGGTTCTCGCGCACCGAGGCGACCGGGGCAAGTCCCGGCGCGATGTGCGGCAGCAGCCGGGAGGCGTAGCCGATGACGTCCGTGGGGACGCGGAAACCGGCCGTCAGCTCCTCGATCACGCCGTCGGACTTGCCGAGGTGGGCGAGCGCCTCCTGCCAACTGCGGGTCGCCCAGGGGGTGGTGCCCTGCGCGAGGTCGCCGAGGACGGTCGCCGAGCCGGTGGTGCAGCGGCGGCCGACGGCGCGGTACTGCATCGGGGAGAGGTCCTGGGCCTCGTCGAGGACGACATGACCGAGGGAGTGGGTGCGCTGCACGAGGTCGGCGGTCTCGTCGATCAGCACCGCGTCCGCGAGGGACCAC
The DNA here is from genome assembly GCF_900091845.1 of Streptomyces sp. SolWspMP-5a-2. Lineage (GTDB taxonomy): Bacteria > Actinomycetota > Actinomycetes > Streptomycetales > Streptomycetaceae > Streptomyces > Streptomyces doudnae. The sequence continues at coordinate 3,940 of NZ_FMCI01000291.1, forward strand.
CGGGCGGACTTCACGCTGCGCACCGGCTTGGTCCGCAGGACGGTCCTCCGCTCGTCCTCGGTGAGGACGCCGTCCGCGTGCTCGGCGAGGAACTCCGCGTCGGTGAGCAGCCGCAGGACGACCTTGGCCGGGTCGACGGGCGGCCAGATCCGCTTCACGGCGGCCTTGACGGCGGTGTTGCGGGCCACCGCGTCCTGCACCCGGTCGTCGGGCGCCTCGCCCGCGCGCTCCATCTGGACCAGCACGGCGTGCGCGATGCGCTGCGGGAGGGCCTCGCGGGCGGCGCCGTAGCGGATGTCCCGGTCGAGCAACTCCTTGACGATCACTTCGAGTTCGTGGGCGGGGACCCGCCAGCGGCGTGATCCGCGCACCACCATGACCGGTTCGTCGGGGAGGGTGACGTGGGAGTAGACGGCCCGGCGCAGCACCTCGGCCATCCGGGCGTCGCCCTTGACGATCGCGGTCGGCGCCGGGTCGGTGCCGGTCACCTCGACCTGCCCGACCAGGTCGTCGACGGTGGCCTGCTGGACCGCCAGCTCGCCGAGCGCGGGCAGCACCTGCTCGATGTAGTGGAGGAAGGAGCGGTTCGGCCCGATGACCAGGGTGCCGGTGCGGGCGAGGCGCTCGCGGTGGGCGTAGAGGAGGTAGGCGACACGGTGCAGGCCGACGGCGGTCTTGCCGGTGCCGGGGCCGCCCTGGACGCAGACGGTGCCGCCGAGGCCGCTGCGGACGATCTCGTCCTGCTCGGGCTGGATCGTGGCGACGATGTCCCGCATGGGGCCGACGCGCGGGCGCTCGATCTCCCGCTGGAGGAGCTGGCTGGTGCGGGCGGCCTCGGCCGGGTCGGAGAGGTGCTCGTCCTCGTAGGCGGTGAGGTCGCCGCCGGTGTAGCCGAAGCGGCGGCGCAGCCCGACGTCCAGCGGGTCGGTCTTGGACGCCCGGTAGAACGGCTGGGAGACCGGTGCCCGCCAGTCGATGACCATGGGGTCGCCGTCGTGGTCGTGGACGTGCCGGCGGCCGATGTAGAACCGCTCGCCGCCCGCGCCCTCGGCCCGCTCGCCGCCGGGCGCGTGCAGGTAGTCGAGGCGGCCGAAGAAGAGCGGGGTGTGGCTGAGGTCGGCGAGCGCCTTGACGCGCTCGTCGATCTGGCGGGCGAGCACCTGGGCGTTGACCCAGTTCCCGGTGACGTTGCTGATGTCGAGGGACTCGACGTCCTCGCGCATGGCGCGCAGCGCGGAGCGGGACTCGGCGAGGTGGGTGCGTTCGCGGGCGAGCGGGTCGTCGCCGACGGGCGTGGACAAGGTGGTGCCTCCGGGGGGCCTGCGGTGGGACGCGCGCGAGGTGGGCGCGGGGTGACGGCTTGCCGACCGGTTTCCGTCCGGTCGGCGGCACTCCGGGGGGAGGCGGGCAAGGCGGAGAGTGTAGGGCAGGGACGGATGCGGGGGCCAACTGTTTTCCGGGTGCCCGGATGCCCGGGTGCCCGGGTGCCCGGGTGGTCGCGGGCGCCCGCCCGGCGGGAGACCACGGCCACCGGGCCCGGCGGGTCCACCGGGTCCGGCGGGTCCGGCGGGTCCGGCGGGGAGGTCCTAGGGGTGCACCGCTTCCCGGGCCATGGCGGCGAAGTCGGCGTAGGGCTCGGGGTCGTCGCCGTCGCCGGGCCACCACTCGTACGCGGTCCACTCGCCGTTCTCCTGGACGCCGTCGGCGTGCAGCAGCCAGTAGCAGCCGCTGCCGCCGTTGTCGTCGCCGATCAGCAGGCACCGCTTGAGCACGGCGAGCTGCTCCGCGAAGAAGTCCAGGTCGGACCACGCCTCGACGAGGTCGGCGCACAGGTCGGCGAACCAGCCGACGTCCCCGACCGGGTACAGGTCGACCGGGCCTATGTCCTCCCAGCCGTCGCTGACCTGGAGAAAGGTGCGGTAGGAGAGGGGAAGGCGGATGCCGAGCCGCTCCTCGGCCGCCGCGATCGTGCCCTCGTCCGCCGGTCCGGTGCCCGCCCACCCGGCCGCGAGCCGCTCCGCGCTGATGACCTGGCGGTGCTCGGCGACGGCCTCGCGGACCTCGTCCGAGTCGATGTGCCGGGCGTTGAAGTCGGTGAGGAACGCGCGCCATTCCGCGACCGTCAGGGGTGAGGGGGTCGTCATTGCGGAACTCCGATGGTGAGTGCGGTGGGTCACGGACACCTTCACACGCCCCACTGACAACCGGGTCGGGCCCGACCCCGCGACGGCCCCCCGGACACCCCGGGAGATCGGACACCCGGTGTACGGAGCCGGACACCCCCTAGGGGAAGGGGTCCCTCTGCCGGGTGAACGGGCTCTGCCCCCGGGTGGAGAGCGGCTCCACCCGGGTTCCGTCCACAGACCGATGCGGTCCTTATGTCCCGAAAGCCACCATGGAGTCATGAGCGCAGCGATCCTCCACCCAGCCCCCGTCCCGCCCCGGCCGCGCGGTGCCACGGCCGTCACGGGCAGCCACTCCCACCGCCTCGGTGACGCCCTGCGGGCCGTCAAGGTCTTCGCGGGCGCGGCGGTCGACGTCGTCATACTCGGCGAGTACGGCGAGGAGGCGGGCGTGCGCCGCAGGTGACCGTCTAGGGTCACCGGGTGACCCGCCGAGCACGCACAGCGACCTCCGTCCTCCTGCTCCCCCTCTCGCTCTGCTGCTTCGCCGTCCTGTGTCTGACGCAGGGCCTGCCGATGGCCGACGTGCTGGTCTACCGGGCCGAGGGCGAGGCCGTCGTCCACGGCGGCGACCTCTACGGCTTCACCGTCACCCAGTGGCGGCTCCCGGCCACCTATCCCCCGTTCGCGGCGCTGCTGTTCGCCCCGGCCGCCGCGCTGCCGGTGCCGCTCCTCAAGGCGCTCTTCCTCGCGGGCAACGCGCTCCTGCTCGCCTGGTTCGTCCGCCTCTCCGCGCGTCTGGCCGGACGGTCCCTGCCGCTGCCGTCGCTGTGCGCGGCGACCGCGCTCGCCCTCTGGCTCGAACCCGTCTTCCAGACGGTCCTGTTCGGGCAGGTCAACCTCGCGCTGGCGGGGCTGGTCCTGTGGGACCTCACCCGGGCGCCGGGTGCCCGGTGGCGGGGCGCGGCGATCGGGATCGCGGCGGGGATCAAGCTGACGCCCGCGGTGTTCGTGGTCTACCTGCTGCTGCGGCGCCGCCACCGGGAGGCGGCGACGGCGGCGGGCGCCGCGGCCGTGACGTTCGTCCTCGGGCTGCTCGTGCTGCCGTCCGCGACCGTGGACTTCTTCACCCGCCGTCTCTGGGAGACCGGCCGGGTCGGCAAGGTGTGGATCATCGACAACCAGTCGCTGCCGGGTCTGATCGCGCGGGCCCTGGGCGATCCGGCCCCCGGGCCGCTGTGGGCGCTGCCGGTGGCGGCGGTCGGCGCGCTGGGGCTGTGGCGGGCCGGGCGGTCGGCGGACGAGCGGTACGGGGTGCTGGTGACGGCGTTCACGGCGCTGCTGGTGTCGCCGATCAGCTGGTCGCACCACTGGGTGTGGTGCGTGCCGCTGCTGGCCGTGCTGGCGGCGGACGGCCGGTGGCGGACGGCGGGCGCGGTGGCGGTGGTGTTCACGGCCCGCACCATGTGGCTGCTGCCGCACGCCGGGGACCGCGACCTGCGGTTCCCGTGGTGGCAGCAGCCGCTGGCGGCGCCGTACCCGCTGCTGGGGCTCGGCCTGCTGGGCTGCGGGTGGCTGGGCTACTTCTCCTCGGCGAGGAGTTCGTCGGCGTCGACGATCCGGTACGCGTACCCCTGCTCGGCGAGGAAGCGCTGGCGGTGGGCGGCGAAGTCCTGGTCGACGGTGTCGCGGGCGACGACGGAGTAGAAGTGCGCCTGGTGGCCGTCGGCCTTGGGGCGCAGCACCCGGCCGAGGCGCTGGGCCTCCTCCTGGCGTGATCCGAACGTGCCGGAGACCTGGACGGCGACGGTCGCCTCCGGCAGGTCGATGGAGAAGTTGGCGACCTTCGAGACGACGAGCACGCTGATCTCGCCCTCGCGGAAGGCGTCGAAGAGCTTCTCGCGCTGGGCGTTGGTGGTCTCGCCCTTGATGACGGGCGCGTCGAGGTGTTCGCCGAGTTCGTCGAGCTGGTCGATGTACTGGCCGATGACGAGGATCTGCTGACCGGCGAACCGGCGCACGATCGCCTCCGTGACCCGCCGCTTGGTGGCGGTGGTGGCGCAGAAGCGGTACTTCTCCTCCGTCTCGGCGGTGGCGTAGGCGATCCGCTCGCTGTCGGTGAGGTTGACGCGGACCTCGACGCAGTCGGCGGGGGCGATGTAGCCCTGGGCCTCGATCTCCTTCCAGGGCGCGTCGAAGCGCTTGGGCCCGATGAGGGAGAAGACGTCCGACTCGCGGCCGTCCTCGCGCACCAGGGTGGCGGTGAGGCCGAGCCTGCGCCTGGCCTGGAGGTCGGCGGTGAACTTGAAGACGGGCGCGGGCAGCAGGTGCACCTCGTCGTAGAGGATCAGGCCCCAGTCGCGGGAGTCGAACAACTCCAGGTGCGGGTAGACGCCTTTGCGCCGGGTGGTCAGCACCTGGTAGGTCGCGATGGTGACGGGCCGGATCTCCTTCCGCGTCCCGCTGTACTCGCCGATCTCCTCCTCGGTGAGGGAGGTCCGCCTGATCAGCTCGTGCTTCCACTGCCGGGCCGAGACGGTGTTGGTGACGAGGATGAGCGTGGTGGACTTCGCCTGTGCCATGGCCCCGGCGCCGACCAGCGTCTTGCCCGCGCCGCAGGGCAGCACGACGACGCCGCTGCCGCCGTGCCAGAAGTTCTCGACGGCCTGCCGCTGGTAGGGGCGCAGCGCCCAGCCGTCCTCGGCCAGGTCGATCGCGTGCGCCTCGCCGTCGACGTACCCGGCGAGGTCCTCGGCGGGCCAGCCCAGCTTGAGCAGGGTCTGCTTGATCTGGCCGCGCTCGGAGGGGTGGACGGCGACGGTGTCGGGGTCGATGCGGGCGCCGACCAGCGGGGCGATCCGCTTGGAGCGCAGCACCTCCTCCAGGACCGGGCGGTCGGTGGTGGTGAGGACCAGGCCGTGGGTGGGGTGCTTGCTGAGGGTGAGGCGGCCGTAGCGGTCCATCGTCTCGGCGACGTCGACGAGCAGGGCGTGCGGCACGGGGTAGCGGCTGAACTGCACGAGCGCGTCGACGACCTGTTCGGCGTCGTGCCCGGCGGCACGCGCGTTCCACAGGCCGAGCGGGGTCACCCGGTAGGTGTGGATGTGCTCGGGGGCCCGCTCCAGCTCCGCGAAGGCGGCGATGGCACGCCGGCACTCGTCGGCCTGCTCGTGGTCGACCTCCAGGAGCAGGGTCTTGTCTGACTGAACGATCAGCGGACCATTCACGCGCGGCACACCCTTTCCGTTCCGGCCGACGTCCGGCCAAACCTCCAGTGTGCCCTAACCGCCGGGGAGCGGGGGGTACGGGGAAGGGGGCCTCATGAGCCCCACGGGCCCCCAGAGACCCCCCGTCACCCCCCGACCGTCTCCTCCACCCCGTTCGCTCCCTTCGCCCCGTTCAGCCCGGCGGGCTCCGCCGGGGCGCGGGTGTCGGGGGGCGTGGTCGGTGTGTCGGTCGGGTTCGTCGCGTCCACCGCGTTGCGCCAGCGGGCCACCGCCGTGGCCGAGACCGGGTGGTTCCAGCCGTCGGGGCGGGCCGCGCCGCCGATGTGGAAGGCGTCGAGACCGGCGGCGCGCAGCCGCGGGACGTGGTCGAGGCGCAGGCCGCCGCCGACGAGGACGGTCTGCTCGTACCCGGGCTCACCCCGGCGGGCCGCCTCCGCGAGCAGGACGGGCAGGCCGTCGTCGACCCCGGCGGCGGAACCGGCGGTCAGGTAGGTGTCGAGGCCGGGGAGCCCGTCGAGCTGCTTGCGCAGGGCGTCGCGGTCGGCCGCGTGGTCCAGGGCCCGGTGGAACGTCCAGGAGCAGCCGTCGAGCGCGCCGACCAGCTCCTCGACGGCGGGCACGTCGACCGCGCCGTCACCGTCGAGGAACCCGAGGACGAACTCCCGCGCGCCCGCGGCCCGTAGCTGCCCGGCGGTGCGGACCAGGCGCTCCCGGTCGGCGGCGGAACCGGCCGCGAAGCCGTCGGTGAGCCGCAGCATCACGCGCAGCGGGATGTCGACGGCGGCGCGGATCGCGGCGAACGTGCCGGGCGACGGGGTGAGTCCGTCGGCCGCCATGTCGGTGACCAGCTCCAGCCGGTCGGCGCCTCCGGCCTGGGCGGCGACGGCGTCCCCGGCGTCGAGGGCGATCACCTCCAGGACTGCGCGGTTGCTCATGGGTCCCCATTCCTGCTATAGGTCTAGTCCAATTCAGGGTACGCCTGTCTCAGGACCGGCTCACCGGGGAGAGCGGCGTTCGGCCGAAGATCGACGGTCCCGCCCGGCCGCCGGTCCGGCCGCCGGTCAGGCCGCCGGTCAGGACCGCGCCGGGCGTCCCCGCCGCCCCCGGCGGGAGAATGCGGGCATGGCCGACCTCGACGCGCTGCGCTCCCGCTGGCAGCACACCCTGCTCGCCGCCCGCGACGGCGGACCGCACGACCCCCGCGAGGGCGACCCGCCGCCCGACCCCCTGCGGTACGCCGACGCGCTGCTGCGCCGCTGGTCGGAGCCGCAGCGGCGGTACCACACGGTGGCTCATCTGGCGGCCGTCCTCGACCATCTCGACACGCTGGCGCGGTACGCCGGCGACCCGCACGCGGTGCGGCTCGCCGCCTGGTTCCACGACGCCGTCTACCTGCCGGAGCGCTCCACCAACGAGGAGCGGTCGGCCCGGCTCGCCGAACGGGCGCTGCCCGAGGCCGGGGTGGGCGCGGCGCGGACCGCGGAGGTGGCCCGGCTGGTGCGGCTGACCCTCACCCACGACCCCGCCGACGACGACCGCGACGGCCAGGCCCTGTGCGACGCCGACCTGGCGATCCTCGCCGCGCCGCCGTCGCGGTACGCCGCGTACACGGCGGCCGTCCGGCAGGAGTACCACTTCGTGCCCGACGGCGACTTCCGGACGGGCCGCGGCGCGATCCTGCGCGGGCTCCTCGACCGTCCCCGGCTGTACCGGACCCCGCACGGGGCCCGGGAGTGGGAGGCGGCGGCGCGCCGCAACCTGACCGCGGAACTGGAAATGCTGTCGCCCTGACCGCTCGCGGAGCCTAGGGTGCGGGCCATGTCGGACGACGGCGGGGACCTGGTGGACGAGGCGGTCGCGGGCTGCGTGACCACGCTGCGCGGCGCGGTGGACCGGGACTGGACGGGGGTGCGGGCGCTCGGGCTCGACTGGAGCTGCCACGAGACGGCGCTGCACGTCGCGGACGACCTGATCGCCTACGCCGCCAACCTGGCCGCCCGCGCCCGCGACGGGTACGTCCCCTTCGAGATGCGGCTCGACGACGGGACCGGGAACGAGGGTCTGCTCCAGGTGATCGAGGCGGCGGGCGCCCTGCTCGCCGCGGCCGTGCGGACCGCGCCGCGCGGGGCCCGCGGCTTCCACCCCTATCCGTTCGGAAGCGCCGACCGCCGGGGCTTCGCGGCGATGGGGGTCGCCGAGGTCCTGCTGCACACGCACGACATCGCGGGCGGGCTCGGCCTCCGGTACCGCCCCGAACCGGAGCTCGCGCGGTCCGTGCTCGCCCGCATCTTCCCGCACGTCCGCCCGGACACCGACCCGTGGCCGACCCTGCTGTGGGCCACCGGGCGGGGCGAACTGCCCGGCCGGGCCCCGGTCACCGCGTGGCGCTGGAGCAACGACCTGGTGCTGCCCGCCGGACGGCTCGTCCTCCAGGGCGTCACCCCCGCGGACGCGGCCGATCTGGCGCTGGGCGGCGACGGCGGGTTCGCGTGGCTCGGCGGCGGCCCCTTCCAGGGCACCCGGGACGCGGCCGGGATGGTGCTCAAGGCGTACCGGGAGGGCGTGCACCGGCCGGAGTTCGGCCTCTTCGCGCTGGTGCGCCGGGCGGACGGCCTCGCGGTCGGCGGCATGGGCTTCCACGGCGTCCCGGACGGGGAGGGCCGCGCGGAGGTCGGCTACGACCTCGTCGAGGACGCGCGCGGCAACGGCTACGCGGCGGAGGCGCTGGACGCCCTCGCCCGCTGGGCGCTGGCCAGGGACGACGTGCGGTCGCTGTGCGCGCTGGTCGAGGAGGAGAACGCCGCCTCCCAACGCGTCGTCGCCCGCGCCGGGTTCGTCCGCGCGGGCGGCCGCCTCGACAGCGCGGGGCAGGAGCTCGAACCGGCGCTGCGGCTGTACGTGCGGTCCGCTAGCGGTCCGTCGGCGGGGGCGCCGGGCGGCCCTTCGGACGCCTGAGTCCGGACGCCGTCAGCAGGCGCACCACCTCGCGGCTGCTGACCCGGACCGCGCCCGCCCGCACCGCGTCCTCGTACCGGTGGGCCGGAAGGTCGTAGTGGTCGCGCTCGAACGCGCGCCTGGGCACCTCCAACCCGGCGGCGAACAGGTGGAGTTCGTCGTAGGAGACGTCGCTCACCAGGTGCGACCAGAACCGTCCGTGGCCGGGCCAGGTCGGCGGGTCGATGTACACCGTCACGACGACGGCGCCCCGGTGCCCGCGCCGCCGAGCGCGCCCACCGCCGCGACCTTGACGCCCGCCTGGTGGCAGACCCAGTGCGGGTCGGCGCCCAACTCGGGCTCGACCTCCAGGGCGTGCGGGTCGCCGCCCTCGCAGACCGGGCACAGCGGCCAGCGGCCGTACCGCTCCAGGAGCGCGTCCTGCACGTCCTGGGCGACGAGGCCCGCCACGTACTCGGCGCCCTGCGGCCACTGCGCCACCCACCAGCGCCGCTGGACGACGGACTCCTCGACCATCGACACGATGTCCGCCTCGGCCACCTCGCCCGCGACCAGGTCGGCCAGCACGAGGGCGCGCGCCGCGTGCAACGCCTGTTCCAGGGGGTCGATCGGTTCCATGCCCTCCATTGTGCGCACTCTTGACCCCGGACCCGGAACGAAAATATCTTTCAGGGGTGACCCAGGACGTGAAGGAAACTTCCGCACCCCCCGGGACGGTCCCGCAGGGCACCCCGCCGCCACAGTCCCCGCACCCCCCGTCGGCCCCGGCGCCGCCCGCGCCGGCCGCCCTCGCCGCGAAGGTCCGCACCCTCGCGCCGTCGATGACCCGTTCCATGCAGCGCGTCGCCGAGGCGGTGGCGGGTGACCCGGCCGGGTGCGCCGCCCTCACGGTCACCGGGCTCGCGGGGCTGACCGGCACCAGCGAGGCCACCGTCGTGCGCACCGCGCGGCTGCTCGGCTACCCGGGCTACCGTGACCTGCGGCTCGCGCTCGCGGGCCTGGCCGCGCACCAGCAGTCCGGGCGGGCGCCCGCCATCACCACGGACATCGCGGTGGACGACCCGATCGCCGACGTCGTCGCCAAGCTCGCCTACGACGAGCAGCAGACCCTCGCCGACACCGCCGCCGGGCTGGACACCGCGCAGCTCGGGGCGGCCGTCGCCGCGGTGGCCGGGGCCCGCCGCACCGACGTGTACGGGGTCGGGGCGTCCGGCCTGGTCGCCCAGGACCTCACCCAGAAGCTGCTGCGGATCGGGCTGATAGCCCAGGCGCACAGCGATCCGCACCTCGCGGTCACCAACGCGGTGCAGCTGCGCGCCGGTGACGTGGCGATCGCGATCACCCACTCGGGCTCCACCGGGGACGTCATCGAGCCGCTGCGGGTCGCCTTCGAACGCGGCGCGACGACGGTGGCGATCACCGGCCGCCCGGACGGTCCCGTCACCCAGTACGCCGACCACGTGCTGACGACGTCCACCGCCCGGGAGAGCGAGCTGCGCCCGGCCGCGATGTCGTCCAGGACCAGCCAACTCCTGGTCGTGGACTGCCTGTTCGTGGGCGTGGCCCAGGGCACGTACGAGACGGCGGCACCCGCCCTCTCGGCGTCCTACGAGGCCCTGGCCCACCGCCACCGCCGCTGAGAACCCACCACCCCGGCACCTCGGCACCCCGGCACCCCGGCACCCCGGACCGGTGCCGACCCGGCGCCCACCCGGACACCCCCGCCGCCGCCCCACCCGGGCACCCCGGCCGCCGCCCCACCGGTGAATCCGGCCGCCGCTCCACCGGAGCACCCGGCCCCGCCCCCGCTCCTCCCCGCCGTCCGCGCACCCGGCACCGCCGGACCGCCGCGCGCCTCCCGCATCCGCACCCGCCCGGAAAGAGCCGCCCCTTCATGACCTCCACGTCCGACCCGCGTGATCTGCGTGCCGAGCTGGCCTCGCTCACCACCGAGGCCTTCCGGCCGGAGCTGGCCGACATCGACCGGCTGCCCACCCTGGACCTCGCCCGGCTGATGAACGGCGAGGACGCCACCGTCCCCGCCGCCGTCGCCGCCGAACTGCCGCGCATCTCCGCCGCGATCGACGCCGTCGCCGCCCGCATGGCCCGCGGCGGCCGGCTGGTCTACGCGGGCGCGGGGACCGCCGGGCGGCTCGGCGTGCTGGACGCCTCCGAGTGCCCGCCGACCTTCAACACCGGCCCGGGACAGGTGGTCGGGCTGATCGCGGGCGGCCCCGACGCGATGGTGACGTCCGTGGAGGGCGCCGAGGACTCCGCCGCGCTGGCCCGCGCCGACCTGGACGCCCTCAAGATCGGCCCGGACGACGCCGTGGTGGGCGTCTCCGCGTCCGGGCGCACCCCGTACGCGATCGGCGCCGTCGACCACGCGCGGGCCGCGGGGGCACTGACCGTCGGCCTGTCCTGCAACGCGGGCAGCCCGCTCGCGGCGGCGGCCGAGCACGGCATCGAGGTGGTCGTCGGCCCCGAACTGCTCACCGGCTCCACCCGGCTGAAGGCGGGCACGGCGCAGAAGCTGGTCCTCAACATGATCTCGACGATCACGATGATCCGGCTGGGCAAGACGTACGGGAACCTCATGGTCGACGTCCGGGCCTCCAACGAGAAGCTGCGGGCCCGCTCCCGGCGGATCGTCGCGCTCGCCACGGGGGCCGGGGACGACGAGATCGAGGACGCCCTCGCGGCCACCGGCGGCGAGGTGAAGTCCGCGATCCTGGTGGTGCTCGGCGGGGTCGACGGCCCGACGGCCGCCCGCCTTCTGGAGGAGTCGGGGGGCCACCTGCGCGCCGCGCTCGCGACGGCGGCCGACTGAGCCGCACGCTCAGGGGGTGCCTACCTCGGACGCGTACCCCAGCACCGCCGCCGCCCTGCTCCCGCTGGTCGGCGGCGCCGCGAACATCACCTCCGCCGCCCACTGCATGACCCGGCTGCGCCTCGGCCTGGCCGACCCCTCGCTCGTCGACGAGGAGGGGGTGCGGGCGGTGCCCGGGGTGCTCGGCGTGGTCACCGACGGGCAGACGTACCAGGTGGTGCTGGGCCCCGGCGCGGTCGCCAGGGTCACCGCGGAGCTGCGGACGATGCTGGCGGACGCGGCAGCGCACGCGGAGGCGGGTCCGGGGCCGGTCGCGGTCCCGGCCGGGG
>NZ_FMCI01000290.1 GCF_900091845.1 Streptomyces sp. SolWspMP-5a-2
GTCTAAACAGCGCCACCGCCCCTCGGCGTGCGTCCACGCCTGCCCGTGCAGGAACGTCCCGCGACCACTCCACATCGTCGCACTCGCGATACTCGTAGGCGTCCCTGATCTCCCACGCGTGCTCGTACGCCGTCTTGGGCCGCTCGGTATACCGCTTCACCACCGACGCGTCCTCGATGTCGAACTGCGCGGCCAGGTGCTCGACCACCGGCCACGGCGCATAGAGCGGATCGTCCTGTAGCGCACCGTGCACATCTGGAGCGCGAAACCAAGCTGGTGGTGCGCGGAGCGGCGCCGCGCGATCAGATCGCGGTCGACGTCGTCCAAGAAGAAGAACCGCTCCAACTCGGGGCGGGTCGGCTCCTCGGCGAACTTCCCGTACGCCTCGGCTTGCTCATCAGTCAGAAACTCCACCGGCACAGCCGGACCGTAGCAAGCGGCGCTACCCGCCCTGCGGCCATTCACTTGAAATCCACAACATGATTCATGACCTGCACCCAAATGGCCATTCCGCGCGCTTTCAGTGAAGCCTCACGCTGCATTTATTCGCAACGTAGGCTTTTGGTTACTCTCGGCTCCTTTTTGCGAAGAGTGCACACACCGAGGGCAAGTGATCCGCGCGCAAGATTTTCCACTTCCGCCACATCCGCACACTTCAAGCAACCGCTTTCCCTGTGCCTCCCAAACGCGACATCCGCACACCGCTACATGTGTTTAGATCTCGGCACTGAAGCGAAACAAAGGCACCATCACAGGATAGGACATACCCCCCTCCGTGGTCAATATTGTCATTTAGTTTACACCTTTAATAAAAGGCTACCAAAGGCAGCCACGCTTCCGAACAGTAGACCAAAAATGCATTTGGAGTAGCAATGGGGCTTTTCTCGTCAACTAGACGGCGAGCGCACTCGAAAATAGAGGCTCTGACAGCTCCCACAAGGGTCCCACTAACGGCTGGGGTGCTTGCCCTTGATGTACGTCTCGCCAATGGGCACCCGGCCGATGCGGCAAATATAACGATAGCCGCCCAGCATACCCAGGCAGTAGTCATGAGAGGACAGACGGATCCGTTCGGAACACTCACTGCTGGGCTGCCAGTCGGTGGCTACTCGATCACCATCAATAAGGACGGGATGATGCCTATATCAATCCCTGCAAAAATAGACGTAGGCAAAAGGTCCGTTGTCGAAGCAAATTTGACAAGCGTGGACCCCATAACTCCTCCCAGGGAGGGGTTTTGGGTCTTCGACCCACCGCATACAGGGGTTCGCTTCGCCGCGCGCCACGTCGGAATTGGTACCGTACACGGCCGGTTTGCAAATTTCTCCGGCAGTGCATACATTTCAGACAATCCGGAAAACTCTCACGTTGAATTCTCTATCGAAGCGTCCAGTATTGACACTGGAAACAGAACTCGCGACCGCCACCTACGGTCTGCCGACTTCCTCGACTGTGAAAAATACCCGCACATTCAATTTGTCGGAAGCCAATTCAAACGCAGAGGAAATGCACACTGGGCTATAAACGGAAGTCTTTCGATTCGAGACGTCAGCCGCACCGTGAACCTCGAAATGGAGTACCTTGGTTCACTCAATGGCGGGTATGGAGAGGAGTTGCGCTGCGCCGCACGGGCCACAACTGAATTGCATCGGGAAGACTACACTTTGGACTGGAACAACATGTTAGCTCGAGGAATTGCCATAGTTGGCCCGACCATAAAGATCGAACTAGACGTGCAGTTGATGTTCCGATGTGATGAAACTCCAACTCCGCCCGACTAAAATACTGATCGGCTCCTACAGTTAGGAGTTCCCCTATGGATCAACTAATCGCTTCTTGATATATCGTTGGCTTGCGCCCAGTGCAAGCATCGAGCCGCTGCTGCCGGATCGGACACGAGTGGTGGCGTGAGCATCTGCCGATGATCACGCCACCACGTTCAAGGGCCGCGCCGGGACGCCGTGGATGGGGCTGCCGGAGCACTTCGGCTCCTTGGAGGGGGGACCAAAAAGTCGCCTGCGGAAATGGGGCGTCAACGGCCCGTGGTAAAGATGTTCGCCTCCCTGCCCGCCCGAGCAGATGCCGACTCGATCCGACGCGGGTCGTCGTGGTGACTTCACCACGTCCTTACCCGTCAGCTCGCCGGCCGAGGCCCGTAAATGAGGCCCCGGCAACGTGTCGGACCACTGCGCCCTTGACGGTCCCATAGTGAGCTGACTACCAAGTAGCAAATTCGCCGCAGACAGCCGCTGCGGGCCACTTCCTTTTTTCCCCCGGCCAGGCCGATAACAACGGCTAACACAA
>NZ_FMCI01000289.1 GCF_900091845.1 Streptomyces sp. SolWspMP-5a-2
CCGTCGGCGCCACCTTCGCCTCCGTCGACCTCGACGCGCTGCGCAGCCGCCGCCCCGCCCGCTTCGCCCGCCTGCTGGCCGAGGTGTGGGCCCCCGACGGCGACCGCCCGCCCGCCGCCCCGCCCGTGCGGGTCCTCGACTGCTCCGCCCTCACCGGCACCACCGTCGACCTCGACCACGCCCCCGACGACCCCCCGCTCGTGCTCACCGGACTCGACGGCGTGCGCAACGTCGCCCCCGAACCCTCCCCGGCGGCCGGTTCCGCGCCGACGGCGCCTACCTCGTCACCGGCGGACTCGGCGCCCTCGGCCTCTCCCTCGCCGGGTTCCTCGCCGCCAACGGCGCCGGCACCCTCGTCCTGATCGGCCGCTCCGCGCCCACCCCCGAGGCCGACGCCCGCCTCGCCGAACTCCGCGCCGGGGGCACCACCGTCCACGTCCTGCGCTGCGACATCGCCGACCGCGGCGCGGTCCGCCAGGCACTCGACGGGCTGCGCGCCCGGGGACTGCCCCCGCTGCGCGGCGTCGCGCACGCGGCGGGCGTCGTCTCCGACGCCACGATCGGAACACTGACCCCGCGTCAGTTCACCAAGGTGCTCCAGCCCAAGGTGGCGGGCACCGTCACCCTGGAGGCCGTCACCGCCCACGAACCCCTGGACTTCTTCCTCCTGTTCTCCTCCGCCGCCGCCCTCGTCGGCAACGCGGGCCAGGCCGCCTACGCCGCCGCCAACGCCTACCTCGACGCCACCGCTGAGGCACGCCGCCGCCGCGGACTGCCCGCCCTCAGCGTCCAGTGGGGACCCTTCGCCGACATCGGCCTCGCCGCCCGCGACGCACGCGCCGGGGCCCGGCTCGGGGACCGCGGCATGGACGCCTTCCCGGCGGGCGAGGCATGGGCGGCGCTCACGCGGCTCCTGCCGCAGGACCGTCCCGTCGTCGGCTACCTGCCCCTCGACCTGCGCCGCTGGTTCGAGGCCGCCCCCGACACGGTCGCCCTCAGCGCCTGGCGCGACCTGCACGACCGGCTCGGCGACGACGGCGGGCCCGCCACCGGCAGCGCCTTCGCGGACGGCCTGCGCGCCGCGCCCCCTCAGGCCCGCCCCGCCCTGGTGGAGGCCAAGGTCCGCGAACTCGCCGCCCGCGTCCTGCGGCTGGCCCCCGAACGCCTGGAGCGCGACGCCCTGTTCGAGTCCCTCGGCCTCGACTCCCTGATGAGCCTCGAACTCCGCAACCGCCTCGAAGCCGCCTTCGGGCTGCGCCTGTCACCCACCCTCCTGTGGACCTACGGCACCCCGCGCGCCCTCACCAAGGCACTCACCGAACAGATCACCCACCCCGGGGAGCAGGCGTGAGTACCGACCCGACCGACCGGCCGACCTCCGCCCCGCCACGACCGCGAGGACCAGAGATGGACGAGACGAACACCCCCGGGGGCGGCAGGCAGACCCCGCTCACCCGGGCCCTGGGCACCATCCGCTCCCTGCGCAGGCAGCTCGGCGAGCGGCAGGGCAACCAGCCCGTCGCGATCATCGGCGCGGGGCTGCGGCTGCCCGGCGGCATCGACACCCTCGACGGCTACTGGACCGCCCTGGCCGAGGGCCGCGACCTCGTGCGCCCGCTGCCCGACCACCGCAAGGGCCCCTTCGCCGACGCCTGGCGCGGGGTCCCGCAGCGCGGCGGATTCCTCGACGAGGTCCTCGACTTCGACGCCGAGTTCTTCGGCATCAGCCCCCGCGAGGCCCGCCACCTCGACCCGCAGCACCGGCTCCTCCTCGAGGTCGCCTGGGAGGCCATGGAACACGCGGCCGTCCCGGCCGACGCCCTCGCCGCCGCCCGCACCGGCCTCTACCTCGGCGTCATGTGGCAGGACTACCGCGAGTGGTGCCAGGGCGAACCCGACGCCTACTGGGCCACCGGCAACGGGCACAACTTCGCCGCCGGGAGGGTGGCCTACGCGCTCGGCCTCACCGGCCCGGCCCTGACCGTCGACACCGCCTGCTCGTCCTCGCTGGTCGCCGTCCACCTCGCGGTGCAGGCGCTGCGCCGCGGCGAGTGCGACCTCGCGTTCGCCGCGGGCGCCAACCTCATCATGTCGCCCGCCACCATGCGGCTGGTCCAGGAGACCCGCTCGCTGTCGCCCGACGGCCTCTGCAAGACCTTCGACTCCCGCGCCAACGGGTTCGCCCGCGGCGAGGGCGTCGGCGTGGTCCTGCTCAAACGCCTCGACCACGCCCTGCGCGACGGCGACCGGGTCCTCGGCGTGATCCGGGGGACCGCCGTCAACCAGGACGGCCGCTCCAGCGGGTTCACCGCCCCCAACGTCCTCGCCCAGGTCTCCCTGATCGAGGCCGCGCTGTCCGACGCGGGACTCGAACCGGCCGCCGTCGGCTACGCCGAGACCCACGGCACCGGCACCGCCCTCGGCGACCCGATCGAGATGGCCGCGCTGGCGACCGCGCTGGGCCGGCGCAACGGCGGCGCGCCGCTGCCGGTCGGCGCCGTCAAGACCAACTTCGGGCACCTGGAGGGCACCGCGGGCGTCGCCGGACTGATCAAGGCGACGCTGTGCGTGTCCCGCCGACAGGTGCCGCCCGTCGTCCACTTCCGCCACCTCAACCCCCGGATCGACCTGTCAGGCACCGGGATCACCGTGCCCGCGAGCCTGCGGGAGTGGTCGCCGCTGTCCGGCGACTGCGCCTCCGTCAGCTCCTTCGGCATGAGCGGCACCAACGCGCACGCCGTCGTCGGCCCGCCGCTGCCCGAGGAGCGCGCCGAGGCCCCGGCCGCGTCGGGTCCGGTGACGGTCACCGGCTTCGAGATCTCGGCGCGGAACGCGGACGCCCTGCGCGAGCGCGCCGCCGGGTACGCGGCCGCGCTGGAGGCCCTCGACCCCGCCGACTACCCGGCCTTCGCCCACACCGCGACGGCGGGCCGCACCCGGATGGAGACCCGCGCGCACGTGACGGCGACCGGCCCGGCCGAGGCGGCGAGGGCCCTGCGCGCCCTGGCGGAGGGCCGCACGTCCCCGGAGACCGGGCCCGGA